>CAYYLL010000013.1:0-75714 GCA_964472525.1 uncultured Thioalkalispiraceae bacterium | reverse complement strand
AAGTCATTGTACCAAAAAAGTGAGCGTAAGAGGGTTTTTCTACAGCCTCAACGCCTATTTCCGGTGCATTACATGCCGTTGTTTTATTAATTATTGTACTTGGTGCTGGCTCTCTGGCTTCCTATATTCCCAAAGCTGTTTTAGCCGGTATCCTCATTAAGGTTGGTACAGATATTGTTGATTGGGAGTACTTAAAAAATATTAAAGGAGCCCCTAAAGCCGGCGTCATCATTATGCTTATTGTTTTATTTTTAACGGTGTTCGTCGGTTTACTCGAAGCCGTTGCAGTAGGGATGACGATTGCCAGCTTCTTGTTCTTAAAGCGTTCGACTGATTTACAAATAGACAGTATCTCAACCATTACAAATGGAGAGGCTAACCCAGAAATGCCGTTATCTAAATTGGAATCTAAGATTATGAGTGAAGCTGGAGGCCGAATCTTACTTTACCATATTGGTGGTGCATTAAGTTTTGGCGCAGCAAAAGGTATGCTCCGTTGTTTAAATGGCTATACAGACTATGACACCCTGATGATAGATTTATCCAAAGTGCCGCAACTTGACTATTCGTCATCACGCGCACTGTTCAATATTATTGAGACGGCACAATCTGAGAAACGCCATGTTTTCCTAGTTGGTACACAGAAAAAAGTTTATTCCTTTTTAGAAAAACAAGGGATCCCAGATTTAATAGGAAATAATTTTGTTTATAGCAACCGCGAAGACGCTCTAAAAGATACGGCTAAACGCTTAAAGTTAAAAATAGATTAAGCCGTTCTACATCGTTAACAAAATATTATCGACCAACATATGTTGTTCTGCCTTTACCGTAGGGTTATTGCTATTCGACATATAGGTAATAGTATTTGTCGTTATCCCTCCAGAACCACAATTTAAATTAACATCTGAAACGCTAAGCACCACATTATTATCGATACTCAACTGCACGGTATCCTTGTTACCTGTATCGTAACGGCTATTAACCGTTAGCTTAAAGTAATGCCACCCAGCTAAAAGGGTGTTATCAAATATAATCGCTTTATCAGATTTAATGGTTCGCTTCTCTCGTCCACAGAGCTTATATTCTGCAATTATAATTTCGGCAATGCCCGTTTGGTTAAAACCAAACGAGATCAAAGGTGTTTGAGTAGAACTTAAATTTGTAGTTTCTAAACTAACATGGGGGTTCAAAGCAGCATTCCAGCTCCAGTTGGCCGACCACTTCGCCTTCCAACTTAGTACTATTTTATTATATGCCGAACCGTATTCTGAAAAAACATAGCTTGCTTTTTGTAGTGTGTTTAACGTTACATTTTTATTTTGAACCCACTTAAGTGCACACTGACTGCCATCTGCACCGACTGAATTACAATCCGTACCGCTTGGCTGACTCCCCCTAAATTGCCAACCTTTTAGTTGCCAATCTTGTTTACTCGCATGATAAGCAAGGCTAGAACTCCATTCAAAATCTTCACAAAGCAAGATATTTGCAGCCTGACAAACATCGGCTGCAACAATTGTTGAGTGATTCTTTGTTTGCACGGCGATATTTGATTGCCCCGCTCCATTATTATATGCGACATTGGACGAATTCTGACTGGCAGCAGAATTTTCGCCTTCATCACCCGGGCCATTACCACCACCACAAGAAACCAGAAAAAAAGAGAACGAGAATAAGATAATTAAATACGCTAGATTAGTTTTTCTCGTTCTCGAAAAATTCAATCCCTGCATTCCCTCTACATCGAGAATAATATCCATACATACTCCTAAAGTATGCCTATAAAGTTGTCAGTAAATATAGGCTAAACTGGAAATATTTATTTGATGTACATAGCAAAATGCGAACAGGAATGTTTAACCCCGTCACATAAATAATATTACTTTTTTGTGGCAAGGGTAAAAAATTACAAAAAAATCATAAATGGCTGTAAAAAGAAGGAGAAACAGGCTTTGTGTTTTGGGATAAATAGATAGAAAAACATCATAAGTGTCAGTAAAAAGAAGGAGAAACTGACACTAAAAAAATGCCCCTTGCAACTAAATAAACAAGAGGCATTTTGTATATGGTGGGCCGTGAGCGACTTGAACGCTCGACCAATTGGTTAAAAGCCAACTGCTCTACCGACTGAGCTAACGGCCCATAAACGAAGGCGGAATTTTACATTAACTAGCGGAAATAACAAGTGAAAATGTTATTTCCGCTGCTAAAATCTAGAGTTAAATACCGATAAATACGCGCAATGAAGTATCCGCAATTAAATCGCATCTAATTTGCGCATTCCACCGGGTAATAAACGCATATCCACTAATGCACTAATAAGTGCTTTAAAGAAAGTTGCTTCATCTTCATAACACATTTTGTAGTATTGGATTTTCATTGTTAAGGCACTACCAAAAATGATGCTTGCGAGGGCTATCATTGAACCAACAGACAATGTTGAAACCCCCGTAATACCTTGTCCAAAAGTACAACCTAATGATAACACCCCACCAACACCCATTAAGATAGCACCGACAAAGTGTGTTCTAAAATCTTTAAAATCAACAAACCATTCAATTCGGAAAGTTCTTGAGATAAGTGACCACAAAAATGACCCTGAAATAACACCAAATAAGGACATTAAACCGAATGTGATAACACTAGGATTAAAGCCACTTAGGACATAACCAAAACTTTCGCCCATTGGATTAATAAAAGTAAAAGATTGGATAGCAACAGCCGGAGGACGCTTGCCTTCTTCAATTAATGACCAAACGTCATTACTGGCATACTGAACCCAGCTATAAGTATCGCCATCTGCTGAGATGGTAGCAAAACCACCCGTAACATACCACGCAGCTAAAACGGCAAGTCCCACAACCGTTCCACCAAGGATATTATCCCTGTTGCTACGGAAATCACTTGAGCGGAATACAGTAAAGGTTAAGGCCACCACGATTAACAAGCCAATAACTAAGCGTAATGTACCAACATCGATACCAGTCGCAGCGTTAATTAAGCCACCCAAATCCTGTTTACCGACAAGGCTAATCGAAGCAAGGCTTGTCCAAGGGTAAAATACTTCTGAATAAATGGTTTTATCCGTACCAGGGAATGGGTTAATCATATAATAGGCAAACAGTCCAACAACAGCCAAAACGATAAGTGATTTGATATTACCACCACCAACACGAATCAATGTTTTATTGCCACAACCACTGCCCAAGGTCATCCCCGTACCAAACATAATACCGCCAATCACATATTCTAACCAAGCAAAGTTACTGCCTCGATACGGAGGGCGAGTGACATCCACACTAAAATACGACATTGCTTCAAAAATAGTCACTCCAAGCAAGGCAATGGCCATGGCCAGAACCCACGCACGTAAGCGACCAGAATCTCCCATGTTCACGAGATCTGACACCGCACCCATTGTGCAAAAATTGGTTTTGTTAACAACGGCTCCCATAATCAGGGCAATACCAAATCCCATCCAAAGAATTAAAGAATGCCCTGTGGCAAAACTTTCAAATGTCATAATCTGTTCCTCAAAAGTATTATATTTTTTTTACAAAATCAGCTTAATGGTCGGACTTTGTGTTGAAATTTAGGTGATTATACAGAAATGCCCCACACATGTAACGCACGGAAGCGGTGAGTCGATAACCAACAATGCGATTTGCAGTCAAATAACAGTATATTAGTAACTACTGATAGATGACCGAAGATTGATAAACAGTGGGGTCGCTGATACCCGCGCCGACAAAACCGGCTGCTCGCAAACGGCAACTATCACATTGACCACAGGCTCGGCCTTCCGAATCGGCGGCATAACATGAAACCGTGAGGCTGTAATCAATACCCAACTTGGTGCCTTTTTGAATAATTTCAGCTTTACTTAAATGGATAAGAGGCGTTTCCAGTTTAATCGTTTTTCCTTCTACCGCCTGCTTGGTGGCAAGATTTGCAAGTGATTGAAAACAATTAATATATTCAGGACGGCAATCTGGGTAGCCCGAATAATCCACCGCATTAACACCAATAAAAATGGCCTCAGCCGATAAGACTTCAGCCCAACCCAACGCAAGTGACAAAAATATTGTATTTCGAGCCGGTACATAAGTAACGGGGATACCCGTTGAGGGGTGCGTGGGCACAGCAATATCGGTATCCGTTAATGCCGAACCGCCAATTTGATCAAGATCGAGATGGATAACTTTATGGGCCACTTCCGTAAACTGCGCCAGAATACGTTTTACTGCATCTAATTCAGAACGATGTCGTTGACCATAATCAAAACTCAACGCATGGCATTGATAACCTTGAGATTGCGCAATAGCCAGTGTGGTGACTGAATCTAAACCACCGGACAATAAAATAACCGCTTTATTCATTATTCAGCCATACCCGTGCCATTAATCCACTACCATTCAACATCAACGTATTATTATATCGTGAAAAATGCGCTATTTAGTTGAATTTTTTGCCTTTTTCATTGAGAATCTAAAGTTCAATACCACATTGCCGATAAGTAAAGTAAATTAAGAGTGTTTACTTATGAAACATATTATCACATTAAGTCTGTTGTTATCCCTGCTGCTGCTTGGGACTCAAGCTTCCGCTGAAGTTGTGGATGATAACTGGAAAAATGTATTTGACTTCCAGACAAAAATGGCAGGATACGGCAATATAAAAGCACAGTATATTCTAGGTGAAATGTATGAAGAAGGTCGCGGCGTTAAACAAAATTATGTCAAAGCGATTGAATGGTATAGCAAAGCAGAAAAAAGTGGCCATACTAATGCGGCTACCCGAATTAGCCAACTAAAAGCTAAAATAGCCAAAGAAAAACTAGCGAAAAAGCTAAAGCTTAAAAAAATAAAAGTAAAAGTTAAAAAACCGGTTGTTGTTAAAAGATCCAAACCTGTAAGAACAGTCCTTAAAAAAGCTAGAATTAAAAAACCAATAACAAAAAAAGTTAAACCTGCAAAAATAAAACCAGCAGCTACTCAAACGGCAAAGGCTACACACCAGGCAAAAGAGGTTAAAGCCATTAAAAAAGAGACTGTCGTACCGGCACACAAAAGACCAGCCGGCCCTTCTTATGATATTAACCGGCTAAAAGGCACTAGTCTTGACGATGCAGAAGATGCTTTCGAATAGAACATTAAGAATAAAACTAAGATATAAAACTTAAACGCCTTGAACATTACCCCAAATCATTTTATGTAACTGTATTTGGAAACGCACCTGTAATTGATCGGCCAAAATCCATTCAGCTAGATCTTTTACCATATTGCCACTGTCCTCAAGATTAACCGGCGAAAACAATACCTCGCATTTTTCGGTTAACTTGTATTTTTTTAAAATGTTGATTGCCCAGTCATAATCTTTACGATTGCAAATAACAAATTTTATTTGATCATGTTCCATTATAAAAGCCAGATTTGAATACTTATTTTTACTTTCCTCGCCAGATGAAGGTGTTTTTAAATCCATAACCTTCATAACACGGCTATCAACATCCTGAATATCAATCGCACCACTCGTTTCTAATGATACTTTATAATCGAGATCACTCAATTGCTTTAGTAATATGAGTGATGCCTTTTGCGCTAAGGGTTCGCCACCGGTAACGGTAATATAAGATGTATTATATTGTTTAACTTCATTGATAATTTTATCCAACGCCCACCAGTCTCCACCCTGAAAGGCATACTCAGTGTCGCAATACTGACAACGTAGAGGGCAACCTGTTAAGCGAATAAAAACGGTCGGTAAACCTACTGTTTTAGATTCACCCTGCAATGAATAAAATATTTCTGTTATACGTAATTTTTGAGAGCGTTCAGGCATGTTTCAGTTTTAAAGGAAAAGTTAGTCAATTAGATATCGTCAACGGAAAGCCAGACAGACTCTCCGTTGTGGTTAAAAATAATTTAACGTCTGGCAGATTTAATCTTTTTAAGCAGATTTTGCGCCTGCCCTGCTGCGGTTGTATTTGGGTAAACGCGAAGTAACTTTTCAGCCATTTCCTGAGCCGCTCTATTTTGGCCGAGCGCATTATAACTATAACTTATTTTAAGCATTGCTTCGGCTAATTTTGGGCTATTGGGATAATTAGTAATAAGATCCTGATAGTCTTTTATTGCTTGCTTAAAATGACGTTGAGCATAACTTGCTTCGCTTAACCAATATTGTGCAATATGCGCATAACGTCCATTAGGATAATCACGAATAAACTGACGGTAAGCTTTAATCGCTTGCTCATAACGTAATTCTCGTAACAGGTCGAATGCTTTTTGGTAGGCATTTTGTTCTTTAACCGGATCAATAGACCGAGATACGGAACGGTTTACCACGGGTGCCGGAGCCACTTGTCTAACCGGAGAAGGCTGTGTTGTTGAGTTAACAGTTGGTGCTGTTATTTCTGGTTGGGCAACATCCGCTCCATTGGAATAAGCGCGACTGTTGCTATTGCTTCTATTACCATTATTAGGGGTGTTACGTTCAATCTGTAATAAACGACGATCAATATCAACATAAAGATCACGTTGGCGTTTTTTTAAATTAGTCACTGTATGCGTTTGCAATTCAACATCACCACGCAATTGCTGTACTTCTTTTTGTAAGTTGTCTAGCTTCAGTAATAAATCCACCAACCCCTGACTATTCATCAAGCGTTCTAAACGTTGTAAACGCTCATCAACTCCCATTTTTTGTCGAGTAGGAATGGGGGCTGATGAGGTTTGTGTCGTTTCATCTGTACCACTGCTAAAATTAAAGCGACGAGGTTGTTTATCGCGCGCAAAACTATTGGTCGAAACCAGAATCAGAATACAACTTAAAAAACTAATAATACTTTTTTGCACGTTAAAACTCTCTATATTTAAGAACCGGAATAAAGTAACTCGACTCGACGATTTAAAGCCCAGGCACTTTCATCGTGTCCGACCGCAGCAGGACGTTCTTCACCAAAGCTGATAACCTGAATTTGTTTTGTATTAGCACCTTGCAAAACAAGTAATTCTTTAACCGCTTTTGCACGACGTTCACCTAAAGCAAGGTTATATTCACGGGTGCCGCGTTCATCGGTATGCCCTTCTAAGACAACGGATAAACCTGGATGTTCTGACAAGTTCTGAGCATGGGCTGCAATAATGTCACGTGCTTCGGCTGACACATCGCTGCTATCAAAATCAAAATAAATCACCCGTTTTGATAGTGCATCGGCCTGATTATTGTGCATTTCGGTTGCCATACCACCTTCGCCCATATTAGCACCATGTGTCGAGTCTGCGTTTGTTGCCGTATTCGTATTGCCAGCAACATCCGCTTCTTTCGTTGTCGACGAACAACCTACCAATAGCCCTAACACACCCGCTAATAAAACAATCCCTAATTGCTTCTTCATTTTAATCTCCTAACTTAGATATTTTAAATTATAAACTTATTTTTGCTTAAAATACGACCATGCGGGTTCACGCACATCGCCTCGACTTAACTGTAATCGCTGTCTTGCCCGACCATCAACGGATACGGCGGCCAATATACCTCTATTCTTATACTCTGTAGCGTAAATTATCATACTCCCATTTGGAGCAAAACTGGGTGATTCATCTAAACGTGAATCGGTTAACACTCTCAGGTAACCCGTTGCTCGCTCTAGCACGGCTATTCGGTAATCGCCTTCAATTCTGTGTACCATAGCAATAAATTTGCCATCAGGCGAGATACTTGCGCGCGCATTGTAACCGCCTTCAAAAGTCACACGTTTTGGCCGCCCCGTTGCACCCTGTGAATTAATCCCAACTTGATATAATTGCGGCCCATTACCACGGTCAGAGGTAAAAATAAGGGCTGATGCGTCCGGTAGCCAAACTGCTTCCGTATCAATGGCACTATTATGGGTAATACGCTGCGTAGTACCACGGCTTAGATCATAAATATAAATTTCAGCATTACCATCTTTCGATAAGGTGAGCGCAAGTTTTTTGCCGTCTGGGGACCAAGAAGGCGCACCATTAATGCCCGGAAATGCCGCTACCCGTTTAGCCTGCCCCGTTAAAATACTTTGCACGTAAACTTCAGAACGCCCACGGCTAAATGAAACATACGCTAATTGTAAACCATTCGGTGACCAACTTGGAGACATTAACGGTGACTTTGATTCCAGAATAATTTTTTCGTTATAACCATCTGAATCCGCAATAGCCAAACGGTATATTTTTTGATGTCGACGATTTTGGGTTATGGTGACATAACTGATATTGGTATCAAATGCACCCTGCACTCCCATCAACGCTTTGTATATTAAATCACTGATCTGATGTGCTGTACGCCGTAAATTGGAACGTCGGCTACGTATTTTATAACCTACTAACTGTTCAGCTTTAAACATATCCAGTAACTGAAATTGAACTTCATAAGTGCCATCAACCAAAGGTTTGACCTGACCGACAATCAGGTTATCAACACCTAAAGCCCGCCATGCGGTGTAATTAACTTGTGAACCATGTGAAGGGCGTCCAACGAGGTCATTCGTTGGAATGGGAGCAAAACGTCCGCTACGACGTAAGTCAGAAGCGACAATCGCAGCTATATTTTCGGGTGCGGCAGTGGAAGCCCCTTGTGTTGGGGCCGAACCCAACCATGCGAAAGGCACAACCGCAATCGGTAACGCACCATCAATGCCCTGAGTAATGTCAATGGTAAGCGCAGCAATACTCACTCGCATAGTCGCGAAAATAAATAACAAGGAAAGGACGAAACGACTTAATTTATACATTTTATATTCTTTACATTTAAAGTTATTTTGGTGTGCCAAATTTTAATTCTATCTGCCTAAACCGATCAGATAAACCATATTCTACTGGTGGTAAAGGCAATGGTGACGATCGTTTAACCGCGACATAAACCGATTGATCAAAAGCAGCATTACCACTCCTTTCTATATACTGTACATTAATAACCTCGCCACTGGGTATTAAACTGACTCTTACCACACAAACCATCCCAATTTTAGTACTCGCGGGTTTAATCCAGCGTTGTTCAATACGGCTTTTAATAATAGCTAGCTGTCTTGAAATAATGGTTTCATTTCTTGCCTTACGCTCTGCGGCCAAACGTTGTTGCTCTAAGTCCAACTCTTTTTTTAGCTGTTCTTCTCGTTGCAGTCGTTCTTTTTCCTGCTCAATACGTTTGTTTTCAGCTTCTAATTGCCTTTTATTTTCTTCTTCAATTTGCTTCTTTTTTAACGCTTGTTCTTTTTCCAGTTTTTTCTTTGCTTGGAGTTTGGCAAGTTTTTTCTTTTTAAGTTCCGCCTTGTATTTTAATTCTTTCAGCCGTTGTTTTTCTTTCTTTACTTTTAATTGTTTCTGACGTTTGCGTTTTTCCTGTTCTTTTTTTAACTTCCGTAATTCTTTTTTACGTGTAATCGAGTCATCTTTTAGTACCGCCTTTATCACCTTAACATTGGAACTTAAAACAGAAGGTGCATCAATAAAATGAAAGCTGATCCCCATCGCCACTAAAAAAACAACATGAACAATAACAGCCCATACTACGGCTTTAGGATGACTCTTGATTAAACTCCACATAATTTAAACACAGCTTATCTATGCCGATTTTTCCGAGGCCGGGTTCGCTTGGGGGTTTTAGTGATTAAACCCACATCATCAACACCGGCTTGTTGCAAAAGAGCCATCACATTCACAACATCACCGTATTTTGCCCGACGGTCACCGCGCACCAATACCGACATGGTATTTTTCCGCTGTCGTTTAACCGCAGCAACTCGAGACACCAGAGTTGTTGCATCCACTGGTTTTTTTGGGTGATCGCCAATATTTAAATAGTATAAACCCTTGCGATTCACCGTAATGATAACAGGTTCATGTTGCTGTTTTGTAATTGCTTTTGCCGCCGCTTGCGGCAAAGAAACCTTTACCCCTTCCGAGAGCAACGGTGCGGTGATCATAAATATAATCAGTAACACCAACATGACATCAATATATGGCACCACATTAATTGCCGACATCGGCAGTTTTTTAGGTCGTCTTGGCATTAATGCTTGCATCTTGTTTCACCCATCTTGTTCTTAACCTAATAATTATGCATATTTGTCATCAATCGTATGGATTGTTAATGTGTTTGACGTTGCAAAATAGTGGCAAATTCATCAACAAACGTGTCGTAATGCCCAGTTAATCGTTCAACATCACTGATATAACGGTTATATGCAATCACCGCAGGAATCGCAGCAAATAAGCCCATTGCGGTTGCAATTAAGGCTTCGGCAATGCCGGGTGCAACCGATGCAATACTGGCAGACTGCACATTGCCGAGTGCTAAAAATGAATTCATAATTCCCCACACCGTTCCAAACAGCCCCACATAAGGACTGGTCGAACCGACAGTAGCTAAAAAGGATAAATGGTTCTCCAGTTTTTCAAGTTCACGATTCGTTGCAACCCGCATTGCTCGGTGCGCACCACTCACAATATCCATCGTATCAAAACTTTTACGGTTCCTAAGTTGCGCAAACTCACGAAAACCCGCTTCAAAAATAGATTCAGCACCCGTTAAACGATCCCGCCTAGAGGACACACTTTTATAGAGTTCACTTAATTCAATACCCGACCAAAAACGATCTTCAAAACGTTTGGCATCTTTTTTTGCTCGTTTAATAACCGCCCACTTTATAAAAATAACAATCCATGACAACATGGACGCTATTAATAACAACAACATCACCATTTGCACAATAAAGCTGGCATCGATCACTAAACGTAGTATCGAAATATCTGTTGACACAACTTACTCCCCTGTTAATTTCTTTAAAATTTCTATCGGCATGGGTACCGGTTTAAATATATTTGCATCTAAACAGGCTATTTTAATGTTAGCTTTTACCAATATTTGACTAGTACGCATAACCGTTTGCTCAAAGGTAATGCTCGCTTTACCTTTTTTATTGACCGTTGTTATGACAAGCAGTTCATCATTAAATTTCGCTGGCAATAAATAGTCTATTTGTACCTGACGCACAGCAAAAATAATACCGAATCGTTCACGTAAATCGTCTTGCTGTATCAAAAAGCTGCGCAGCCATTCGGTACGTGCACGTTCCATAAATTTTAAATAATTTGCATAATAGACCACACCACCTGAATCAGTGTCTTCATAATATATTCGAATGGGCCAATTAAATGTTTTCACAATGTACGCCAGTTTTTCCTACCACAACAATAATACTTAAATATTGAAACATCGTGTTTGTTGTGCTTAATATTGTTTATTCCTTATATTTCTAAATCTTGCTGTTCAGCCTGCTTATTCGGTGGTGTTAAACCAAAATGCCGGTAAGCCTGCTGAGTTGCGGTTCGCCCGCGTGGTGTGCGCATCAGAAAGCCTTGCTGAATTAAAAAGGGCTCAAGCACATCTTCAATCGTACCCCGCTCTTCACCAATGGCAGCGGCTAAACTTTCGACACCGACTGGACCACCGTCAAATTTTTGCATAATGGAGAGTAATAATTTTCTGTCCATCATATCAAAACCTTCAACATCGACATCCAACATATTCAATGCGCGTTCGGCAACATCGCCTGAAATTTCACCGTTGGCTTTTACTTCTGCATAATCTCGAACACGACGTAATAATCGGTTGGTTATTCGGGGTGTACCGCGTGAACGTTTTGCAATTTCGATGGCACCGGCATCATCTAGCTTTACGCCTAAAATATTAGCAGAACGTTTTACAATTTGAACCAGATCATTCTGATGATAAAATTCTAATCGTTGCACAATACCAAAACGATCTCGAAGTGGTGAGGTTAACGAACCCGCACGCGTGGTCGCTCCCACCAAAGTAAACGGTGGCAAATCCAGTTTAATGGAACGCGCAGCCGGGCCTTCACCAATCATAATATCCAGTTGATAATCTTCCATTGCCGGATACAGTATTTCTTCCACAATGGGGCTTAACCGATGTATTTCATCAATAAAAATAACATCGTGTGGTTCCAGATTAGTTAATAATGCGGCCAAGTCACCCGGACGTTCTAATACCGGCCCCGAGGTGTGTTTTAAATTTACCTTTAGCTCATTGGCAATAATATTTGAAAGCGTGGTTTTACCTAAGCCGGGCGGGCCAAAAATTAAAACATGATCCAATGCTTCCTGACGTTTTCGTGCAGCATGAATAAATATTTCCATTTGTTCGCATACTTTAGCCTGACCAACATAATCTTTTAGATTTTTTGGCCGAATAGCATGGTCAAGCGAATCTTCTTTTGTTTGTTGAGTTCCAGCGATTAAACGATCGTTATCTATCATGCTATTCCTTAAATTATACCGTTGCTTTATTCTTTAAGGCAGCACGAATAAGGTCACCACTGGAAATACAATCATCTATAGAATCTGTTAATGCTTGTTGCACCATTACGCTGGCTTCTTGTGGTTTATAACCCAGGGCAATTAAAGCACTGGCTGCTTCTGCGGTTTCATCCTGCCGTGTAACGGATTGCTGAGTATCATTCTGTGTTGGTAGGCTTGCAGGCACCCAGTCTTTTAATTTATCACGGACTTCAATGATGAGTCTTTCGGCAGTTTTTTTACCAATCCCAGGAAGTTGCACCAGTGCTTTGGTATCATTTTCATTCACACAGCGTGCAAATTCCTGTGCACTGATGCTAGATAAAATCGATAAGGCCAATTTAGCGCCCACTCCATTCACTTTTATTAGGGTTCGAAATAAACGTCTTTCTTCATCCAAAATAAAACCACATAGAAATTGAGCATCCTCACGTACAATCATATGGGTAAACAACGTCATGATTTCCTGTGACTCGGGCAAACTATAAAAGGTATTCATTGGCACTTCAACTTCATAGCCAACCCCTTGCACATCAATGACGAGCATCGGTGGATTTTTTTCTATTATTTTTCCTGTGAGTCGACCTATCATATTTTATCTTTATGCCTGTTTTAAATTCTGAATTCTAAAGTCGGGTTCGGCGCTTGCGAGCGGAACGTTTAAATACGTTCATGGCTTTTAGATCAATTTTATTTTTACTCGATACTAATGTTTGGTTACTGACGGCCTGTTCAAAATTTTGCAGACTAACGCGTAAATGAGCGCGACACAGTGCAATCGCTAAAGCATCGGCTGCATCTTCTTGCGGGAATTTATCTAAACCTAATAACACCCGCACCATATGCTGCATTTGTACTTTAGTGGCATTACCTTTACCCACAATAGCCTGTTTAATTTCACGCGGCGTATATTCATGAACTGGAATGTCCTGATTAGCGACCACACAAATTGCGGTTCCTCGCGCCTGTCCTAATTTCAGAGCTGAGTCAGGATTGCGGTGCATAAACACTTTTTCAATCGCCATTTCAGTGGGTTGGTATTCGGCAATTATCTCGGACAAGCCTCTGAAGATAGACTTCAATCGAATTGGCAAAGCCTCGTCCGGTGTGCGAATACAACCACTGTTGACCCAGCAAGTTTTATTTTTTGTAACGTCAATAATGCCATAGCCCGTGATACGTGAACCAGGGTCGATACCCAAAATTCGCGTGGTTGAGCTAAATTGTTGTTGCTTTGTCAGGTTTGCAGTCGTTGGCTTGCTCCCTAATATCTCTTTATTTATTCAGATAGTGCCTGCATGACTTCTTCAGTAAAATCGGCATTAGTATACACATTTTGTACATCGTCTAAATCTTCTAATACATCAATCAAACGCATGACTTTTTCTGCATCATCCACCTGTAAATCAACACTAGTGGAAGCAATCATCGTCACTTCGGCATGCTCCGGTTCTAACGATGCTGCAATCATGGCATCTTTAACATTCAAAAAATCTTCCCATGATGTTGTGACATCAATACTGCCATCATCATTGGTTACCACATCTTCTGCACCTGCCTCTAAAGCCGCATCCATAATTTGTTCTTCATTACTACCCGCAGGATAACTTAAAATACCTTGTTTGCTAAACAGATAAGCCACTGAACCATCAGTGCCAAGGTTACCCCCTGATTTTGAGAACGCATGACGCACTTCAGAGACGGTGCGATTAATGTTGTCAGTTAAACATTCCACTAATACGGCGACACCACTGGGGCCATAACCTTCATAACGGACTTCATCGTAATTTTCATTATTATCGGCACCGGCTCCACGTTTAACGGCACGCTCAATCGTATCACGCGTCATATTGCCACTAAGACCTTTATCGATAGCGGCTCGTAGGCGCGGATTAGCATCAGGATCGTCGCCACCCATTTTTGCAGCAACCACAATTTCACGAATTAATTTAGTGAATAATTTACCACGTTTTGAATCTTGTGCTTTTTTGCGATGCTGTATATTAGCCCACTTACTATGACCTGCCATGCTGACTCCCGTTTAGTGCTATGAATACCAAGTATGGGGAGATTTTATCATCACTCATGCCTTTACGCAGGCTAAAACAGAGGAATTTTTTAGATAAATAAGCTTACAATATCGAATAATGGCTGTAAGTTATAAGAAATAAGAGCATCCAGTCTTAAAAAAGTCTTTGAAGATTACACTACAGTAATAAAATATTTTATTCGTCTTCATCCGGAAGGTAAATGGCGGTTCGTTCTAGCGTGGGGTTTTGCCCCGAATCAAAGGTAAATTCATGATTTCCAATTTTTACAATATCACCCTGCTTCAGTAAATGCCGCTCAACACGGTCGTCATTAACGAACGTTCCATTGGTAGACTCCATATCTTGTGCATAAAAGTCTTGGACATCATCAAGATAGGGATTATTTTCCGCAACAATAACCACATGTAAACCACTGACGGCAAAGTCATCAAGGTATATGTCATTGTCATCATTACGGCCAATCGTGGTTGCCGCTTTTTCTAATAAATAGGAACGCAGGTTAATACCATCATGTTTCAGAATTAATTTTGCCACCGTTGAACCCGATCCAGATTATAAAATAAATATTAAGGCTGTTCCTGAAACTCAAGCTGAGTACCAGATACTTCTATTCGATCCCCACTGGACAGTAACTCGCTCTTTACGCCAATCGCCGTGTTATTCAACAATGGCGGTTTGGCATTGATTGTGCCACTCATGGGCATTAAATAAAATTTACTGCCTCTTTTTGCAATAACGGCCACCTGCCCGCCCGGTGAGCCAAGGGTTGTGTAGGGTTTGCTTAACGAAATAACTTCACCTGTTTTAGGCCCAGAAACAATGGATACTTGATATTTTTTAGGTGGTTCAATGACTTCTTTCTTACTTTTTTGGGGTGAAATCATCACCGTGCGTTCAAATTCATTTACGTTTTCATCAATGAATTTAAATTCATGTCGACCTATTTTGATCAAGTCACCATTGGTGAGTTGCCGTTTGGTCACTGGTTTACCGTTCAAGTTCGTACCATTAGTACTGTTTAAATCTTCCACATAAGCATTTTGTAGCATTAATATTGCAGCATGTTCGCCACTGATAGTAGGGTCATCAATATGAATGTCATTACTTGGTTTGCGACCAATGGTGAGACGTTCTTTATCAAGCGCAAATTCTTTTATTACTGCACCATCATGGGTTAATACTAATTTAGACATACCTTTATCCTGTTAAAAGAAATAAGCTTTACGCAATCGAACCTTCATAGCCGTTGTCGTCCGAAAAAGCGGTTCGCATTGTGATTAAAATAACCGATATATTATCTTTACCACCTTTCGCATTAGCAGCCTCCACCAGTTTTTTAGCTGCATCGATTAAATTACTATGTTCACTAAGGATAGCTGATATTTCATCATCTATCACAAGATCTGACAAACCATCTGAACATAATAAAAACACGTCACCTAGTTGGATTTCATGTTCAATTAAGTCAACTTCAACTTCTTCGCTAATGCCTAATGCTCGGGTAATTAAATTCCGGCTAACAGCTGAATACGCTTCGTCTTCTGTTAAGTAACCATTATCTACCATTTCTTGTACCAGAGAATGGTCGGTTGTAAGCTGGGTGAGCGTTGAACCATTGTGTACATATAAACGTGAATCACCTACATTTGCAATAAGTGCTTTACCATTATGGATTAGGCTCATTACCAGTGTGGTGCCCATTCCCGCATATTCTGTATTTTCAAGTGCCTGTTCAAAAATTTCAGTATTAGCATAAGTTATTGCTTCATATAACGCATCGTTATAGTCGACAATTTCTGAATCAATAATTTCAGGCGTTAGCACATCATATAAAGCATGTTTGATACTTTCGATTGCCAGAGTGCTAGCAACTTCGCCCGCGTTATGCCCACCCATTCCATCAGCAACAATAAACATACCACGTTCGATATCGCAATCGATAGTGTCCTCATTATGGTCTCTAATCTGACCAACATCAGTTAGACCAAAAGCATCGAGTTTACTCGAATTTTTATTGTCGTTATCACTCATGCTTGTTTGCTACCTCGTTTTTTTCCAATACGTTCCTGACAGCGCCGTAAGGCACTGGCCATGCGTTCACCCGACTGAAAACGCTTTTCCAGATCTTTATGTAAGGCTTTATTCATAATAGTACTGGTACAGGCAGGTAAATCTGGACGGAACATGCGAATATCAGGGTGTTTTTCATTTGCAATTTTATACATTAAACTCGCCATCGACTCACCAATAAAGGGAAGTTCACCGGTTAATAGCTGATAAAAAGTAATCCCTAAGGAAAACAAATCTGAACGACCATCTACTTTTTTACCGGCTAATTGCTCTGGTGACATATAAGAGGGGCTACCCAATATCGTACCTGTTTTAGTTTTACTTGCATCCGTCAAACAAGCAACTCCAAAATCTGTAATTTTGACTGTACCTGTTTCTCTATCATAAATAATATTAGCCGGTTTTATATCACGATGGACTACATTTTTACCCATTGCATAATCAAGTCCGTCGGTTACTTTTACGATAACATCAAAAACTTCTTCTGCTGACAATAAATTTTCTGGCTGACAATACTCATTTAACGCTTTACCCTTAATATAGTCCATGGCTATATAAGATAAATCCTGATCTTCACCTACATCATAGATGGTAACAATATTAGGATGATCCAATCGACCCGCTGTTTCCGCTTCACGGAAAAAACGTTGCTTCACGTCTTCCAGTTTATCGCCTTCAAACTCCTGAGATAGCATCATCGTTTTAATCGCAACAGTACGACCAATTTTGGGGTCGTGCCCTAGGTAAACCATGCCCATTGCACCACGGCCAATTTCTTCATCTATGCTATAACGACCAATGGTTGGTTTTTGAATACCCGGGCTGCTTAAGATTAAAGTACCATTCATATTTGCTTTTTTTGCACTGCCGCCAAAAGCCAAGGCATCGGAGGCTTCTTTATTTCGTCCAATGCGCTCCTGAATATCACTGTAATCTTTATCATGGCCTTCTATAAATTTAAAAACCGACGCGGCCTTATTAAGTTGCCGCTTACGTTCATAGTCCAAACCTAGATTATATATGCTGTGTAATACATCGGGGGTCATGACACATTTACGGTATTTTTCATAAGCCTGATCCAGTTGACCTTGTTCATGAAAAGATTTCCCTAATAATAAATGTGCCTCTGAAAGTTCCTGTTTAACACTGGAAAAACTCTGTTCAAAGATATGTTTAAAGCCAATCACAAAATGCCCCACCACCAGAGCAAACGCAGGGATCATTAAAGGTAACCAGGTTGCACTCGCTATCATTGCGATAAAATGTGCATTAATAAAACCAATTAATAAAAGAATACTAACAACCAACCCGGTGGTGATACGTAATCGCGGTAACAGAAACATAAGATATAAGGCAACCAGAATATAGGAAAGCAATTGAATTAACTTTGTATTTCCCAGAAAGTGATATTGCTCACCATTGATTAAACTTGAAACAGTGTGTGCGCTCACTAAGGCAGGTGCCATAGGAATACCCAAGGCGGTTGGAATAATTTTAGTATTCTGTCGGGTAGTAATGCCCACAATAACAATTTTATTGCGTAATGTTTTTGACATAACACGATTGTTATAAACTTCACTGGCTGAAATAATGTTGAAAGCAGAATGGCCATCTTTGCCCTGATAAAAACGTGGGTAGACTCGCAACTGATCATCCGTCGCCACTCGTTCGCCACCCATGATGACACCCTTTTTTAAATCGACCCGAATATCGCGAGTTGATTTATTATTATTTCGGATTGCCAGCATTAACGAAAATGAAGGTAGGTAGTGTTTTCCATATTGTAAAACCAACGGTTCGCTGCGAAAGGTTGAAATGTCGCCCACACCTAATTCAACATGCCCAATGGCACCCACAAAACGGGTGAGTTCTTTAATCGGTGGGTAAATCACATCGGCTAAGGGAACAGGATCATCCACCCATAAAGCATTCCACCATGTCGCTGGTTTGGGAATACCGGTTACGTTTTTTAATTCATAACGTCTTAGGTAATGACTTAGAACTGCGCTTCGAGCAATACTGTCATCCGTAGAAGACTGGTAGGGCAACGCTAATACGACTCGCCCGGCATTTCGGAATGCCATGGTTAAAAGATTATCGGCATCCAAATTACTTTCTGCACGTTTTAACAGGTGACGCGCGCTGCGATTATAAGATGAGCGATCTTGCTCAAACAATATTTTTAATTGCTGAATATATTCTAGACCCGGTGAACTCTGCTTCTTGTCAAACGGCAGAGCAAGACCGATCACCGCAGGGTGTGCTTTTGAAATACGACGTACAATATCGGCCAGAATATCGCGTGGCCATGGCCATGCACCAAGTTCGCCGAGCGAGGTATCGTCAATGGCGACCACCACAACTTTCGGGCTGGCAAGCCGTGGAGAAGAAAACTTAACACCTAAATCATAAGCGGCATTGTCAAACTGGCGTAAAAAATTACTACCTGAAAAAAGGTAAATAACTAAAACGACAAGCAGACCAATAAACTTATCTGATTTTAAAAAAGCAGATCGCACTGTCATTCCCTTGTGTTCAGTTAAACCTTGCTAAACACTTATCCCGAAGCATTCGAACACAATCTTTGTTGAGGTTTTTTATCATAGTAACGCAACTCATATCATACCTTTAATAAATTGTTATTTTAATATCGGCACTTTGGCCAGAAACATGAACTTATGAGCATACATGATTATAAAAAAAACAGCTATCTGCTTGTTTAATAGGCATATTAAACCGAATTGGATAAAATATGACCATTTTATCCAATTTGAGCTTAATTTTGGTTTTTAGCTGTCCGTATCGACTTTGGCAGGTTGGCGTAGTTTGATATGCAAATCACGTAATTGGTTAGCACTCACTGGCGATGGAGCCTGTGTTAACAGGCAACTGGCTGATTGTGTTTTAGGGAAAGCCATCACGTCACGAATGGAATGGGCTCCTGTCATCAGCATAATCAGGCGATCCAGACCAAAAGCAATGCCACCGTGTGGTGGACAGCCAAATTTAAGTGCATCGAGCAAGAAACCAAACTTGTCTTCGGCTTCCTCGTCACTGATCCCCAACAGCTTAAACACCGATTTTTGAACGTCTGGACGGTGAATACGGATAGAACCACCGCCTAATTCAGTACCATTTAAGACCATATCGTAGGCACGGGACAATGTGGTACCCGGATTATTCTCTAAATCCGCTATATCGCCTATTTGTGGCGCGGTAAATGGGTGATGCAGTGCTGTCCAACGTTTATTGGCCTCATCTTCTTCGAACATGGGGAAATCAACGACCCACATCGGCTGCCATTCGTCGGCTATCAGGCCGCGATCTTCGGCTAATTTAACCCGTAATGCGCCTAATGCTTCATTAACAACCGTGGCTTTATCCGCACCGAAGAAAATCAGGTCACCTGTTTCGGCTCCCGTACGTTCTAAAATAGCCACCACCACCTCATCGGGCAGGAATTTTAAAATAGGTGACTGGCAGCCTTCTTTGCCCAGTGATATATCATTCACCTTAATATAAGCCAAGCCTTTAGCACCGTAGATACCAACAAAATCGGTGTAATTATCAATTTCTTTGCGGCTTAGCTCGCAACCTTTCGGTAAACATAGCGCGGCAACCCGGCCTTTTGGATCTTTTGCGGGACCACTGAATACTTTGAAGTCGACTGCTGCCATCACGTCTTTTAAATCCACCAATTCAAGCGCAATACGCAAATCCGGTTTATCGGAACCATATCGCAACATGGCATCAGAGTAAGTCATCCGTGGGAAGGGATCCGGTAATTCAACTCCAATCCCTTCTTTAAACACATGGCGCATCATGTTTTCCATCATGCCCATCAAGGTTTCTTCGTCTAAAAATGACGTTTCGATATCTAGCTGGGTAAACTCAGGCTGGCGGTCGGCACGTAAATCTTCATCGCGGAAACAACGTACAATCTGGTAATAACGGTCCATGCCGGACATCATCAGTAATTGCTTAAAAATTTGTGGCGACTGTGGCAAAGCAAAAAAACTACCCTCGTGAGTTCGACTGGGCACCAAATAATCCCGCGCGCCTTCGGGGGTGGCCTTGGTGAGCATGGGGGTTTCAATGTCTAAAAAACCATCCTCTTCTAAATAACGGCGAAATAAATTGGAAATCTTTGAGCGCAGTTGCAGACGTTTTAGCATTTGCGGGCGCCTTAAATCCACATAGCGGTATTTAAGGCGATGTTCTTCAGATACGTCATCATCATCAATTTGGAATGGCGGCGTGTCGGCATGGCTTAAGATTTCTAAATCCAGACCCAGTACTTCAATCTGACCGGTTGCCATATTATTATTCTTAGTACCCTCTGGACGATGGCGTACTTTGCCACGTACGCGAAGTACAAATTCATTACGCACGCTCTCGGCTGTGGCAAAAACATCTTCAATATCAGGGTCATACACAATCTGCAGCAAACCTTCGCGATCCCGTAAGTCAATAAAAATAACCCCACCGTGGTCACGACGACGATGCGCCCAACCACAAACTGTCACTTCCTGATCAATTAAAGATTCGTTAATTTCACCACAATAATGGGTACGCATAAAAATGTTCCTTTAAAAACAAACTGTTATTACAAAAATTTTAATTAACTGCTTTATGTTAATTCTGTCATTCCCGCGGAGGCGGGAATCTAAACATATATTCAAGAGCCTTTTTAAATGTTGCCTAGATTCCCGCCTCCGCGGGAATGACGGAATAGTTAAACCCCACCCAATATTTTAAGCTTTACTCTCACTTTTAGCTTCCGAAGCCGGTTTATCATCAGGCTTAGACGATTCTTTACCCGCTAAATTTTTCTTACTGCCCGTTTTAAAATCAGTTTCATACCAACCGTCCCCTTTCAAACGAAAAGCCGATGCGGATATCAATTTTTTCAATGCCTGTTTTTTACATTCAGGACATTCTTTTAAAGGATCATCCACCATCTTCTGAAAGGCTTCAAAAGTATGCCCACAAGCCTCACACTCATATTCATAAATTGGCATTGAACTTCTCCAAAAACTAAGCGATATTAAACAAGCCGCGCATTATACCTGTTTTTAGGGGGTATAAACTATCCATTTGAGCGTATATTCCAGTGTAATCACGATAAAACCCATATAAAACTATTCTTAAACATATCTTGTGCTCAATGGCTTCCCATATTAAAACTTGCTACTCTGGATGAAACAATGACCATTAAACACAAACAAAATAACGATTAACATCGAGCAGCACTTTTTATGGATAAACACTCAATTCTTATCACCGGCTGCTCTAGCGGCATCGGTTTATGCACAGCACAAAGACTCAAGCAAGATGGCTATCGGGTATTTGCGACTGCCCGAAAACCTGACGACGTTGAAAAACTCAAACAACAAGGGTTTGAAAGCTTTTTGCTGGATTATGCCAATTCGGAAAGCATTAAAACAACGCTACAGCATGTTTTATCCGCTACCGGAGGCACTCTTTACGCTTTATTCAATAATGGGGCCTATGGCCAACCCGGTGCGGTAGAGGACTTAAGTCGTGATGTATTACGTCAACAGTTTGAAAATAACTTTTTTGGTTGGCACGAACTGACTAATCTGGTTATCCCTGTCATGCGCCTACAAGGGTATGGGCGCATTATTCAAAATAGCTCCATTTTAGGTCTTGTCGCTATGCCCCTACGTGGTGCTTATAATGCCAGTAAATATGCAATTGAAGGCTTAAATGACACCTTAAGATTGGAATTGCACGGCTCTAATATTTTCGTATCCATGATAGAACCGGGCCCCATTAGCAGCCATTTTCGTGCCAATGGACTCATCTATTTTAAAAAGAACATTGACAGTGAACACAGCCATTTTAAAGATAAATATAAAGGCTTGGTAGAAAAACTTGAAACCGAAGGCGCCGTTGTACCGTTTACCTTACCGGCAGAGGCCATTTATAAAAAAGTGCTGAAGATACTCGCAAGTAAACGCCCAAAAGCACATTATTATGTGACATTCCCGACTTATTTGTTTGGATATTTAAAACGATTACTTTCTACAACGTGGTTAGATTTACTTCTTAGAAAAGTTTAATAATAACAGACCTAAAAAAACCGCCACTGGTTACAGTGGCGGTTTTTCATAATGTATTTCTATACTATAACAATACTACTCCCACTGAAGATTTCTTGTTTTAACAGTCAATGGAGTTGCCGCAGGGCCATAAGCAGGCATACAAACGCCAATACCAAGACCAGGACCAGCTGTTCCTGCCCATACAATACCAACTTGACCCGCTGTAGTCTGAGCCGCACTTAAAGTACATGTTGATGCGGTATTGGCAGTAACCGTGGTAGCAACAGCATATGCTCCAGCAACCGCTGCACTGAGAAGATCTGGGGCAAAGTTTGTAATAACTGTTTGACCATCATGGATACCATTCAAAAAGCTAACAACTAAAGCAGCAGTAGTTGCCCGTGTAGTTAGAACATTTCTATTTAGGCGAAAGAAGTCACCATTAACTTGCCCTAAGTTAATCGCGGTAGAATCCTTTTTAATTTCATTTGAAATTTCACGGTATGCATTCTCATAGTTTGCAATTACCTTATCTTTTTTCGCATTTTCGATATAACCATTATAGGCTGGAATCGCGATGGCCGCTAAAATACCGATAATCGCGACCACGATCATCAGTTCGATTAATGTAAAACCTGATTGTATTTTTTTCATTTAAAACGCTCCTAATTTGGGTTTAGACAAAATTTTCTTACTTCCTGCAATGCCATCATTCCCTTACCTATATTGCCTAAACCTTAATTTGCTATGACAACATACACGGCTAAAATTTGACTTACATATCTAACAGAGCAGCAACCATGCCAAGTCAGTGGCATCACATCATATAAATTTAAATTTAAATATATTTCAATTAGTTAAAGATAAAAGACGGCTGAGATATCCACTACTACTGATAAAGAACAAAAACGAAGGGGCAGTTTTAAGTATAAATCATGGTCAGAATGTGACCAAAATTGTCAGTCTAATCTTACAAAATTTAGCTTCGTAAACCGATCCCTTTCTTTAACAGATAAAGACAAAACACGTACAAACTAATTAAAAACAAAATAATAACAATAAACGCAGTGGTTATTTTTATGTCAGATACTCCCAACATGCCATACCGCATGGCATTAATCATATAAAGAATTGGATTAAACAGTGCAATGTTTTGCCAAAAACTACTGAGCATATTCATAGAAAAGAAAACCCCACCCAAGTAGGTGAGAGGCGTTAAAACGAAGGTAGGGATAATAGAAATATCATCAAAACTATTCGCATAAATAGCATTCACAAATCCCGCAAGCGAAAAAAGAATCGCGGTGAGAATGACAACTACCCCCGTCACCAGAATATGCTCAAAATGAATATGAGTAAAAAACATGGCGACGAGTGTAACAACACTACCGACAACAATGCCTCGTGTAACGCCTCCCACAACAAAGCCGGCAAGTAAGACGGTGTTCGGCATTGGTGAAACTAGCATTTCTTCTACATGATGCTGAAATTTATGGCTATAAAAAGAAGAGACCACATTACCGTAGGCATTGGTAATCACTGACATTAAAATAATACCGGGTACAATATATTCAATATAACTATGGCCATCAATTTCTTTTAGCTGTGAACCGATCAGCTCACCAAAAATTAAAAAATATAAGCTGGTGGTGATAACAGCAGGCACAATAGTTTGCAGCCAAATGCGAGCAAACCGTAATATTTCTTTAACAACAATCGTTTTAAAGGCAACAAACTGCTCACTCAGCGTCATTTTTATCCCTTGCAACAACATTTTCGCCCGTTAAACACAAAAATAATTCTTCTAAACGATTAGATTTATTTCGCATACTGATAACCTGTAAATTAAGACGTGTTAATTCTGCAAAAATGTTATTAATACTTTGTCCTTTATTGACCTCCACAGCCACAGTCAATGGATCTAGCATAGCTATATTATAGTCAGCAACTTCAGGGGCTGTTTGGATGCTCTCTTTTAAATCAAGAATGTATGTTTCAATTTGTAGTTGCGACAACAACGATTTCATTGAAGTATTTTCTATTATTTCGCCTTTATTAATAATTGCAATATTACGACACAGGGCTTCCGCTTCTTCCAGATAATGTGTGGTTAGGATGATGGTCGTACCCTGTTTATTTATTTCTTCTAAAAAAACCCACATCGAACGCCGTGTTTCAATATCAACACCGGCCGTTGGCTCATCGAGAATCAATAATTGTGGTTCATGGACTAATGCACGAGCAATCATTAAGCGTCGCTTCATTCCACCGGAAAGTTCACGCGCCATGGCATAACGCTTTTCCCATAAACCTAACTGTTTTAATAATGCTTCTGCCCGGGTGGAGGATTTTTTACGTGATATACCATAATAACCCGCTTGATTAACAATAATCTCGTTAACCGGTTCAAACATATTAAAGTTAAATTCCTGTGGAACCAAGCCAATATAGCTTTTGGCTTGATCTTTTTTCTTGTCCAGATCATAGCCATAAATCTCAAGGCTGCCCGATGTTTTGTTGATTAAAGAAGAAATAATGCCAATAGCTGTTGATTTACCTGCACCATTGGGGCCCAGTAATGCAAAAAAATCGCCTTTTTCAATCTCAAGACTAATACCTTTTAATGCTCTAACATTAGAGTTGTAGGTTTTAGTTAAATCTTTAATTGAAATTGCTTTTAAAAGATCAGACATTATTTATAAACCATATCTTAATCTACCCAATGACGTGCATTCTGAAACAAACGCATCCATGGGCTTTCATCACTCTTACTCTCCGTTTCGGGGTAGTAGGAAAATTGTGCTTTTCTAAAGGTACGCTCAGGATGTGGCATCATAATGGTAAAGCGACCATCGTTATTGCTTAGGCCCGTAATACCTTGTGGTGAACCGTTTGGATTATACGGGTAGATTTCTGTTGCTTGCCCATTATTATCGGTATAACACAGTGCAATATTCTGTTTCATATTTTCTGTTGACGAAAATACCGCTTGCCCTTCTCCGTGGGCCACAACAATGGGTAAGCGCGATCCTTCCATATTTTTAAATAATATGGAGTTGCTTTTTTCTACTTTAACCATGGCAAGTCGCGCTTCGAATTGCTCTGATACATTTCGGACAAAGTGTGGCCAGTGGCTCGCACCGGGGATTAAGCCTTTTAAATGCGATAACATCTGACAACCATTACAAATACCTAAACCAAAAGTATCGTTACGATTGAAGAATTTTTCGAAACTATCACGCGCCTGCGGATTATATAAAATAGATTTAGCCCAACCGCCACCGGCACCAAGTACATCGCCATACGAAAAACCACCACAGGCAACCAGACCTTTAAATTCATCCAGATTGATCTTGCCACTGATAATATCGGTCATATGGACGTCGATACTGGCAAAACCTGCTTTATCGAAGGCGGCGGCCATTTCAACCTGACCATTCACACCTTGCTCACGTAAAATAGCCATTTTTGGTTTAGTGTTTAAATTTAAGAAGGGTGCTGCGATATTTTTGTCTACATCAAAGCTTAACTCAACATGTAAACCCGCATCATTTTTATTTAATACGTTATCAAACTCTTGTTGTGCGCAATCGGGATTATCGCGCAAGGTTTGTACATGATAACTGGTCTCACTCCATGCGCGTTGCAAGTCGATACGTGATTCATTGATGAATGTCGTGTCGGCATATTTAATTGTAATCGTATCGGTGTCATTAATTTGTGCTATTTCATGCACAATGGCATTGGCCTGACTCAGAACAGCCATCACCTTTTCCACATCGGTATGTTGCACCTGAATCACTGCTCCGAGTTCTTCGTTAAACAGGCTGTTAATTGTGCTATTACCTAATGCGGTAATATCAATATCTAAACCTACATGCGCAGCAAAAGCCATTTCAGTTAAGGTAACAAACAAACCACCATCGGAACGATCATGGTATGCCAATAAGCACCCTTGTGCATTTAAGGCTTGAATAGCATTGAAGGCAGTTTTAAAGTCCTCGGCATTATCTAAATCAGGTGCCGTATCTCCAATTTGATTATAAACTTGTGCAAGAGCTGAACCACCCATACGTTGTTGACCTTGCGCAAGGTCGACAAACAAGATACGCGTATCGCCTGCGTCTGTTTTAAGTTGTGGTGTTAAGGTATTACGAATATCTTTTACCGGTGCAAAGGCGGTAATGATTAACGACAGGGGTGCCGTCACCGATTTATTTTTATCACCCTCGTCCCAAACTGATTTCATCGACATCGAGTCTTTACCCACTGGCACACAAATATCGAGCGCAGGACAAAGTTCCATGCCCACCGCTTGTACGGCTTCATATAAACCGGCATCTTCACCCGGATGTCCGGCCGGTGCCATCCAGTTTGCGGATAACACCACACGTTTTAACTCGGTGATCTGGCTTGCCGCTAAATTTGTTAAGGCTTCGCCAATTGCCATGCGCGCAGAAGCAGCATGGTTTATTAACGCAAGTGGCGCACGTTCTCCTATGGCCATAGCTTCGCCGGTAAAGGTATCAAAACTCGACGCGGTAACCGCTACATCGGCAACTGGGACTTGCCATGGGCCAACCATTTGGTCACGATGAATTAAACCGGTCACACTGCGGTCGCCAATGGTAATTAAAAAGTTTTTACTGGCAACGGTGGGTAAACGTAAGCAACGGTAAGCGGCTTCTTTAATATCAATATTGCGACTATCAAATTGCTTTTGTTTAACCGCTACACTTTTTACATCGCGTAGCATTTTAGGCGGCTTACCCAGTAATACATCCAGCGGCATATCAATGGGGTGATTATTAAAATGTGTATCGTGTAATTTTAATTGCTGTGCCTCGGTCGCCTCACCCACGATAGCGTAAGGGCAACGCTCGCGTTTGCAGATGGCTTCAAAGTCATCCAAAGCACTTGCATCAATCGCCAACACATAACGTTCCTGTGATTCATTACACCAGATCTCATGCGGCGCCATACCTAGCTCGTCATTGGGCACATTGCGTAATTCAAAATTGGCACCTCGACCACTGTCATTCACTAACTCCGGTAAAGCGTTGGATAAGCCACCCGCGCCTACATCATGAATACTGATAATCGGACTATTTTTACCCTGCTGCCAACAACGGTCAATCACTTCCTGTACACGACGTTCCATTTCGGGGTTGCCCCGTTGCACAGAGGCAAAGTCTAAATCTTCATGGCTTTGACCACTGGTCATCGACGATGCTGCTCCACCACCTAAACCAATCAACATCGCTGGTCCACCCAGTACAACTATTTTTGCACCCGCTGGAATAATCCCTTTTTCGACATGCTCAGGCTTAATATTACCCACCCCACCAGCGAGCATAATTGGCTTATGATAGCCACGTACTTCAGTACCATTACTAGCATTAATACTCTGCTCATAAGTACGGAAGTAACCTAAAATATTCGGTCGACCAAATTCGTTATTAAACGCGGCCGCACCAATGGGTGCTTCAATCATAATCTCTAGCGCAGACACAATCCGGTCCGGCTTGCCATATTCGACTTCCCATTCCTGCATTGCCTGTGGCAATTTTAAATTAGACACCGAAAAACCGGCCAAACCGGCTTTGGGTTTGGAACCCGTGCCCGTTGCACCTTCATCTCGTATTTCGCCACCTGAACCCGTCGCCGCACCGGGGAAAGGGGCTATCGCGGTAGGATGATTATGGGTTTCAACTTTCATCAGAATATGAATAGGTTCCTGATGATAAGTATATTCACCTGCCGTTTGTGGAAAAAATCGTCCACCCGTAAAACCTTCGACCACCGCCGAGTTATCACTGTAAGCCGACAACACCCCATCGTGATTATGTTGATAGGTATGGCGGATCATACCAAACAGGGAAATATCTTTGGCTTTGCCATCGATAATCCAGTCGGCATTAAAAATTTTGTGCCGACAATGTTCCGAGTTGGCCTGTGCAAACATCATCAATTCGACATCGGTGGGGTTGCGCTTGAGGCGGGTAAAATTTTCTACCAGATAATCAATTTCGTCTTCGGCCAGTGCCAAGCCCATTTGTGTATTGGCCTGTTCAAGGGCCTGCTTGCCTTGCGACAAAATATCCACGCTTTTAAACTCGGCCGGTTCGGCATGGTGAAACAAAGCCGCAGCCTGCTCCGTATCCAGTAATACAGACTCCACCATACGGTCGTGCAAGCTGCCCGACAGTTGATTCAATATAGCAGTGCTTAATTCTGTGTTTGATTGCAGGTAATAAGCCGTGCCTCGCTCAATGCGCCTAATCTTTTGTAAACCACAATTATGCGCAATATCGGTAGCCTTGGTTGACCACGGTGAAATCGTCCCGGGACGCGGTACGACTAAAATCAAGCTGCCGGTTTGTGGTGTGGCTTTAAATTGACGGTCTTCATTTAAAAGGTGGTTGAGCGTTGCTAGGTCGGCATCACTCAGGCTCGATTCTGAGTCGATAAAATAAATATACTCGGTTACCAATGCCGTTACCGAGGGCTCGGCAGCCTGCAAATTGTGTAATTGTTTTTGTAAGCGAAAACTGGAAAGTGCTGGAACACCGTGCAACTGCAACATGGATAAATTCTCGAAAAATGAAGGCGAATAGATAGTGTCTATAATACTCTAATGCGAGTATGGCTGCCAGATGGGAGGAACATGCTTATTAAGCAATCCGACCTTACCCCTTACAGTACTTTAATATTACTTTCTATCCACTTTGCAAACTCAGACTCAGATAACTCACCTGTAGCCACATTTTCTATTGTTTGTGCAGCATCTGCCTCGGCAGCCTGTAGTGCATAACCATTAATTTGAAGACAAATAAAAACAACATAAAACGCGATACGTTTATTTCCATCTGAAAAACAATGGTTCTTTACAAGACCAAAGCCATAGGAAGCCGCAAGCTCAGATAAAGTTACCTCTGCATTATAATATTCAAGTTGCTGTGGTCGACTCAGAGTTGCTTCAAGCTTTTCATCATAAGTTGCAATCGGTTCTAGCCCACCATACTGTGCGATGGCACGTTTATGCAGCTGGCGTACAGCATTCTCAGAAAGCCATTTCATTTCGCCAGTTGTTTAAGGGTATTTTTATAACGGTGATCACATTCATCCGCCGCTTTCATAATGGCTTCAAACTCAGGATCATAGGCTGATAAGGTAAGCCCTTCTTTGTCTTGAGTGAGATATAAAGTGTCACCCTCCTGCACATGTAATGGAGTTAATACCTCCTTAGGCAAGATGACACCTAGTGAACTGCCAATTTTACGTAGTTTTAATGTTGTCATATTACCATTCACTCTATGTTATAACTTTAATTATAACATTATTCCAGGATAAAATCACCTGTAGAATCTGGAATATACAAATTTATAACTTACCAATGCGCCAAGCTATCCATTTCCCGCATCACTTCATTTAAAGACGCTTCCTCGTTATCAATCAGGCAAACCAGATTGGCAACGCTAACAACGGCCACCGTATCACTACGCACTATCCAGCCCCCCGGTGGCGTCCAGCCATTCATTTGGGTAAACATGGATAACTGGTCAGCATTGCCTTGCACAATGCGTTTATAATCATGCGCAAAATGGGCTAAACCGGCAATTTGTTGGTCGTCCATCATGCCGTAGCCTTCAATCAGTTCACCGTCATCGCGGAAATGGCAAATTACCTGTACGCCATCTATTGCAAGCATTCGTTTAATCATCGCCTCACCTTCCCCTACTTAGCTAGCAAGCACCGCATAGGCTGCTTCATAATCAACGCTTTCATTAGGCATGACCACACCAAATTCATCATTAGTGATGGCTGTCCAAGCAAAGCCCACAAGGGTAAAGCCCTTAATCGGGTAAAAACCTTTCATGCCAGTCATGGTTTCCCAACCACGCGCCTGCATACTGGCAATCGATATATTGGCCACACACAAATGACTAAGTAAATCCAGAACAGATTCGGTTAAATCACTGTTTTCTTTGACTTTAAAGTCACTTAGCTCACCTTTTAGAGAAAATTTAAAGGCCGCATCAACGCCTTCTAACTGTATTAATGACTCCAAACTTGGCATTTTGCCATCCCCCTCAACTTACAAATATTGAATTAAAGTTACACAAGCTCTCCGGCCTGTTCACCCACATTTTCTTTTAAAAACTGCATAACCACATTAATTGATGCGTTGTTATTATCTACAAAACAAAAAATATTACCGTAAACGCAGACACTAAATTGTTCACCACGCACCATCCAACCTTGTGCGGGTGCACAACCACATTCGGTATTAAGTGCCTTCATCATATTGGCCTGCATATGGGTAGCAAGTGTTGTTGCGCGGCACATAATGGATGCCATGCGAGCCTGTTCTGCCTCCATTTGGCCTTCGAAATGGTAACGATCACCACGATAAGAATACTCCCCCGCCACTAATACCCCCGGCAAGTTTGCAAGTTCACTGTAAATACTCATAAAAAATTTAAACCTGTTCTAAAAATTAAGTCTGTTTTAAACTAGCTATTCAGATAATGCAACCGTACCCCTTAAGACAAAAACATTTGACAGCGATACAACGAAATATCATGATTCACTAATGAACTCTGAAAAGATCCCAAAAGTAAGCAACGAACCAACCCCAGTCAATCAAACCATTATGGTCGGCCCTACTCGACAATTATTGGCTATATTTTATGATGCGTGGTTACTAGCAGCCGTTTTTATGGTGGCTTCTGCCATTACCCTCCCTTTTACTCATGGTAAGCCAGTCGAACCCGGTAACCCGTTTATGACCACTTATATCTTTTTCATCTGGTATGGGTTTTATGCTTGGTTCTGGACTCACGGCGGGCAAACATTAGGGATGCGTTCATGGAAAATTAAACTGATTACCAACACAGGCGAACCCTTAAGCCTATGGCATGCCTTATTACGATTTATCACTGGCATTCCGGCTTGGACTTTAATTACCATTGGCTGCTACTTACTGATAAGCCAACATCCAGACCTTGAACACCCGGTTATTGATGCATTATCCAAATTACCACCGGGGCTTACATTAGCAATCGGATGTGTTTTATTAATCGCAGATCACTGGAAAAATTCATGGCGTAATCGATTTAGTTCAACACAGGTTATCCTAGCCAAAAAACCGAAGTGATCCCTTACTTATTCGCAATTACATTTTCCGGCGAAACATAAAAAAGGCACCCAGAAAAACCAATAGAGTTGGCAAACTGGCACCGAGTAACGGTGGGAAATCATAAACAATACTCATTTGCCCAAATAAGCGGTTCACAATAAAAAAGATAAGCCCAACTAAAAAACCGATTAAGATCTGTTGACCAACACTGGTCTTTCTTAAGGAACCAAAAACATAGGGTACTGCAAGTAAAACCATTGCCGCAATGGTGAAAGGCATGGTTATTTTTGACCACAGCGCTAACTCATATTGTGCGGTTTCCAACCCGTTTTCTTTCAAGTAACTAATGTAACTTGCGAGTTTCCACATTGACAACTTTTCGGGATTTAAAGTAACAATGTTAACAAGTTCAGGATCAAGTAATGTTTTCCACTGCATCGAATCAATATGTGAAATTTTAATCTTATTCAAACTAATATCTGTTATTTCTATATCATGTAATCGCCATTGGCTACCATCATAATCAGCCATTTTTGCATAGAGGATTTGCTTTAAATCATTTTTCTTCTTAAATTGATACAAATAGATATTAAATAACTTACCTTCATTATTAACACGCTGCACATGAATATAAGTGTCACTATCACGCGCCCAAAGCCCATACTGCAAATTCAGGCTAATATCTTTTGACAAGGCTTTTATTCTTTCTCGTGTTGAATACTGTAATGCCGGTGGTGCAATCACTTCGCCCAAAATAAACGCAATCACCATTAAAAGAACGGTTGTCTTCATAATGGCAGCAACAATACGAAAAATAGAGATACCCGCCGTACGTATTACAATTAACTCACTGTTATTCGCTAAAGAACCTAAACCCAGAATCGTCCCAAGCAAGGTCGCTAAAGGAAAAAATTCATAAATACGATCGGGTAACAGTAACAAGGTTAATTTTATTGACGTAAATAAAGTGTAATTCGCGGTTCCAATAATATCGAACTCACCCGCAATACCGATTAACATAAATAAAGAGCTGATTACAAAAACTACCATTGCAACATTCGTCGCAACGGTTCGACCAATATAGCGTTCTAGAATTTTCATGCCAGACACTTTCATGCCAGACGCTCACGATATTCTCTTTTAAACATATATCTAAAACCGGTTTGTTTAAACAACAAAATTAAAGCAATGGAAACCATAAGAATATGCACCCACCACAAACCCACAATAGGTGGAATGTCCCCTTTGGTGAGCCATGCTCGCGCAACATTCAATAAATTCGTATAAATAATATAAATAAGCAAAGCAATCGCCAACTTGGAATAACGTCCTTGCCGGGGAGAAGTACGACTAAGCGGCACAGCAAATAAAGCTAAAACAACACATAAAATAACCGAGGAAATACGTGATTGTAATTCGGCTATATCACCGTTCTTTTTAGACTGAAATAAAAGACTAGTAGGAGTCGAATAATGTTTATAATTAATCGCCAACACCTCTTTTTCTTTTACTCGAACGCCATATTCTTCAAATTTAATAATGGCAAAATCACTATGGCCCGGTTGGCCTTCATAACGATTTCCATTTTGCAGTACCACAAACTGATCCCCTGTTTCCTTATCAACATACTGTCTGCCACTTACCGAAGAAATAACGGCTGTTGTCCCATCCACATTTTGCTGTACAAAAAGATTTTTAATCACAGTTTTATCGGCATTAGCATCTTGTACATAAAGAACACCGCCATCATTGAGTTCGTTGAACCGCCCCGGCACGACACCTTTAACATCTGACTGAGCCTCGACTTCGGCATATATTTGCTGTGTTCTAACTTCGGCCCATGGAGCAAGCACCAACGTTATGGAACCTTGTACGATGGCTATAAAAAGGGCTAAGCCTAGAATTGCACGTAATACCCGAAATTTACCCATACCGCAGGCTGACAACACCACCATTTCACTGTCCTGATACAATCGGCTAAAGGCGAGCAAAATACCCAGATAAAGTGCCAACGGTAAAACAAAGGCCAGCATCACAATCACTTTGAGCCATAGCATGGATAACACCGTATCAACCGTTAAAACCCCCTCAACAACTTTTGAAAAAAGACTCGCTAACTGCCCACTAATGGCTATCATTAACAATATCAGGGCAACACCTAATAACGTAGTTAGAACTTCTTTTATTAAATAACGGTCTATAATCACAATATTTTATTATTCGATGTTTTAAAAGCAGCGTACTTACCGCGCTTATTGAGATAAGATGCTTTAAAGTAAAGACGAATCAGATTAAATTGGAACTTTAACAATAGATTTAACGATACACCAGTTCAAAACAAAATTATCAATCAAAAGAATCAATATTAGACACTAAGGAGTCATAATGGATATTCGTGTAAAAACCACACAAGCCATGTTACAAAAATCAGCCTGCCTTATCGTGGCCATCCATGAAAAACGACAGCTCAGCCCCTCTGCAAAAATAATTGATTCGTTGTGCGGTAATCGTATTAGTCATTTACTTAAAAAAGGCGATTTTGATGGTAAATTAGGCCATACCCGATTACTTGATAACCCTGAAGGTATTGCAGCCGAGCGCATTATGCTAGTGGGCTGCGGTTCACAAAAAAAATTAAATATAAAAGTTTATCGAAAAATACACGTTTATATTCTTAATGCCATTAAAAAAACCAATATTAAAAATGCAATACTGTACACAGCCGAACTTGAAATTAAAGACACCACCAGCGCAGAAAAAATACGCCATGCCAGTGAAGCATTGCTAGAAGCCAACTACTGTTTTGATGAGTTCAAAAGTAATAGCACAAAAATTATCGCGCTTAAAACTATCACTCTTGATATTGGCAACAAGCGCGAACTACCCAAAGCCCAACAAGCACTCAAAACCGCTAACGCAATCGCCTCGGGCATGGACATTGCTCGCCGTCTCGGCAACCTGCCTGGCAATATTTGCACACCTAGCTACTTAGCCAAGCAAGCCACCAACCAAGCTAAACATTGTAAAAAAACCAAGGTGACTGTTTTAGGCGAAGCCGAAATGAAAAAACTTAAAATGGGATCGCTACTGTCCGTTTCTAAAGGCAGCCGCCAGCCCCCCAAATTAATTGTTATCGAATATAAAGGCGGCAAAGCAAAAGATAAGCCCTATGTACTCGTTGGCAAAGGCGTTACTTTTGATACCGGCGGCATCTCGCTTAAACCCGGAGCAGCCATGGATGAAATGAAATTTGATATGTGCGGTGCAGCCGGTGTTATTGGCACCATGGCAGCGGTTTCAAACTTACAACTCGGCATTAACGTGGTGGCGATCATCCCGAGTGTGGAGAACATGCCCGACGGTGCTGCCAGTCGTCCCGGCGATATTGTCACCAGTATGTCAGGGCAAACCATTGAAATACTCAATACAGACGCAGAAGGCCGCCTTATTTTATGCGATGCACTCACCTATGCAGAAAAATTTAACCCTAAAACTGTCATCGATACCGCCACCTTAACCGGTGCTTGTGTTATTGCTCTCGGCAGTCATTGCAGTGCCGTATTAAGCAACAATGACAAACTTGCACAAGATCTACTCAATGCAGGCACCACTAGCGGTGACCGAACTTGGGAAATGCCACTATGGGACGACTATCAGGATCAACTTAAAAGCAACTTTGCCGATATGGCCAATATTGGTGGCCGTGAGGCAGGCACCATTACCGCCGCCTGCTTCTTGTCTCGCTTTACTAAAAAATACAAATGGGCGCATCTCGATATTGCCGGTGTTGCTTGGCATAGCGGTGCAAGAAAAGGAGCCACCGGCCGTCCGGTTCCCTTACTTACACAGTACTTAATGAACCAAAAGTAGTATCATACTAAATATGACCAGTATCGACTTTTACATTTCAGAGTCAAACGATAGCAGCATACGTGACTTGCTGGCTTGCCGACTGTCTGAAAAGGCATGTCAAAGTAATGCTGCCACTTTTATACACACCCAAACAGAGCAGCACAGCCTGCAACTCGACAAACTGTTATGGAGTTTCAAAGAACACAGTTTTATTCCACACAAACTGTATAACGACAAAGACGGCGAGAAACATGCTCAGCCTGTTTTAATCGGGCATGATATTGAGCCGGAAAAAAATCTCGACTTATTAATTAATCTTGACAATAAAATTCCAGATTTTTATGGCCGATTTAACCGTGTAATTGAAATCGTCAGCAATGACAAAAAACAACGTGACTTGTCGCGCCAACATTATAAATTTTATAAAGATCGCGGTTACATTATTAATACCCATAATATTAAATAAATACTATGTCGACTAAAAAACAAACGCCATTACCCAAAAAAGCATCGGCAAAAACGTTGCCCAAAACATCGCCCAGAATATCCCCCAGCGAAACAATTGAAAAAGATCAAGACGATTTAATGTCAACACTGGAATCCATTCGTGGCCTGCTTGAGCAAAGTGAAGGCAAACTCAACGCAGCACGCGAGAGCATTTCTATCGCCAATGCCAATACACGACACGATACTAGCGCATTACACAGCTTTAGACACAACGACAGCAGTGACGAAATTGTTCCCATTCTAGATGAAATTATTGATTTGGATTATTCTTCTGACAGTTTAGAGAATATTCCTGAACTGGATACTACCTTTACCCCAACCGCTGAAACCCTAAATGTTCAAGAAAGTAGTCTAAAAACAGAGCCACTTGATACCAAGCTATCTGAGAGCCATAACAAAACTGAAGACATTGCAACACTCACCCGAAAAAATCTGCTAATTGATGCTTTAGATAATTTGCAACTCGATCTCGAACAATCATTGCGCGAAACATTAATGAAAACCATGGTAACACTGGAAAAAGACTTAAAAGATCGTATTCATGACAGGATTGAACAAATTAAAACTGAAATTCTAAAATAACTTATTTGTTACATAATTTATTCATTCTCGACTGCACAAAAATTTTATACAGTAACAAGGCAACAACCCAGCAAATAATGGCTGACGACAAATCATGTGATACAAAATGTGCGCCCCGCACCCATTGTCCAAAACTAAAAATACTCCCCACCAGAATCGCAAAACCTAATGCACTGTAAGCATAGCGTTTATTATAATCCCGAAACAAAAAATAAAATAATAATAGCGAAAAACCACCAGACGAGTGACCACCGGGAAAACAACCCCCATGGGTTAAAACACCTGCCCTATCAGCAAACAAATGAAAATAAGGATCTGTACCATTAAAAATAGATAAAGCCCACGGACAATCAATACTGGAATAATGTTTTAATCCCGCCACAATACCCGTAGCAAATAAAATTGTTAAACTGATATAAGCAAAAATAAAAATATATTGACGGAATCGTTTAATCAATAAACTTAAAACAAAACCAACTAACGACAACAGGAATACAATGGCAATAAAATCTCGCCCCCATTTATGAATAAAGGTAACCGACCACCAAGATTCACCAAAATACCATTGTTTTTTTCCAAAATCAAAAAACAAACTCGATATTGTAATATCCAAGTCGGTTACTCTTAAAATAAGAACCACAAGCAAAACAATAAGCAACGGGTAAACCGCATGATTCAACCAAAAACGCATCTGTGTTTAACCTCGGTTATTATTGATACATCGATTGCATATAACACTGTCCCGTCGGTAACCATTTTGGAATACGATAATAACGGTCTAACGCATTCTGAATAACAAGTTTACGATATTCCTTATATTTAAACCCTTGACCTAACGCATAATAAAAGGTCGCTTTTTCTATTTTTAATGGTTTAATTTCAACATTAACAAAAAATTTATGCAAATAATCTAAATCTTTAGTGTATGAAACCAACAGAATATTTTTGCCTTCTAACATTCTAAAATCGGTTAATTTATCATCTTCTCTAGCATGGTAAGAACCATACCCTAAAACAATAACATGCTCACGTGAGGTATAAGATAATAGTGCCGATTCAATATAACTATCGGTTGCAAAAATATAATCGTTTCGATAAGCAGCCAGTTTTTTTAGAATAACTGTATTTTCAAGACCATAAAGCACGTCTTTGTAGGTATTTTCATTTTTCTCGAATAAACCGGGAGCTGATATTACAATAAAGGCCAATACAGCTAAATGTAATAGTGAAAAAACAACCATAAACTTAAGACTGCTAATTAATTGTTTTTTGCTAAATAAAAACCCAACACTAATAAACAAAAACGGGTAAAAACTAAGTAACCAATGTAAACCGATACTTTTAACAAATGAAAGCAATAAAAATAATAATAGCGGAATAATAAACAACCCTAAAAAAATACCAATGGGCTGTTTTAATATTTCTAAATAGTTGGCTCTCGATTCTGGCCGAAACACCTTAAAGCCATACCAAATAATGGGGGGTGTTATCAGGTAAGCTAACAAGCCGAGATAAATACCAATCGTTGCCAATGAAAAATGGGCATCGCTAGTACGATTAACTAAATTAAATAAATAATTATTCCAACAATTATTATAATTCCAGATTAAGTTTAAAATTATAAATGGCGCGACCCCCAAAAGAACAACAGCAATCCCCGCATAAGGTTTTAGTCCACGTTGCCCACGAACAAAAAAGATAACATAAAAGAAATACGCAAGACCTAACAGCCCTGCAAAAAATTTGGAATAAAAGGCAAGCCCCAGAAATACCCCGGCTAGTAAATATTTTGTCAACCTGTCTTCTTTTTGAGCCTGATAAAAATAAATGGCCGAAATAAAAGACCATAATATAAGTGGTGTATCCGTTGTAATCAGTACCGAGAGTAAATTAAGGGGGGTTAGCAAAAATAAAATAGTGGCAATCGCCGCTTTGTCTTCATCAATATTCGCATTTTTCAATACTCGGTAAATAACAATGCCCATAAAACTAAACATTAAAATACCGGGTAAACGCAACCACACGGTAGCATCACCAAATAGTAATAATAAACTTAAAAACCAGCCCACCATCGGAGGGTGATCATAATAACCATAATCCAGATGTTTACCCCAAGTGATAAAATAAGCTTCGTCCCCCGTTAATGGGATCCAGTAAGCCACACCAATACGAATGAGCAGACTGACAACAAGGGTAATAGTGAGCCACTGAGTAGCTTGCAAGTTTGTAACTTTATCGGTTAAAAATTTCATCGGTGAATATTATCATGTTATGGCTCCGCTCTGTAGCAGCATCGCTCTAGGACCAGAGCTGATCTAGTGCAAAACTGGCGAGTCGGGTATAATGAGTCACTTCTTTCACAACCCATTTTAAGCAGTCATAATCATATGGAAAAAACATATACACCCCATGCTATTGAACAACGTTGGTATGAAACATGGGAAAAAGAACAGCATTTTGCCCCCGAAGATCCCCTAAAGTCGGACGCGAAACCGTATTGCATTATGATTCCGCCACCCAATGTCACCGGCAGCTTGCATATGGGGCATGGGTTTAACAATACGGTAATGGATACCTTAACCCGCTACCATCGAATGAAAGGCTATAACACTCTGTGGCAAGTCGGAACCGACCACGCCGGTATCGCCACCCAAATGGTGGTGGAACGCCAACTTAAAACCGAAGGCAAAACCCGCCACGATCTGGGGCGTGATAACTTTATCGAAAAAATATGGGGCTGGAAAGAACAGTCCGGTGGCACCATTACACAGCAACTCCGTCGTATGGGCTCATCCGTCGACTGGAGCCGCGAACGCTTTACCATGGATGCAGGCTTAAACGATGCCGTCAAAGAAGTTTTTGTTAAGCTGTTTGAAGACGATTTAATTTACCGTGGCAAGCGACTGGTTAACTGGGACCCAGTATTGCACACAGCCGTTTCCGATCTCGAAGTTATTTCCGAAGAAGAAAACGGCTATCTTTGGCATATGCGATATCCACTTAGTGATGGCTCGGGGGATTTAGTGGTTGCCACCACTCGCCCAGAAACAATGTTGGGTGACTCAGCCGTTGCCGTTCATCCTGATGATGAACGCTACCAACAATACATTGGCAAAACCATTACCTTGCCATTAGTGGGTCGTGAAATCCCCATTATCGCAGACGATTATGTTGACCCTGAATTTGGTACCGGCTGTGTCAAAATTACCCCTGCCCATGACTTTAACGATTATGAAATGGGCAAACGCCACGATTTACCGCTTTACAATATTTTAACCATTAATGCCGCCATTAATGACCAAGCCCCAGAAAAATACCGTGGCATGGATCGCTATGCTGCACGTAAACAGATTGTTGCCGATATAAAAGAACTCGGTTTGCTCGAAAAAATTGACGACCATAAATTAATGGTGCCTCGCGGTGATCGTTCCGGCTCGGTCGTTGAACCGTTCTTAACCGATCAATGGTACGTAAAAATTGCACCACTGGCCGAACCGGCCATTAAAGCCGTACAAGACGGTGACATTAAATTTGTGCCCGACAACTGGAAAAATACCTACTACGACTGGATGAACAATATTCAAGACTGGTGCATCAGCCGCCAAATCTGGTGGGGACACCGTATTCCCGCCTGGTATGACGAACAAGGCAAAGTTTATGTTGCGCGTGACGAAGCTGAAATACGCACAAAATATAAACTAGATGACTCAATAAAACTGACCCAAGACGAAGATGTACTCGATACTTGGTTCTCATCTGCCCTATGGCCTTTTTCTACCTTAGGCTGGCCAGCAAAAGATGCTGATACCCAAGCCATGCTTGATACCTTTTACCCCACTAATGTTTTAGTTACCGGTTTTGATATTATTTTCTTCTGGGTTGCACGTATGATAATGATGGGCTTAAAGTTTACCGGCAAAGTTCCTTTTAAAGAAATTTATATTCATGGTTTAGTACGCGATAGCCACGGCCAGAAAATGTCGAAGTCAAAAGGCAATGTGTTAGATCCTATCGACCTAATCGATGGCATTGATCTTGAAACTCTCGTAAAAAAACGTTCCACCGGTTTAATGCAACCTGAAATGGCACCCAAAATAGAAAAGCAAACACGTAAAGACTTCCCCGATGGCATTCAGGCATACGGCACCGATGCCTTGCGCTTTACCTTTGCCGCCATGGCCTCAACTGGCCGTGATATTAACTTCGATTTAGCCCGTACCGAAGGTTACCGCAACTTCTGTAATAAAATATGGAATGCCGCACGCTATGTTTTAATGAACACCGAGGAACATGATTGTGGTATTGCTGCAAACGCAGATATTGAATTAAACATTGCCGACAAATGGATTATTGCTCGCCTGCAACATGTCGAAACCGAAATCAAAAAAGCGGTTAAAAACTATCGCCTCGATATTATGGCTTCAACTATTTATGAATTTACATGGAATGAATATTGTGGTTGGTATTTAGAGTTATCTAAACCCATACTCATGGGCGAAAGCAGTGATGCCGCCAAACGTGGCACCCGCCAAACATTAGTACGTGTGCTTGAAACACTATTACGTTTAACGCATCCAATCATGCCGTATATAACAGAAGAAATATGGCAACGTATCGCTCCGCTTGCAGGTATTGATACAAAAGCCAAAAAAACCATTATGCGCCAACCCTACCCAGAAGCCGATAACAGTAAAATAGACAGCGCAGCAGTTGAAGAACTTGAATGGGTTAAAAACTTTATTGAAGGTATAAGAAAAATCCGTAGCGGCTACGACATTAAACCAAGCAAAGCCTTATCTGTTTTAATTCAAGATGGCTCAAAACAAGACCAACAACGCCTTGATAATAATAAACACTACTTAGCCGAGCTTGCCAAAATAGAATCTATTACTTGGCTAAATAAAACCGACACAGCACCCGAATCGGCCACCGCCTTAGTCGGAGAAATGAAAATCCTTATCCCCATGGCAGGCATCATCGATACCGAAGCAGAAAAAGCCCGCCTGCAAAAAGAAATGAATAAACTGAGTGCTGAGATTAAACGCACCGAAGGTAAATTGTCGAACCCTAAATTTGTTGATAAAGCTCCTGAAGCGGTCGTTAATAAAGAAAAAGAGAAACTCAGGAGTTATCAGTCGACAATGGAAAGCTTGTCTGAGCAATTAAAAAAGATTGAGGCTGTTTGATTTTTTAAAATAAAAGAGCTTTAAGTCTTTAAGCTAATCTAGCCAATTGTTAACAGAATAGTCGTAAAGGAGAATATAAAAAATACTACAAACCAACCGAACTCATTACGATATTAACAACAGTGACAATAATACCAATAAAAATAGCTACCGCAATTAAACCCACAATAATGTATTGAGAGGGTTTGCCGTATTGAAAGTCACGTTGGTGGTTTTTACTTTTCTGCACGCCTAACATTGCAGCCAAAACACTTTTGGTAACATCCCATAGTGAGGGGGCTTTGTTTGATGGTTTATTATTGGAATCGTTTGTTTGTTCGGTCATATTAAATACACTTTATATATTATTTAAATGGTTGACTGGATTCCCGCCTCCGCGGGAATGATGAAATTATTGTGACATAAAACATAACTAGTCTTCTAGCTCTTTTGCTATTTGAATACCCTTTTTTTCATCAACAAAATAAAGCAATATGCCGCCAATAATAAATAAAATGGCAACCGATAAAATAGAGGTGCGCGTATCGTCTGTTGCTAATGCAACAATACTCATTAACATGGGTCCTAAAACGGCTGCAAATTTACCTAACATATTATAAAACCCAAAAAATTCACCTGATTTAGAATGTGGAATAATACGTGCGTAAAATGAACGACTTAACGACTGTACACCGCCTTGAACCAAACCAATACTGATGGCAAGAATATAAAATTCTTCACTGGAATCCATTCGGGAGCCCAGAATGGTAATAATCAAATAAACACTGATCCCAAACAAGATCGTGATTTTAGTTCCCCATTTCTGACCAAGGTAACCAAACAATAACGCCGCAGGGAAACCCACAAACTGGGTGATTAAAATGGCTTTGACTAAATCGCTCGAATCTAGCCCAAGCGATAAACCATAAGGAATGGCCATACGTACAATGGTATCAACACCATCAATATAGAACCAATATGCGATTAAAAATAAAAACACCACCTTTAAAGAGTGTATTTCTTTTGCTGTTTGCTTAATTTGTTTTAAACCGGCAGCGATATTAATTGTGTCTGTTCCAGCCAGTTTTTTGGGTTCATGTACAAACAATAAAATAGGTAAAGTAAATATAAACCACCAAAGTGAAACCGCAACAAATGAAAATTGAATGGCTGCCATTTTGTTATTAAAGCCAAATGTTTCAGGCCATAAACTCATTGCAACGGTTATTGCAAACAACAACCCCCCTCCCAGATAACCAAGGGAATAGCCAAGGGCAGATACCGAGTCCAACTTGTCTTTGCTTGTAATATCCACAATGAGCGAATCATAAAAAATATTTGCTCCGGCAAAACCAATAGCAGCCAATATAAATGTGACACTGGCATAAAGCCACTGCCCTTCACCCACAAAATATAAACAACCCGTCATTACCATGCCAACAATAGAAAAGGTAATAAGGAAGCGTTTTTTTGCCTGACTGGCATCGGCAATGGCACCTAGAATGGGAGCCAGTAAAACAATTACGATACTGGAAATGGAATTAGCTGCACCAATTCGTGCGGTACTGGTTACGGCATCCACTCCTGTACTCCAATAAGATTGAAAAAAAACAGGATAAAAAGCTGTTAGTACAACCACTGCAAAAGCAGAGTTAGCCCAGTCGTAGAAGGCCCATGCTATAACCGGTTTTGTGAGATATTGTTTGATTATTTAGTCCTTGATTCTATCAATACCCCGTCATTCCCGCGGAGGCGGGAATCCAGACAGCATTAAATTAAACGGCTAGCAAATACTTAAAAACCAAATTTATTGTACTGGATTCCCGCCTCCACGGGAATGACGATAATTTTTATTTATCTTCCGTTATCATATTATTAAGCTCAATATAATTTGGTTTACCCGAACCTAACAATGGTAATTTTTTTATAAACTGTACCTTACGCGGTATGGATAACTCATTAACACCTTGCTCTTTTGCCTTTTCTAATATTGTTTTTCGTATTAAATTTTTTTCTTCTGTTAACAGAACCAACTGTTCACCTTTACGAGCATCGGGTATGGCTATTACGGCATGGTGCTTATCTGGCCAGTTCTGTGACATAAATTCTTCAACGGCTGCTAAGGAGATCATTTCACCGGCAATTTTTGCAAAACGTTTTACTCGGCCTAAAATAGTAATAAAGCCATCTTTATCAAATTTAACAATATCACCTGTGTCATACCAACCCAACCCCAAATCTGTTTGTGGTGGAACAATGGTATTATTGTTTTCGTTTACATTTTCATATAATAAGTAACCTAGCATTACATTGGGGCCTTTAACAAATAAGCGTCCGCCTTCTTTGACTCCCGCCACTTTATCCAGATGGTATTCGATACCCGGTAATAAACGCCCTACCGTTCCTTTGCGATTGTCCATTGCAGTATTGGTACTTAAAGCTGGACTGGTTTCAGTTGCTCCATAGCCTTCAAATACACGCACACCAAATTTATCACTCCATAATTGTCGCGTTGCATCCTGTAATTTTTCTGCACCGGCAAAAACATAGCGGATACTATAAAAATCATAGGGATGAGCAAAACGTCCGTAATTGGCTAAAAATGTGTTAGTACCAAACATAATGGTTGCACCAATGTCATAAGCAATTTCGGGGATAATCCGGTAATGCAATGGGCTTGGATATAAAAACACTTTCATTCCCGATATTAATGGAATCAATGTGCCAGCCGTTAACCCGAAAGAATGAAATAGAGGAAGTGAATTAAGGATTTTATCCTGTGCATTAAAGTCGACTCGGGTACTCATTTGAATACCATTGGCGAGTAAATTACTATGCGATAAAACAACCCCTTTAGCAACACCTTCTGAGCCGGACGTAAATAAAACCACCGCAGGAGAGTTCGGGTTACGATTTGATAACCGATTTCTGTACGCTGTTTTTGGAAAAGCCGCCGTAATAATGCTTGTTAACTTCTTAAATATGGATATTTTTTTAACAATGTCTTCTAAATAACAAATATTAACTTGCTGATTGAGTTGTTCAATAACAGCATCTAGTTTTGCATAGCTAATAAACCGTTTAGAAGTATAAATTGTTTTAATATTGGCTGTTGTACAAGCATTAAGTATGGCCTTTGTCCCTGATGAAAAATTCAACATGGCAGGTATACGACCATGTACCTGCAAAGCAAAAAAGGTAATTAACGTATTCACCATATTAGGTAATAAAATACCAACATATTCGTCTACTTTTGTATTTGGTTTTAATACATCCCCTAATAATATAGAACGATGAATAAGCTGATGGTACGAAACAGGATTACGCTCAATATCTTCGGCAATTATATGCTTTTTCCCATGTATGTTTTTTGTATCCAATAATGCCTGAAACAGTGTACGTTTGTAGTTACTGGTAGAAAAAATAACCTCATTCATAATATCAGTGAGTAACTGTCCGGCAAAATAACGTCTTGCCCGACCACGAATATTATCCGGCGCCTTTAATTTACGTGGGGGTAATAATGTAATGGTAATTTTCGGGAACCAACGTAACCGTACTATGCCGCGCAACCGTGAAAAAGGTGTGTACTGTGCGCCATCAATTCGAATGGGTAATACATCGGCGTCTGATCTATCGGCGACCAAACCCGGTCCATTATAAATTTTCATTAATGCACCGGTTGTTGTTATTCTGCCTTCAGGAAAAATAACAACCCGGTTATCTTCTTTTAAATACTTAATCAGAGATTTAAGTGAAAATGGATTACTGGGATCCATCACAAATAATTTTAACATGGAGCGAAATGGTGCCATAAACCAGCTATTCATTATTCGGGTATGAATGGCAAAACTTATATCACTGGATAAAAAACAATACAGCAAAGCTGCATCAAGGAATGACGTATGATTAGCGACTATCATCGTACGTTTGTTGGATTGAGTAAAATATTCCAACCCTTTCACCTCGACACGGTAAAAGAGTTTTAATAATCGTCGCAATATTACCGCTACCACTTATTCACCCCCATGAATAGTTATCGCTTTATAATATCATCTGATTATCACAAAGTCCTATGCTATTTCTAGTGGCGCGGTCTGGCTTGCCAACGTCTTAATAAATGCCGACGCTCCGTTCTGGACATAGAGCGTATACGTTTACGCTCAGAGGGTGTCATTCTTTTTAGAATCTTCTGACGACGTTGTTGACGTTCCATTACGCGATGTCTAAACTGTTTACGTTGTTGTGGTGTCATCTCACGCCAACGTTCACGTAAAGCATGACGTTTTTCTTTAGGTAAACTCCTGAACCAGTGCATTCGGTTACGAATTGCTTTTTGCTCGTCAAGCGGTAATTTTTTAAACCGTTCGTAACGATTACGGATACGTTGGCGTTGTTTTGCATCCATCTTTCTCCAGCGCTTTAAACGTTTACGTGCCTGTTTTTTCTCGGTTGGGCTCATATGTTGCCAACGTTGTACACCTTTTAATAGTCGTTGTTTTCTTTGCTTGCTTAAACCCGACCATTTATTTGAAAATGGTTTTAATATTCTTTGTTGAGCTGGCGTTAGACTTCCCCAACTTAAATTGGAAACGGCTCCATTAGCTATATCCGTATCATCTGCCCTCACACGGCTTTGTATGGGTAATAACACAAACAACGCAATACCGATTAAAGCAAATAAATTATAAATTATCTTATTCATTTGTTGATTCACTCGGTCTGGATTTATCTGTTTTTGTGTTTTACTATTCATTTTACTTTTAATATCTGGTTCAACTTTTAATTCATTATCAAACCAAGATTCATCTTTTTGCTCAAACTGCCCCAATAATTCCAGTAACTCAAGAGAAGGGGTATCCTCTTTTGCATAGCTTCTGTTAGAAGTAAAACTTAAACCAATCAGAACCATAATAAATACCCGACTAACCCGCTTGAGGCTCGTCTTCGGCCAACCATTGATAAAAGTCCAAATCATCATATAGCTCAATATTATCTAACGTTGCAATAAGTTCTAGATTATCACTTATCATTGAGCTATTACTTTGCCACATACCTGACTGAATGAAAATACCTAAAATTACGGAAGCAGCAAGCGCAACACCAATAGCTGGCATTAATTTTCCCCATCTGCGTTGTTCTGGATTATTAACTTGCTTATTGTAATGCTGTGCAAGAATTTTTCGTCTTGCACGGGCCAGTTTATCTTCAATATCTGAATCGAGGGTATCAATGCTTTTGTCGATAAGCACTTTACTCTGATTTAAAAAGTCAGTTTCTGTTTGTTTGTTTTTATTCGCCATAATAATTATCCAACTGATTTCTTAATGTATGTATTGCTCTTGAATAATGTGTTTTAACGCTGCCTTCAGAAATATTCATTGCATTAGCGGTTTGTTTGGTGTCAAACCCTTCCCAACAGCGTAATAAAAAAGATTGTTGTTGCCTTGCGGGTAACTGATTAAGTGCCGCCATTAATTCAACCATTGCCTTGTCCTGCTGATTTTGGTCAACGGTTGGGTTTTGCCGAATATTAACCGCTTGTAGCATCGCTTGCGATTCCCAGTCCTGTTCAATTTCATCATCAGTTGTTGTACTCGAAAACCATTGTCGAAATTTATTCCGTACTGACTGGCGACGATACCAGTCACGTATCGTATTTTGCACAATCCGATAAAATAAAGGAGGCCATTCTGTGTATTTGCGTTGTGCATATTTAGCCACTAAGGTCATCATTGCATCCTGTACAATATCCAGTGCATCGTCTTTATTACTTGTTGCAATATATGCCATACGATATGCCCGTTTTTCTACACTTGCCAGAAACGCATCCAGACTCTTGTGGTAGGTTTCTTGCTCCTGTTTAGGTATTGGTTGCTGATGACTTTTAAACATAGTTAGCTATCATAACGCTTACTCTATACTTCAGATAGTCTCTTGTTAAAAGTCAGTTCGATACGAATAAAATACCAGCCCTAATAACGTATTAGGGCTGATATTATGGTTAGTGCAACCCTATTCCTGTTTAATTTCTATGATTACTACGACGTTCAATTCGGTTATGAACACGTTGGCCTTTTCTTTCTAGACGGCGATTAATGCGATCACCTCGGCGATCCAGTCGAGCATTAATTCTGTCACCACGTCGATCTAAACGGCGTTCAATGCGATCACCACGTTTGTCCAAACGATTTGCTAAACGATCATTACCACGTTCGGCAGCACGATCTGCTCGACGATCTAAACGCTCATTAATGCGCTCGCCACGCCTATCTAAACGTGCATCGATTCGATCACCACGGTTATCAAGACGTTGTTCAATACGGTCACCACGGTTGTCGATACGATTTTCGACTCGTTGGCCTAAAGTATCGGCATGTACCACATTCGATAATAATAAGAGTGAACTTGAGATAATTATTAGTGTTTTCATTAGTGTTTCCTTGTTGTTTTGTTTACGTTACTAATTACAACGCAAGGCAAGGCTTTTGGTTGACAAACTGAAACAATTAATTATAAGTTATTGATTATTCATTAAAAAAGGAGCTGAATGCTCCTTTTTATAGTACTTTAGACAGTGAATTAATGCTCTCGGGTTGCAAAGAAGCGTACATCTGGCCAGCGTTCAATGGTTAAATCGAGATTGATTCGGGTTGGGGCTAAATAAGTAAGGCTTTGAGACGCATCTAATGCTAGATTATCTGCCGCTTTCTTTTTAAAGTCTTCCAGCATTTTGGGATCGCCGCATTCAACCCAACGCGCAACCGATACATTCACTGCTTCAAAAGTACAGTCTACTCTGTATTCACTCTTTAGACGTGCTGCCACCACTTCAAATTGCAATACACCTACTGCACCAACAATTACGTCATTATTATTGAATGGTCGAAATACTTGGGTTGCGCCTTCTTCACTGAGTTGGTCTAAACCTTTTTGTAATTGTTTTAATTTAAGTGGATCTTTTAACCGCACCCGACGGAATAATTCTGGTGCAAAATTGGGAATGCCGGTGAATTTTAAATTTTCACCTTGTGTAAAAGTATCGCCAATTTGAATGGAACCATGATTATGCAAACCAATAATGTCACCCGGATAGGCTTGTTCAACATGTTCACGTTCACTGGCCATAAAGGTAATTGCATTACCCACTTTGACGTCTTTGTTAATTCGCACATGACGCATCTTCATACCCTTTTCATAAGTACCAGAACAAATACGTAAGAAAGCAATTCGGTCACGATGCGAAGGATCCATATTGGCTTGTATTTTAAAAACAAAACCGCTGAAGTTTGTTTCATCCGGTTCGACTATACGTTCCTTGGTTTCGCGCGCTAATGGTGCCGGGGCTTCGTCTGAAAAATATTCCAGTAATTCATCAATACCAAAGTTATTAATGGCCGAACCGAAAAAGACCGGTGTTTGTTTACCTGATAATAAGGCTTGCTTATTAAAAGTATGACTGGCACCTTGCACCAATTCAATTTCTTCGCGTAATTCCGAGGCCATCTCACCAAGTACTTCATCAAGCCGAGGATTATCCAAACCTTCGATCACTTCGCCGACATTAATTTTACCGCCATGAGTGGCACTAAATAAATGCACACTGTCTTTATATAAATGATAAACCCCTTTAAAACGTTTACCCATTCCTATCGGCCAAGTAATCGGCGCACATTCAATTTTTAAAATACTTTCAACTTCATCGAGTAAATCGATGGGTTCACGGCCTTCCCGGTCTAACTTGTTTATAAAGGTTAAGATAGGCGTGTCCCGTAAGCGACAAACTTCCATTAGTTTAACCGTACGTTCTTCAACACCTTTGGCAACATCAATCACCATTAAGGCTGAATCCACTGCGGTTAATACCCGATAAGTATCTTCAGAAAAGTCTTCGTGACCGGGGGTGTCTAACAGGTTAATAATTTTGTCACGATAGGGGAACTGCATTACCGCAGATGAAACGGATATACCCCGTTCTTTTTCCATATCCATCCAGTCGGAGGTGGCATGTTTATCGGCCTTGCGACCTTTAACCGTTCCAGCAGACTGAATCGCACCACCGTATAAAAGCAGCTTTTCAGTTAAGGTTGTTTTACCCGCGTCGGGATGTGAAATAATCGCGAAGGTACGACGGTGGAGCATTTCTTGAATAAAGTCTGACATACTAAAACTAATATCTATCTGGGTTGATATAAAAGGGATATTTTACATGAACCTCGTTTATTTTGCTGATAAATTAGAAACTCGTATGACGAGTTAATGGGCCAATAGTAAAATCAAACATCGAAAGTCAAGTCTAGCGCCATAATCAGTGCATCCTCGCGGCCATCTTTAGCTGGATAATACGCTTTGCGCGTACCGACTTCATTAAAACCGTATTTATGATACAGGTGGACTGCGCTCACATTCGAAGGCCGAACTTCGAGTAGTAATACTTCGGCTTGATGATCTTTTGCCAAATCAATCAGGTGTTCTAATAATAGTTTACCGATACCCTGTCTCTGAAAATCTTTGCGTACACACAACGTGAGAATATGTGCCTCCCCCGCACCCGAAGACAACACACAATAAGCCTGTATTTGATAATTTTGTATATATGCCCAACACGAATACCCCACTTGAATGCAATCGGCAAAGATAGATTTTGTCCATGGGAAATCATATAAGCTTAGTTCAATTTCCATCACCTCATCTATATCGCTCATTCGCATGGGTGAAAAGCCATTTCGATTACTGTCTAAAACCGCACTCATGTTCTATTCATATCCTTAACCTGAATACCCTTTTTTATAAAACAGCTGTTGTCGAAATTGTTTTTTTTGCCAGTAACAAGTCTTGCCATGCTTTGGCTTTATCGGCAGGCATGTTTAATAAATAAGCCGGATGGTAAGTTACCACTACCGGTAGATTAACATCTTCCAGTGTATGTACTTTTTGACGTAACCTTGCCATGGTGGAATGTGTTTTTAATAAACGTTGTGCGGCACTGTGGCCAACCACCAGAATTAATTTTGGTTTAATCAATTTAATTTGTTGAAACAAATACTGAAGACATGTTTCGGTTTCATCTATTTCAGGTTCACGATTGTTCGGTGGTATACACTTTAATGTATTGGTAATATAAACCTGTTGACGCGTTAGGCCAATGGCTTTCAGCATTGCTGTTAGCAACTCACCACTTTGGTCACTGAAACTCTCACCGCATTCGTCATCGACCTCACTCGGCTTGTCACCTATTATAAGCCAATCTGCATTTTGGTTACCTGAACCAAAAACGGTGTGCGTACGCGAGGTATGCAATACGCATTTTTGACAACAAGTAACCGCTTGCTGCAAGCCATTCCAGTCGGCAGGTAAATCAGCTTCTGTCTGTTGTGGTTGTACTGTGGCAGTGTCTTTGTTTTTAACTTCTATATCAGGATGGTATTCAAATGATTCAGCTTTAATATCAACACTACTCTTTACCGTGCTTATTTCATCGGGCTCGGGCAGCCCTGCCTGTTTACGCGACACCCACACATCAATGCCCATGGCTTCTAAACAGGCATATTGTGTGGGATTGAGCGATTTCATTGTTTGATAACCTGCATTAAACGTCGGCCGCTTGTGGATGTGCGCGTTCAATCGGTTCAATGATTTTATTTAAGGCATTGATATAGGCTTTTGCCGAGGCAATCACTATATCGGTATCTGCACCCTGACCATTCACTATCCGGCCACCGCGTTCCAAACGTACGGTAACTTCGCCTTGCGAATCAGTGCCATTGGTTATATTGTTAACCGAATACAATAATAATTCGGTTCCACTTTTAACGACCAATTCCAGTGCTTTAAAAACTGCATCTACTGGGCCACTGCCCGTTGCTTGTGCCGGAATTTCTTTACCATCAAACATCAAGACTAATTCAGCACTAGGCTTTTCACCGGTTTCTGAACATACTTTTATAGACACTAAACGCAAACGTTCATTTTCAGTTTCTAAATTTGCCTCGGTGACAATGGCTTGTAAATCATCATCATAAATTTCATGTTTTTTATCGGCTAAATCTTTAAAGCGAGAGAAGGCGGCATTCAATTCATCTTCTGATTTAAAGTCTACACCCAATTCAGCCAAGCGCGTTTTAAACGCATTACGACCCGAATGTTTACCTAACACCATTCGGTTGGTGGTTAAGCCCACATCTTCTGCGCGCATAATTTCGTAAGTCTCACGATTTTTTAATACGCCATCCTGATGAATACCCGACTCGTGTGCAAACGCATTGGCACCGACAATGGCTTTATTCGGCTGCACAGCAAAACCGGTAATGCCCGACACCAAACGCGAACAGTTCATAATTTGTGTCGTATCAATATGATCTACATTGGCCGTAAATAAATCTTTTCGGGTTCGTACCGCCATCACTACTTCTTCTAATGAAGCATTACCGGCACGTTCACCCAAGCCATTAATGGTACATTCCACCTGACGCGCACCATTCATAACCGCCGACAAGGAGTTAGCCACTGCCAAACCTAAATCGTTATGGCAATGCACAGAGAAAATAACTTTATCAGAATTGGTAACTTTTTCACGTAAGTTATAAATTAATTGGCCAAATTGTTCAGGCAAATTATAGCCGACTGTATCAGGAATATTCACCGTTGTTGCACCGGCATCGATTACCGCATCTAACACTCGGCATAAAAAATCCAAATCGGAACGACCGGCATCTTCTGGTGAAAACTCCACGTCATCGGTAAATTGACGTGCTAATTTGACTGATCGTACCGCCTGCTCAATCACTTGTTCAGGCTCCATTCGCAATTTTTGTTGCATATGGATAGGCGATGTTGCAATAAAGGTATGAATACGCCCAGCATTAGCATTTTTTAAAGCTTCGCCTGCACGTTGAATATCTTTGTCCAGCGCACGGGCTAAGCCGCATACGCGACTGTCTTTAATGGTATTGGCAACGGCCTGAACGGATTCGAAATCGCCTTGTGATGCTATCGGAAAACCGGCCTCGATCACATCGACATGCATACGTTCTAATGCTTTGGCGATACGCACTTTTTCATCCAGGGTCATGGAGGCGCCGGGGCTTTGTTCGCCATCGCGCAAGGTGGTATCAAAGATAATAATTGAATCTGAACTAGAGACAGAATTTGGTGAATTTGACATGGATTTGCTTCCTCTTAAAAGCCATTATACATGGCTCAATCTCTATCCTTAAACATATTGTAAGGATAATTTAACTCGTTTTGGGTGTTTTGCGTCGCCATTTGACGCTGTCAGCTTGAATTTTTGCCCTAGGGGGCAAGGAGGCTGAGGCTTAAGAGAAGTAAAGCAATAGAAACAGGCATAGCAATCGCCAACACATAAATGTTAGCTGATGGAAATTTTGCTGTTGTTTCTTGAATAGACATAGTCTTAACTATAATCGGTATTATTTAATTTGCCAAGTTTTTTAGGCAATAAATTTTAGTCTATTCTAATTTTATTTAGACTCACCTGAATTCGTGTCTTCCAAGTTCGCCTGTTCAGTAAGCTTACGCGCTTTTTTGCGTTGTACACGACGTTGCCGTAACTGCACTAATGTCATAATCGGGCCAGACAAAGCATAACCAAAAAATACCGTAAACAGGACTATCGGCGGATCATAGGTTACCAGTACAATCACTAAAACAAAGATCAGCATCGTAATAAAAGGCACCTTACCACGCAGATCAATCCCTTTAAAACTGTGATAACGGAAATTGCTGACCATTAATAAACCCACTGTCGCAGTAAGAATAAGAGAGGTTATATTCATCACCCGACCGGGCTCGATATAATCATGTCCAACCCAAACTAAACCGGCAATAATGGCTGCTGCCGCCGGACTGGCGAGTCCCTGAAAATAACGTTTATCGGCTGTACCCACCTGTGTATTAAAACGTGCTAAACGCAAGGCTGCACTCGCCGTATAAACAAACGCTGCTAACCAACCCAACTTACCAAGATCGCTCAACGCCCATTGATACATGACTAAAGAGGGAGCAATACCAAATGAAGCCAAATCAGAAAGGCTGTCGTATTGAGCCCCAAAGTCACTTTGGGTATTGGTCATACGGGCAACCCGACCGTCTAAACCATCTAAAATCATCGCAATAAAAATAGCAATGGCCGCTGCTTCAAAGCGATCTTGCATGGCCGCGACAATCGCATAGTAACCAGAAAATAAAGCGGCGGTAGTAAAAAGATTGGGTAAAAGATAAATACCGCGACGTCTTTTTTCCGTTGTTGCTTTATCTTCTGTTGCTGTTTTATTTTCAATCGTCATGGATAGTAAGTTTACCTTAAGATCGAGGCCAATGCGCAACAATATCCTGGCCGGCCTTCACGCGCTGCCCTGGTTTAACGTCAACAATGCTATTTTCGGGAAGGTAAATAACAACTTTTGAACCAAAAGGTAAAAAACCACTTTTTTTACCCTGCCCTACCCGTTCACCCGCCGCATGATAATACATAATTTGGCCACTACGACTCGCATATATTTCCATCACCACATTATCTTTCTCGTCTGTCTGGATCCAAACAGCTATAGCATTACCTTTATGGCTACCTTTTGGCTGCATCCAGAAATTAGCAATTTTACCTTCGGTGACACTGCGCAGGGTATATGGATCCGTTAACGCCATTTCAAGTTCAATGCAAATAGCGTCACGTTCAAGATAAGGGTCAATGACTTTTATCACCGACTTAACGACCGAATCAACTGGGCTCAATACGCCAAGCGGATCTGATGATAATATGCCATTTGATTCACGAAAAAAATATAACAGCAAGATTGCAAATAGCCAAAATGGAATGGCGTAAAACGGAAAGTTATATTGCAAAAACGTTGCAACCACCACCACCGGAAAGAGATACCAAAAAGATTCATTTGCAATCATAACAAACCAACAATGTCTTGATTAAAAAACCGGACTATAAGTCCGGCCTTTCAGTTTAGTGTCACGGATAGCGAGAGGTTAGAGAGCAAGGCGCGAGTTTAACGAAAAGGCAGAGCTTACATTAGTAAGTGAGCATTTTGAGTTAAATTTGTAACGCCGCTATCTGACCTCTCCCTTTTGGTGTCACGGATAGCGAGAGGTTAGAGAGCAAGGCGCGAGTTTAACGAAAAAGCGGAGCTTACATTAGTAAGTGAGCATTTTGAGTTAAATTTGCAACGCCGCTATCTGACCTCTCGCTATTCGTGAAATTAGTTTTTAGCTTTATCAACTAATGCATTAGCCGTAATCCATGGCATCATACTACGTAATTTGCCACCCACAACTTCAATCGGATGTGCGGCATTGTTACGACGACGTGCAGTCATTTCAGGATAATTAGACGCACCTTCCAGAATAAAGCGTTTAGCATATTCACCATTTTGAATATTATTTAATGCTTCTTTCATGGCGCGTCGACTTTCATCATTAATCACTTTATCGCCCGTTACATACTCACCGTACTCTGCATTGTTAGAAATAGAGTAGTTCATGTTTGCGATTCCACCTTCATACATTAAATCTACAATTAATTTTAATTCATGCAAACATTCGAAATAAGCCATTTCAGGTGCATAACCAGCATCCGTTAATGTTTCAAAACCAGCCTTAACCAACTCAACCGCACCACCACATAAAACGGCTTGTTCACCAAATAAATCGGTTTCTGTTTCATCTTTAAAGGTTGTTTCGATAATGCCGGTACGACCACCGCCAATACCTGAGGCGTAAGACAAAGCAACGTCTTTTGCTTTACCGGAAGCATCTTGGAAAATTGCGATTAAATCAGGGATACCACCGCCTTTTACAAATTCACTACGCACAGTGTGACCCGGTGCTTTAGGTGCAATCATGATAACGTCTAAATCTGCGCGAGGTACAACTTGGTTATAATGAATCGCAAAACCATGAGCAAACGCCAAGGTTGCGCCTTTCTTTAAGTTAGGCTCAACTTCATCCTTATAAAGAACAGACTGGAATTCATCTGGGGTTAAAATCATAACAACATCCGCATCTTTAACGGCCTCTGCTGTGTTTTTTACTACCAACCCAGCTTCTTTAGCTTTAGCGGCTGAAGCAGAACCTTCACGTAAAGCAACAGTAACATTCACACCGGAGTCTTTTAAATTATTGGCGTGTGCATGGCCTTGTGAACCATAACCAACAATCGTTACGTTTAAACCTTTGATGATTGATAAGTCACAATCTTTGTCGTAATAAATATTCATTGTTTTACCCTTAATATTTTATCCTTGCGGATGTCATTTTAAATTTTTAAACCTGTAATGCCTTTTTGCCACGTGCAATACCTGTTGCACCGGAACGAACTGTTTCAATAATGGATACATCATGGAGTGCTTTTAAAAACGAATCCAGTTTTTCACCTTCACCGGTTAACTCGACAGTAAAAATATTGTCGGATACATCAATGATCCGCCCTTTAAAAATGTCGGCTAAACGTTGCAACTCATCACGGTTTGCCGCTTTCTTTGCATCCACTTTAACCATCATCAGCTCACGTTCAATATGCGCGCCTTCAGTTATATCGGCCACTTTAACCACATCAACCAGCTTGTTTAATTGCTTGTTAATTTGCTCAATAATATTTTCAGAACCCGAAGTCACAATCGTCATACGGGATAACGATGCATCTTCTGTTACCGCAACAGTGAGTGATTCAATATTGTAACCACGCGCTGAAAACAAACCCGCCACGCGGGACAAGGCTCCCGCTTCATTCTCTATTAAAACAGAAATAATATGTCGCACTTCAAAAACCTCTATGCCAATTCTCTATCAGAAGACTGAGCTGGAATACACTCTGCCTGCAAATGCATTTCATGATGCCCTTTACCCGCAGCAATCATCGGATAAACATTTTCTGTCTGGTCTGTTACAAAGTCCATAAACACCAGCTTGTCTTTCATTGCAAACGCTTCCGTTAAAGCACCGTTTACATCGGCTGGTTTTTCAATTTGCATACCCACATGACCATAGCTTTCGGCCAGTTTAACAAAGTCTGGCAGTGCTTTTAAATACGATTGTGAGTAACGGCTTTCGTAGAAAAATTCCTGCCATTGACGCACCATACCCATATAACGATTATTTAACATAATAATTTTAACCGGCAAATTATATTGCAATGCGGTGGATAATTCCTGAATACACATTTGGATACTTGCTTCACCTGTAATACAGGCAACCACAGCATCTTTATGCGCAAGTTGCACACCCAGCGCTGCGGGTAAACCAAAGCCCATCGTGCCCAAACCACCTGAATTTATCCAACGACGTGGTTTATTAAAAGGGTAAAACTGTGCTGCAAACATTTGGTGCTGACCAACATCGGAAGTAATAAAAGCATCACCATTAGTCACTTTATGTAATTCTTCCACTACAAATTGTGGTTTAATCAGCGCACTGTTTCTGTCGTAACGTAAACAATTACCGCCCGCCCAAGTATTAATTTGCTTCCACCATTTTTCTAATGCTTTTGCATCGGGTTTGGTTTTGCTGAGTTTGAGTTCTTTACTCATATCAACCAGAACATGTTTTACATCGCCAACAATAGGCACATCGACCTGAACATTTTTAGCGATTGATGATGGGTCAATATCAATATGGATAATTTTTGCATGTGGGCAGAATTTTTCTAACTCACCCGTTACACGGTCGTCAAAGCGCGCACCAATGGCAACCAACATATCACATTCATGCATCGCCATATTGGCTTCATAAGTACCGTGCATACCGAGCATACCCACAAATTCTTTACCTGAAGCTGGGTAAGCTCCCAACCCCATTAATGTTTGGGTGATTGGAAACCCCAGTTGTTGGGTAAAGGTAGTGAGTTCTTCACTGGCATTACTTAAAATAACACCACCGCCGCTATAAATCATCGGCCGTTTTGCCGCTAAAATAAGCTCGACGGCCTTTTTAATTTGCCGTTGGTTACCCTGTACCGTTGGGTTATAAGAACGAATATTAACCTCTTTAGGATATTCATAATCAATTTTAATACTGGGATCAGTAATGTCTTTTGGTATATCTACAACAACCGGGCCGGGGCGGCCTGTTGTTGCAATATGAAACGCTTTTTTCATCGTCTCGGCAATGTCTTCGACTCGCTTAACCAAAAAATTATGTTTGACGCAAGGGCGACTAATACCAACCGAGTCCACTTCCTGAAAAGCATCACTACCAATAAAAGCAGAAGTAACCTGCCCGGTAATAACAACCAAAGGAATAGAGTCTAAATGTGCGGTAGCAATACCAGTAACCGCATTGGTTGCACCGGGGCCCGAGGTAACCAGAACAACACCCGGCTTTCCGGTTGAACGCGCATAACCGTCGGCGGCATGCGTTGCACCTTGTTCATGACGAACAAGGATGTGTTCAACGTCAGACTGTCTGTATATCGCATCATAAATATGCAGCACGGCACCACCGGGGTAACCAAACACATATTCAACGCCCTCATCTTTGAGCGATTGAATAACAATCTCACCACCACTGAGTTTCACTATTACATCACCTTTGAAATTCTAAAAAATACGTTATTAAGCAGATAATCGACAAAGATAAAAAACGCCCTTACAGGGCGGACTGGATCGACTAACTGGATCTTTAAATTTGGATAAAAACAGATTTATGCCAAATTCAGGGTAAATTAAGGGAGAACCCCATTTACACAAGCACTCTATTATAATCAGAATACACGGACGGGCCAAGTAAATGCTTATAAATACAGGTAAAAATTAAAAAATCTGAATAAAAACAGAGCAAGTTTTAGGGTTTTTATTACAAACAGCCCATTCCATGCTAAATTTAATGATAAATTAGCTCAACTTGCCAAGTAAATAATTTACTTTCCGCGTTCAGCTTGCCATACTTTAAGGAATGAAAACTGGAATGAACCCGATGAAATTCAAAACCTTAGCTGTACTAATGCTTCTTCTTACTCCCGGCCTTTGCTTCTCGGGGATGTATAAATACAAGGATGAACATGGGAATTGGGTTTACTCACAACAACCTCCCGCTAGCGGAGAGTATAAAACGCTTCGTGGGCCGAAAGAAACACGTAGCTCAGTTCTCACTAAAGATGCACGTGATGCAAAGCTTAAAAAAGCCAGAAAGGCCGTTCTTGGCGACCCGAAAGAAAATGCCAAGAAAACTAAAATTGCAAAAGAAACAGCTAAAAATGCGGCTAAACGTGAGGATCTCTGCCGACAATCGAAGAAATCATTGGGAGAATTACAAATTTATCGCCGTTTCAAAGATAAAAACGGTAATGTGACTCGCATGGACGATAATGTTCGCGCAACAAAAATTAAAAAAACGAAAACAAATATTCAACAGTTCTGTTACTAAGCTGGCAATTTAACGCTATGCCTTACTTAAAAATTCAGACCAACCAGAGTATTAATTCTGACAACGAACTAGCATTGCTCCAAAAAGCATCGGCACTCGTAGCCACAGAACTCGGTAAGCCCGAGAACTATGTTATGGTTAATATTGAATCCTCTCAGCAGATGCTTTTTGCTGGAACCAATGAACCCACCGCCTATATGGAACTTAAAAGTATCAATCTGGCTGAATCAAAAACGAAAGATCTATCAGCCGCCCTGTGCCATCTAATCAATACAAAAATTAATATTCCAACTGAACGTATTTATATTGAATTCACAAATATACCTCGCAGTATGTGGGGTTGGGATAAAAGTACTTTTTAAATACTTGTTGTAGACAAAGGTCAGTGTAAAGATAAGACTGTACCCTCAGCCTCAAAAATCGGTAAAATGCAGTCTATATTTTAAACCGAAAGTAGTTATCCATTATGCGTGTTTCTCAAATTCTATTAGCCACTGTAAAAGAAGTCCCGTCTGACGCCGAAGTTATCAGCCACAAACTGATGATTCGAGCTGGAATGATTCGTAAACTGTCTGCCGGACTTTATAACTGGTTACCCATGGGCTTACGTGTTCTCCGTAAAATTGAAAATATTGTTCGTGAAGAAATGAATCGAGCAGGCGCGCAGGAACTACTCATGCCAACCATACAACCGGCTGAATTATGGCAGGAGTCCACCCGTTGGGAACAGTATGGCCCCGAGTTACTGCGGATGAAAGATCGACATCAACGTGAGTTTTGTTTTGGCCCAACACACGAAGAAGTAATTACCGATATATTCAGAAAAGAAGTACGTAGTTACAAACAACTCCCCATCAACTTCTACCAGATACAAACAAAATTTCGAGATGAAATTCGCCCACGCTTTGGGGTGATGCGTTCACGTGAATTTATAATGAAAGATGCTTATTCTTTTCATATTAACCATGAATCATTAGACAAAACCTATCACATTATGCATCAGGCTTATTGCAATATTTTTGATCGTATCGGCTTACACTATCGCCCAGTTAGTGCTGATGCAGGATCAATCGGTGGGCACTTATCACATGAATTTCATGTGCTGGCTGAATCAGGTGAAGACGCCATTGCATTCAGTGACCAAAGTGATTTTGCCGCTAACGTTGAACTTGCAGAAGCTATTGCACCAGAAAACAAGCCCTCAGAAGCCACCCAGACCTTAACCAAAGTTGATACCCCCAACCAACACAGCATTGAAGAAGTTAGCGCATTATTAAAGCTTAAGCCATCGCAATGCGTTAAAACTTTACTGGTTGAAGGCATTGATGACAGTATTATCGCCTTAGTGGTACGCGGTGATCATGACATTAACGAAATCAAAGCCGAAAAGATAGACAGTATTGCGTCTCCTTTTACGCTAGTGAGTGCAGAAAAAATAAGAACCGTGGTTGATTGTGATGCGGGCTCCATTGGCCCAGTTGGGCTTAATATTCCAGTTTATGTTGACCATGCAGCAGCAGCCATTGCTGATTTTGTTTGTGGTGCAAACGAAAATGGAAAACATTATACGGGCACAAATTGGCAACGCGATCTGCCGTTAAAAAACACAGTAGATATTCGCAACGTTGTCGATGGCGACCCCAGCCCAGACGGTAAAGGAACCCTCAGTATTAAACGTGGTATTGAAGTTGGGCATATCTTCCAACTTGGTAATAAATACAGTGATGCCATGAAAGCCACCGTACTAGATGATAAAGGCAAAGCCGTTACCGTAACAATGGGCTGCTATGGTATTGGTATTACCCGCATCGTTGCCGCCGCGATTGAGCAGAACTACGATGACAATGGCATTATCTGGCCCGATAACATTGCGCCGTTCCAAGTAGTACTTATCCCAATGAATCTGCATAAATCAGAACTCGTGCAACAAGAGGCTGAAGCACTTTATAGTAAATTAACAGAACTCGGCTATGATATTTTATTAGACGACCGAAAAGAACGCGCCGGAGTGATGTTTGCCGATATGGAATTAATTGGCCTGCCCCATCGTGTCGTAATAAGTGAACGTGGATTAAAAAATGGTACCTTTGAATATAAAGGACGTAAAGATAAAGAGTCACAGGATATAGCAACAGAGGCACTGATTAATTTTCTAAAAGAAAAAATTGCCCGTTAAATCAGAGACAAGCAAAATATAAAATGAAATCTGTAAGTAAAAAATCAATCTTTCTTTATTTTACAGGCTTGCTGTTTCTATTATTATCAACACATACAGTTGCATCAACAGAAGAAAAACCCGATGCAGCATTACGACAACTTCTAAAACAATCCATTGCCGAAAGTGATAGTTTTAAAGATCGCTTTGATGCAGAAGTATGGTTGCTCGATATGTCTACTCGATTAGCATTTAAAATTAAAGATACGAAAAAACGCTTGCACTTATTACGTCATGTTCACTATGAAGCAAAGCGAGCAAAATTATCACCACAAATAGTACTTGCTCTTATTCAGGTAGAAAGTAATTTTGATGAATATGCTATTTCAACAACGGGTGCAAGAGGCCTGATGCAAATCATGCCTTTTTGGTTAAAAGAAATTGGCGATACAAATGATAACTTATTCAACGTAAGAACCAACCTGCGTTTTGGTTGTACCATACTTCGTTATTATCTGGATAAAGAAAAAGGCAATATCACCCGCGCTCTTGCTCGCTATAATGGCAGTTTAGGAAGTTACCGTTATACAACAAAAATTTTTAGAGTATTGGATAACCGCTGGAGTTTGCGCTAAACATTAACGGACTTCAAATTTTAAATAGTTGCTAATAGATAATGATTGTATTTGTATATCATCCACTTTTGCCATAACCGGTCCCAACCAGAGCCACTTATTGATTGTAGTAACATTTTCTGCTGTACCACAAAACACAGCCTCCACCCGACCATCGGGAAGATTTTTAACATACCCTGTTAAATCAAGTTGAATAGCCTGTTGCTGAGTACTTATCCGATAACAAACACCTTGTACCCGACCTGAGATTATAAATTTTTTACAAATCGACATTTAAAAAATAATCTTTACTACCGAACCAGCATGTAGATTTTTTTCATGGCTTGAAAATTCCACAACAAGTATCAACTGCACAGCTCCCTTTATATTTGTGTATTCAATCGTTACAATTTTTGCAGGATAATTCTTGTTATTACCCCACACGTTCACTTTATCCCCGATATTAATCAACGCACCTTGCGCCTGATTTAATCGTGCCGTTGCTATATATTTATCGCTGGACGCCAGAGTCATTAAGGTATCATAAGATTGTTGGTTAATAATCGCCTTACCCACTTCCACTGAACGGCGCAGAATAATACTATCGAAAGGCGCACGTAGAGTTGCATATTCCAAATCAACTTGAGCTTTTATATATTTTGATTGAGCAAGTTCAAGCTTTGATTTCTCGATGACCTCATTATTTTTGGCAACTTGCAAGTCATGATCAGACAATACTGTACGATCATAAAGTTCTTTGGCTCGTTCTAACTCCCGTTTCGTTTCTGCATAACTTGCTTTAAGACCATTCACTGCTGCTTTTGCCTGACGCAAGTTTGCACGCACAACACGTTTATCCAATTCAACAAGGATCTGGCCTTTTTTTACTTTTTGGCCAGTATGAACCAATACTTTTTTAACAATACCTTCAACAGGAATGGTTAAATCAACACGTTGAGCCCAACCAACAATAGCTCTAACTTCTTCTTTTGCATACGCCGGATTATTAACCAATAAAACTGTTATGCCAATTAAATAAATACTATGTAAGAAATGCTTCATTGTTTGTTAACTCCACTGTTTTCTTTTGTCTTGTCTTTATTATTAATAATATCAGCCACTGTTTGCCCGACTTCTATCTCCAGTTTGGTTAACACTAATGCCATATCATATTGTGTTTCCAGAAAATCTCGTTCGGCTTCCGAAACTCTGACCATTGCGTCTCCTAGATCTGTTTTAACTTCCAGTTCATATAAAGCACGACTTCGGTCAAGATAAAGCTCACGATAATTTGTTAATGCTTGCATTTCCTGTAGTTTCCCTTTTAGAGCATCAAACTCCAACCACAAATCCAGAATGGATGTTCCAATTTTATCCTTTAAAAGACTTATATTTGATTTAATCTGATTTACTGAATAAAGTGCTTTTGCCGTTTCCACATCTGTTTTATTTCCAGAAAAAATCGGCATACGGATAACAATACCAAATTGGTATTCATCTCGACTTCTTATATTTCGAGTATAAGCAAAATTGGCTGCTTCCAAACTAATAATAGGGCTGTTTGTTTTATTTGCTAACCTTACCTTTGCCTGCGCTGCCGCAAGATTTAATTCTAAAATATTTAATTTCAGATTTTTCTTAAATGCAATTTTATTCAATACATCAACGTCTGGTAACTTAATTTTAAGTTGAGGAAGTTTGGGTTTAGATATAGTGGTAACAAGCTCACCAGTTCGGCCCATGGCTGTTGCTAGCTTTGCCCTTGTTAAACGTTGCGTGTTCTGGCTTTTAATACGTAAATATCGGGTTCGTTGATATTCTACGTCTTTCTTCATCACTTTAATGTCAGACACCTGCCCAACTTCAAGTTGATCTCTTAATTTATCCAGACTCACATATTCTGTTGCCATTTCTTCGTTATAACGATAAAAATTCATATCGGCTAAGATAACATCAAAAAATTTCGTCATAATATCAAGTCGACGTTCAATAATAACGCGAGTTCGATTCAACCTTTCAGCCTTTATCCTGAAATCAGCTGAACGTAATGCGTACTCATCACGGCCAAAATCGTATAAAGTCTTACTTAATACAAAACCAGCTCGATGATCACCATTTTGTTGATTAGTTGCTAGTGATGAAGGTTTAACATAGCCTAACCGACCTTCCAGATAAACATTTAAGTCTGTTTCTATTTCAACCTCACGTCGTAATGTTTTTTCTTTCTGGATACTCAGGTTTGCATTGACTAATAACGCATGTGGTTTATGAGAAAAACTTAAAGCATCATTAAGAGTGAGTGGGTCTGGAATTGATTTTAATTTGGCAGCATCAACTGTACACACTATCGAAAACGCAACCACACTCAATAAAAAAAATTTAGAGGGTAAATTCATTGACTAACTATTTATTGAGATTTGTTACGTTGCGCACGTTTATAACGAGTAAATGACATTTTATTATAAATCTTATTTTTAACGTATTGACCCATTAATAAAAACTCATCCACACCTGATGGTTTTCCTGTATACCGAAACACACGCCGCCCGTTTAAATCAAAAAAAGCAAGAACCGGTGTCGCCCTTACCCTGTTTTCTTTAAAAGCAAAGTCTTTCTGACGCATACTTTTACCGTGCATATTTTTCATTTCTAAATCACCCTCAATATCAATAGGGAAACTTAAAAAATTCTTTCTAAAATATTCCTGAACAATTTTCTGGTTTAGTATATTTTTCTTTACATAATGACAAAATGGACATTCATCCTGTTCGAAAAAGATAAAAATACCTTGCTTCCCTTCCTCTTTCGCTGTTGTAAGTTCTTCTTGTAAATTTCCCCAACTTTCATTAAAGAAGAATTTGTACGGATCGCGTGGTATCGATTGATTATTGGCCGCATAGGTTATATTTGTCAGGCTTGCGAGCAATAGATAGAAGATAACCGAAAATAGCTGATGATTTTTCATAACAAACCTCAATTAATAACCTTGAATTACGAATAATATAGCATTACACATCAGCACATATTATAACAGAGTTCAGAAGCAGGATAATTATTTACCTCGTATAATATCTTCCAACCTCTGTTGTGTAACACTACCCACTATTTTCTGAAATAATTTCCCGTCTTTGGATATAATAAACGTTGTCGGTAATGCTGAAACATTACCATAGGGTGATGTTAACGGTGTATCTGCCACCAAAATAGGATATGATATTTTCAAATCGGCTGTAAATTCTTTAACGTAATCAAGATCTTCTTTTTCAATATTAACCCCTAAAACAACCGCATCATTTGCCTGATGCTTTTTGTGAAAGGCATTAAGTTCAGGGATCTCGGCTGCACACGGTGGACACCATGTTGCCCAATAATTAACAATAACCCACCTCCCCTTGAAGTCAGAAACTTTGACCTGTTTACCCTTTAAGTCAGGTAAAACCAAACCTGTTTCCGCAGCCCATGAAAATTGCGTCACTGAAAAAATAAATAATGCAATACTGAGTTGAAACAACGATTTTTTATAAATTCTTAACAAGATAAACTCCTATTTTATTAAACATTCTCAACATATTAAGACTGCCATAGTGTCTGTTTGTTCACAGAACATTTCTTTAATTAAGCCTTTCACTACACTTAAATACACTAAAGTTATACGTTAAGACCGCACCGCTTAAGATAATAATCCACGATATATAGATCCAGACAAAAAATAACGGCAACACAGAAAAAACACCATAAATCAAATTATAACTCGAAAAATAGTGTATATAAGCCAGAAATAAAAATTTCGCCAATTCAAATAAAAGTGCTGATATAAACCCACTAATAACAGCATATTTTAATTTAACATTGATGTTCGGTACCCATTTATAAATAACAATAAAGGCTAGCCAAGTTACAAAGATAGAACTTAAATTAATTAACACGATACCCCATACACCTTGTGAAAGGGTATTTCCTAACGATGTTATCGATAATAAATAAGTACTCACTGACAAGCTCGCACCCACTAGGATAGGGAGCCCCATTAAGGCGAGAAAATAGAAGAACAATTTAATCAGTGTGCGTTTACAGCGTTTTATATTCCATATTCGATTAATGGCTTCATCCACCGTATTTAATGCTAACAGCGTTGTAAACAATAATGCTGCTAAACCCAACGTACGTAATTCAGAAGCTTGCTGAGCCAACATAAGTAATTTACTTTGTAATTCTTCACCTGTTCTGGGTGAAAAAAAGGTCAATAGCTTATCTTGAATAATGATCTGGTTTGCAGGTTCACTCACTAACTGGCTAATCGAAAAAAATAACAGGGCAATAATAGGAACAATGCTAAGTATCGTTGTAAACGATAGCGCTGCCGCAGATCTAAGACATTCATGTGAGATAAAATGATTGACGGTCTGTTTTAAAAACTGACGACATAAATCATATTTTTTTTTAAATGGAATCATCGTCTGTTGTAAATATTAGCTATAAAAAAAGGCTCCAGAGGAGCCTTCTTTAACGCTTAAACAAATATTTATTGTGAAAGGTAAGCGGTGTCTGAACTCTCAACACTTCCAATCGACCAACTACCACGAGTTTTAGCATAGTTGACAGCTGCATCAATATCATTCGCTGAGGCATTTCGATTAATTGCCAGATTTTGTCCTGGATAGATTAAATCGGCATCTTTAATTTGGTCTTTATTGGCTTTATAGATAAGAGGCCATTGATAAGGATTTGCGTAAATATCGGATTTAGCAGAAATATCCCATAAATTATCACCTCTTACGACCTGATAATCACCGGCAGCAGGTGCGTTTCGGCTACTTGTATGGGTAGAGGTAGGTTCATCCCCACCGAGCAAGCTTTTTAAACGTTCAAGTTCTGAATATTTTTGTGCAACCGCATCTTCGGCCTGTTTTTTTGCTTTATTCGCTAGTTTAATGGCCTTAGCATCATCACCTGCTTTTAACGCTTTTTTAGCTTTTTTGATGATTTTACCGGTATCACGCCAAGCATAGAATTCGTCTAAAGCGACTTTATATGCTTTTTCAGCGGCAGCAATCGCTGATGCGGCATCACCTTGTGGTTTAGTTTCTTCTGTCGTACCGGCACAGCCGATCACTAGACCCAATGTTACAACCATAACGGCCGAAAGTTTTAATAGCTGGGCTATCTTCATTATGTCTCACTCCAATTTGGAATACTTAAAATTATATTATTAAAAGAGAACGTACCATCGACTCGGCATCAGGTCAAGAAACCAGATCAAATAATGTAGAACAAACATCAACTCAACAAACCGCTCACGATCCCAAATAGTGAAAAAAGGTTAATCTCTAGTAATAGCCATTTGCCGAGCCTTAATAGCCATGGTGTGTGCTTTAATCGCTAACTCTCTAGCCTGTGTGTATTCACCTGAATCAATCTTTTGCGAAGCTTCATCAAGTAAGCGTTTTGCTCGAAAAAAGCGTTTAGAATCATGGACTTCTGCACCCGCTGTTTTTGCGGCTTCTAAACTCTGGCGAGCATTACTCATTTCCTGTACAGGAGGAAGCAGCGTACAACCACTTAAAACCAACATAAATAGTATACTAACGGATAATAAAAACCGCGTAAGTAGGGAGCTTTGATCTAAACCGATCATGTAGTGTGCATTTCACCTTTTATAGAGACTATATCTACCCCTATACAATTGAAGTAGTATATTATAAAAAAATAACACTCGTTCCCAAGTCTGTCAAGGTAGGACTAAAATCGAATAAAATGCGTTAAATTTGGTTTAATGTACGCAAACAGGAAAACACAATGACTGCCAAAATCTATTACAACCCACAATGCTCAAAATGTCGTGAAACACTCCAACTTTTGGAAGAAAAAGGTGTGGACGTTGAGATAACCGAATATCTGAAAACACCGCCTGATGCCCAAACCCTAAAAACTATTCTGGACACATTGAATATGGAACCACGGCAGTTAATGCGCAAGCATGAAGCTGAATATAAAGAGAATAATTTGGATAATCCCGAGCTTAGTAACGAGCAACTGATTCAAGCAATGATCGATTTCCCCAAACTAATGGAACGCCCAATTGTGGTTAACAATGGCAAAATAACAATTGGCCGACCGCCTGTTAATGTTCTGGACATACTTTAAATGACAGCACCCAATACCTCTGCTGAAGTCTTAATCCTGTTTGATAGCAAGCACGGTGCCACCGCTGAACTGGCCAATTTTATCAGCCGAGGCGTTGAAAGTGTCAACACAATGCAAGCACGTATTCGAACTGTCGCGCCTGTTTCAACCGTTATTGAAGTGAGTCAGGACGATATTCCGGACAAAGGCCCGTTATACGCCACATTGGAAGACCTAAAAGAATGTGCGGGCGTTATTATTGGAAGCCCCGCTTACTTTGGCAATATGAGCGCATCACTAAAATATTTTATTGATAGCACCACACCCATTTGGTTATCCGGCGCACTTATTAATAAACCAGCGGCGGTGTTTACATCAAGCTCCAGTTACCATGGTGGACAGGAATCGGTGTTGCTCAGTATGATGCAACCTCTGCTCCACCACGGCATGTTACTGGTCGGGATCCCTTATTCAGAAACCGCACTCAACACCACCACAACCGGCGGTACACCTTATGGTGCAAGCCATATTACGGGTATGAACCACGACATACCCTTTAGTGACGATGAAAAAAATCTGGCAAAAGCGCTAGGTAAACGTGTTGCAGAAGTTGCGCTTGCACAACTTAATGCCAAACTTATTTAAACATTACAACAAATAGCCATACATTTATGCACAATAAAAAAACTAAAGCAGACTTTTATTACTTTATGACCTTAACCGGTTATTTTGGGTTACTCATATTGCTATCAAGCTGGATTATTTATTTTAACCCTCCCCAAAATTCAGCGATATCAATGACTCTGCTCTTTACACTCACCCCGCTATTAATTGCATTGAGAGGTTTACTCCACGGTAAACGCTATACTTTTGCTTGGAGTAGTATGCTTATACTGCTTTATTTTTCACATGGTGTTGTTGAGGGATGGGCAAACGAAAATGAAAAAATACAAATACTTGCCATTATCGAAATTATTTTTAGTGTGATCTTTTTTATTGGTGCGATTATGTATGTGAAATATAAGTCGAGAGAATTGGGGCAAAAACTCGAACCCGAAGAATAATTTATCCCCCTCCTATTACAGGTAAAGTAACTTAAAACGATACCATAAGTTTTAAATGACAACAGACCCACAAAAACAATCGACCAAACAATCCAAAATAATATTGGATGCAGCACAGGCAGAAACCATGGTGCGCGACAATATTGGCTGGATGCTGAACATTGCACAACGGTTGTTAAATGATCACGCACTCGCAGAAGATGCCGTTCAAGATGCCTTTTTAGCGGCTTTCAAAGGTTTCGACAAATTTGAACAACGTTCAAGCCTGAAAACGTGGCTACACCGTATTACTGTCAATGCAGCCTTGATGAAATTACGGCGATTAAAACGACTTGCCGAACAACCCATTGACGAGTATCTACCGGAGTTTGACCGCTATGACTGCCGGATAGAAGCACCATTAAAAACCATTCACAATATTGAAGACATTGTTAATAGCGAACAACGCAGCGCGCAAGTCCACGCAATTATCGATAAATTACCTGACGATTACCGTATCGTTTTACTACTTCGTGACATCGAAGGATATAGCACCGAAGAAGTGACACAATTATTGGGCATTTCGAAAAGCAATGTAAAGGTACGCCTGCATCGGGCACGAGCTGTACTTAAGAAACAGCTCGACCCCATACTCCGTGGAGAAACACGCTGATGACACATCATAAAAAAACTGGACTGAGGCAATGGTTGAAGGGCTTTATGTTCAAGCATATGCACCGTATGATCACCTGCAAAGAATTTGAAGATTTTGTTCTCGATTATCTTGATAACGAGCTACCCGATCGCCAACGTTCACAATTCGAATTACATATACGATTATGCCGCGAGTGTCGGCAATATTTACAAGCCTACAAACACTCAATGAACGTTAGCCACGCCGTATTAGCACCAACCAACACCGACATACCCAATGACGTTCCCGAGGACTTAATCAAAGCCATACTCAAGGCGAGAAAGAAATAAGTCCATGCGTATTAGATTGTGTAGCGTATATAAGAAATATTATTTACGTTATTTTTTTTGTGCCGTGCTTATCAGTTTGCCACTATCAGCGAGTGCGAGTTGTAAAGCAGCAGCGACTATCCGTTTACAGGTATTAGGATCAGGTGGCCCAGAAATTACAGATGGGCGAGCCTCCAGTGGCTATCTAATATGGCAACACAACAAGGCCGTTGTGATGGTGGACAGTGGCTCCGGCACCGCTCTGAATTTTGAAAAAACCAATGCTAATCTGAATGATCTGCAAGCCATTTTATTTACCCACTTTCATGTTGATCACAGCGTTGACTCCCCTACTTTAATTATGGCTAGCTACTTTACCAACCGAAACAAAAATTTTAAGGTATTCGGCCCTAGCGGTAATGCACTTATGCCATCAGCCACAAAATTTGTTCACGATTTATTAGGTAAACGTGGAGCCTATCGCTATCTGGATGATTACCTACTGCCCGAAAGTGAGAGCAGTTATAAAATTAAAGTAACCGATGTGCCCAATGTACCCTTAGTGCCGCGCGCCATACACCATTACTCGTTGAATCAACATATTAAACTGTCAGCCGTGCCCGTCCAACATGGCCCTGTTGCAGCCATCGCTTGGCGCGTGGATATAGACGGTTGTTCAATAACCTTTAGCGGTGATATGAATAATCGTTACCATACTCTGGCAGGCTTAGCGAAAAATTCTGACCTGTTAGTTGCCAGTAATGCGATCCCCGAAGGGGCAACAGGTGTTGCCCGTTTCTTACATATGCCTCCATCGGAAATTGGAAAAATTGCAGCAGCAGCACAGGTGCATAAACTCGTCCTGTCACATCGTATGCTACGAACACTCGGGCGTGAACGTGAAACAGAGAAGGAAATACGGCGCTTCTATTCGGGACCACTGCAGTTCGCGAATGATTTACAATTATTTTCTATCCCCCAAACGACAAAGCACTTTAGCCAATAAAACCTCCAATTTAACTGTAACCCTATAACCCTTCCCTGCATCCAAGTAAGTGTAATACAGCCGCAACTGGTTTTAAGAGTAACCATTAAAGTCAGTTAGCAATCATTTAATTGGGTGGGAAGCCCCTTTACAATTGGAGTTATAATATGAATATCAAAGCAGGTTTAATCTCAGGTTTTATCGCAACCATTGTACTATCAGTAATAATGGTCTTAAAAGCGAAAATGGGCGTGATGCCAGAACTGAATGCCATCAAAATGCTCGCAGGCATGATGCACGCACCATTACTGATGGGCTGGGTTGCACACTTTATGATTGGTACGGTCGTTTGGGGTATATTGTTTGCAGCATTGGTAAACAAACTTCCCGGCGGAGTGTTAATGAGTGCCATTATCTTTTCGATCGGTGCATGGCTACTGATGATGGTAGGTCCTATGCCAATGGCAGGTGCAGGTTTGTTTGGTTTAAAACTCGGCATGATGGCACCCATCGCAACCCTGATGCTACACCTTATATGGGGCATTGTACTGGGACTTTCTTACCAACGATTTACTCGATAAGTTTTACTCAATAACCTATAGCTAATGTCCCCGCAGCTTGTTTGCTGCGGGAATATTAAATACCGGCAGCTCTTTACCTCCACAGGCCGGAACCATATCCAATACATCCCCTTTCCCAAAATAGATCTGACTCAGCGTCAGTCATTCGCCTCGGTGTGCCGTTCCTGATACAGCATAAATTCATTAAACTCACCGAACTCGGCTATCGGCTTGAGTCGCTTGCGAACGAAGTCTGGTATTTTACCCCGTTGGTGTCCTGACCTGTTACGTTCCACGACAACGAAATTGATGGCACCGTTATTCAGCAAATTTCGCCACTCTGATGGATTAGCATGAAACATATCACGTGTCCGACCCTGTCCATAGAAGTCAGCAGATAGTGGTCGTTTATAAGTGTATGCAAGGATCGCCTGTTTACTATCGGCTAATAATTGAAAACGCGCCAGTACGGGTAGTTGACTACGCTGCATGCCGAGGGTGGGTCCGAATATCAAGACTAAGACTAGGAATAACACGGGAGTTATACTGGCCAAACTGTACACCACCGGCGCCATATGAGGTCGTTTCGCATCTGGTGGTTGTAGTGCAAGCGCTATGAGCAGGGCGAGTGGCGGCAGAGCGGGGTAGACATAAGCCAGCAAAACGCTGCTAGCGAATGTGAAAAATAACATCGGGGTCAGCGCCCACCAAACAAGTAGTCCACGCCACAGTTGAGCTTCTGTGCTAAACAAAACACTGGCAGGCCAGCGACCTGCCCAGCGCAATATCAAGATAACGGGCAACAGTACCGACCAGGGCAACGTGGCGCCAAACCAGAACAACCATATTGTGCCCCTCGCTGCGGTGCGAGGTGCGCCATACAGATCACCGCTCCAATGTGGCTCAATAAAGCGCAGGAAATGTTCTCCCACAAAGAAATACTGCAGAAAACCGGGTGTACGCAACTCGGCCAGCACATACCATGGTACGGCGATTAGCATGAGCAGTATGATGCCGCCGACCCAGGGAAGTCGCTCAAAGACCAGCCGCCAATGGTTACCAAACAGGCACCATAAAAACACAGTAGAACCCGTTAGTACCAGTGTAATCGGCCCCTTGGCAAGCAGTCCCAATCCTATGCCTGCAAATGCGAGATAGCCCCAACGGCGAGCTATACGTTGTTCTGGTTCGGCGAGAGCCAGTAACACTCCCACCGTGGTCATGGTGGTGGCCAATCCAAGGCTGGGATCGGTCATTACTGCTCCAGCCAGAACAAAAAACAACAGACTACTGGCAAGTATCAACACGCTCAATCTAGCTACCGATCGGCTGTACAAGCGTATCGCGAGAATGTAGAGCAAACTTAGGGTAAGCAGTCCGAGTAAAAATGATGGTAAGCGAGCGGCAAAAGTGTTGATACCGAATAACTTTAGCGATATAGCTGTCAGCCAGGTTGACAGGGGAGGTTTGGCCATAAATGGTTTACCGATATCAATTTGTGGCGTCACCCAATTGTTGGTGACAACCATAATACGACCAATATCAGCATAGCGTGCTTCTGTCGTATCGGTTAAAGGATAGAGATCAAGTGTAGCGATACGGATGAGGGCAGCGACAAGCAGCAGTATGCTGATTATCAAGCCCGTTCGTTCAAGCATCGCTATCTTCCTTCTTGCCAAATGTTTTGTGAAGTATAGTTGGATTACTCGAGTTTAGAAGAAAAGTCTAAAATAATTCACGTAAAGGGGACGGAGAAATTATTAATTAATCAATCCTTCGGCCTCTTTTTTTTGGTCGTCCTCTATACGATTATCCTAATTTAATACCGTATTTATTTTCAATTTATTGTTTAAATCGCCACCATCAACCAGCTGACAATAATGGGCTGACTGTCGAAATGAATGTAAATTTTCTTCGCTTAAGTGTACTTTAAAAATATCCCGATAAACATAACAACGCTCTTCTAAGCTTTTACCCAATGCAAGGTATTCAGCATGTGGTGTCAACCAAGATCACCTGTAATCCCCCCTTAATAACTGAACCAAAGGCTTGATACTGGATATTGTTTATCAAGGGTTGGCCGTTTAATGTCAGACTTGTGATTTCATCTGCCGTATAACCGTAAGTGATGATGGCGCCACTGGGGTAGGTTAAACTTGTTAATTGGCCAAGAGGGTTGTAGTGATACGTGAGTGTGCGCGATTGGCCTGCGCGGGTTTGTGTGAGTGCGGTGATGTTGCCGATGGCATTATAAATATATTCCACACTGGAGTCGGTGTCACTGACACTGGACAGGCGACCCCTGCTTGTTGCATTTTGGTCATAGCGATACGTTGTGGCTCGGCCATCATTTGTGGATGAACGGATTAATCGATTCAGTGCATCGTAATCGTAGGTGCTGGTTTGGCCTTTTGCGTCTGTTTTTATTTTTATGTTGAGTTGGCTAAATGTTAATTCCTCCGCCACCTTTTCTCCGCTTTTCTTTTTAATAAATATCTTTTATTAAAGTATTACTAAACAAGTAACTTGACCCCATTTTTTTCACTTCCTAAAAGAAATATTCACTTTCAAATATAACCATGATTGGAAAAGTGTAAGAAAGCATCCTTCAATAAAAAAACTTACTCGAGCAATAAGACGATGGGGAAATTCGGATGGATATGAGTATTCATACCCTTAAGTGATCAATAGCATATTAACGATCATGAAAAAACAGCACCATAATCAAATAAAATCAGAATTGCCGATCATTTTCACCGGAATAGCCAGTCTACTGGCGCTGCACTGTTTTGAACATATAAATTATATTATCTGATCATCTAAACCGGAAAGTACTGATCACTATAACGCTCATGATCAGTTAATAGTAAAAATATACCACTCCAGATATCCTGAATACTAAAATATTTACATAGAGTTTGTTTGGGGGAGACAATTATCAAATTAAACCAGAAGTCATTTTGATATATGAAGCATCTAATTTTTGATTCAACTGACGAACACTTTTAACCGTATCATTCGTAGATTTGATAACACTATCCAGTAAGGCTTCCAGTAATTTCTCTTCGGATTTTGAAGGTGTAGGATTATAATTACTCAATGCACGTCTAACGATCTCTGCAAATGAAATATGTCTATTTTCCGCAATACTTGCATTCTTAGCGATACATTCAATTCGAGCAATAAGCTTAGGTGACATTAGAGTTATTTTTCTCACCATCGAATTAGATTTATTCTTCATCCATCGCCTCTCTAGATTAATTGTAAACTGAATAACCTGACTTAGAATCATAAAATACTTTGAAATTTAGTCTGTTACAAGCCTAACAAACCAAGAACAAGAAAAATTTCTAAGTGCGGTTTTGAGAATGGTAAATTAATAGCTACGGACTTAAGTTATTAAGTTATCGGTGTCCCTCTCTTCTTCCGTTTAATTTTTGTAACAAAAAACCCAACAAATATAGAAACAATGAGTGATACACCAGCAATAATTAAAATCTTTTTTAGAAATTCAAAATCTACTGGCCCAAAATGTCCTGACGCAAAAAACCAAACCACTAGGGTAGAAACAACCACACTACCCAAAATAGATAACCAATATTTACTCTGAGTAAAATGAAAAATCAACGAGAAAACAATTGAAGTAACTAAAATAAACGTAATCATACTTTACTCTCCACAACCACATTTCTTATCAAACTGTCCCATCATCGCTCTAGTTGCTTCTGTAACTACACGGCGTTCTTCAGGACTAGGTAAAGTATCATACAATAAATGTGAAAATGGTAATTTCCAGAAACCACTATATGTTTTAAAGTAATTATGTCCACCCGAGAAAGAGTCTTGCCATGCATGTATAGCTTTGGCAAGTCCACCTTTTGAACAAGAATTAAGTTGCTTATTCACATAGTTATAGAAGTTTTTTTCACAAATTGCAGAACTCAGCCCTGCTGCACACATAGCATGCATATGAGAACTATATACTTCCTGTGAGCCCGGAAGAGAATCAACACCGCTAACACTGTCAGCTAACCAGGGCAAGATCATTATAAATTGAACTAAATAGTAAAGACACGATCAGAACGTT
>CAYYLL010000012.1:0-77146 GCA_964472525.1 uncultured Thioalkalispiraceae bacterium | reverse complement strand
CACCACGTTCAGTTGTTGCATATACACAAAATTGCCTTGCTTGTTCCAAATAGTCGGTGAGTTTGAACGTTCTGATCGTGTCTTTACTATTTAGTTCAATTTATAATGATCTTGCCCTGATGCTATTCCCCAAAAAATAGCCGTAAAAACAGGCAGGCATTAGAAATCACTGATCTCACCTTTACCTTGGCGTAAGATTTCAACTTCCGTATTTTGCAGCCCCACCACTGTTGTCGGTTCGGTACCGAAATGGCCACCATCAATAACTAAATCAACCTCATGCTCCAGACGGTCTCGAATATCTTCTGTATCGGTCATGGGCATGTCTTCGCCGGGTAAAATCAGGGTACTGCTCATTAACGGCTCATTTAATTCCGACAACAAGGCCATCGCAATACGGTTGTCCGGCACCCGTATACCAATAGTGCGGCGTTTCGGATGTAATAAACGCCGTGGGACCTCGCGTGTTGCTTCTAATATAAAGGTATAAGGGCCCGGTGTGTGCGCATTGATAAAACGATAGGCCTGATTACCCACTTTTGCATAAGTCGAAATTTCAGACAGATCCCGACACACTAGGGTGAAATTATGTTTGTCATCCACCTGCCGAATACGCCGAATACGATCCAATGCCTTTTTGTCACCAAGATGACAACCAATGGCATAGGCAGAGTCCGTTGGATAGACTATCACAGCCCCTTGCCGTACCATTTCAACCGCTTGATGAATTAAACGGCCTTGGGGATTATCTGGGTGAATTTGAAAAAACTGACTCATTAAACTTTAAATCTCCGATTGACTACCATACTTGCCAAACAGGTGTTAAATCATTTGGCAAAGGCGGCAAAGTCCGCATGTTAATATAAGGTATAGCCGGATCATGAAAATCAGAACCACGAGATGCCAGTAAGTGATATTGTCGCGCCAATGCTGCTATCCGTTGTGATTCTTCCTGAGAATGACTACCGGATACCACTTCAATCCCTTGCCCTCCCGCTTGTATAAACTCATCAATCATCAATCGCATTTTAGTAGCCGATAATTTATATCGCGCCGGATGCGCAATCACACTAATACCACCGGCATCTTTTATCCATTCAAGTGCTTGTTCCATTTCAGCCCATTCGCCAGCCACATAACCCGGTTTGCCCGGCACAATAAAACGTTTAAAGACCTGTTTCATGTCTTTTGCATGACCTTGCGCAATTAGAATCCGAGCAAAATGGGTGCGAGTCACATTTTCATCATTGGCAATGGCCTTTGCGGCATCATAAATACCGGGAACGCCTGCTTTATCCAGCCGCCGCCCCATTTCCTGCGCACGCCATAGCCGTGCCAGCCTTATTTTGTCTAATCCTGTTAATAAAACCGAGTTATCCGGGTCAATATTTAACCCCAGAATATGCAACGTTTGCTTACGCCAGATAACTGAAATTTCAACACCGGCAATAATGCTCAAATCCAGAGCATCAGCTGCCTGTTTCGCTTCCGCAATGCCTGAGGTAATATCATGATCCGTCAAAGCCAAAACATCCACATCGTGCTGCTGAGCATATTGCACCAGTTCAGTCGGACTTAAGCTGCCATCAGATGCAGAGGAATGTGAATGTAAATCATAAGATAATGGCATAACGGACTATTTTACAGTATTAACCCTAAACTGTCTGATAAGTCTGTGCAAAACTCGCGTGGCCTCCTCTTTCCCATGAATGCCTCATTCAATACACATAATTGTGTTTAATGCCAACACAGATATGTTCTCCCAGAACAGGAAGACATAGTTAAGTACACAAATGATTGTAGCTACAAACTTTCGAAACAGTTGGTTTAGCCTGGTGGATGCGTGTCACTGATATGGAATAGACCGTATGCAATATAAAACACTTTATCAAGCAAAGAATACTATTTACTGACAACCTAGTAACATCACTTCATACGAAAGCGACAGGCAAAACAACTTTGGGGTAGTGACAAGTTGCCGGATGCAACACGCATTCTTTACCACACTGGCAATTACAACCAACCCAGCGCACGCCACCATAGGTAATCCAGAGGCAGCAGCACCAGAATGGTTACCATTGCCAGTAATAGACTCAGCTTGATCGCTGGGCGGGTTTTTTCACCCGCGAGCTGCATCGCAATCACCAGCGGTGGCGCCTGGTAAAGAAAAAATGTGGTGGAAAAACCCAGCACTTGTGTCATCAACACCGTTTTAATCGGCAGCCCGGAACTATGCGCCATTTGATCGGCCAGCGGCGTCAGCACTGCAGGCACACCCGGCAGCGTTGCGACAATGCCAGTCACAATAGAAACAAAACTCAACGAGGCGAAGTTGAGCAAGTTATGACCCGGTTCCAGCGGGAGTACGGCAGTCAGGTGTTCCGCAAGACTCACACCTAGACCAGAATGTGAAATCAACGCACCCAGGCCTAGAATCCCGGCGACGAAAAACAAAGGATTATAGTTAATCTCCCCGTTAAACTGTTTCGCACTGATTAAACCGATGCGCGGCATCAGCAGCACCAATGCCGCAGCCAGTGCAACCCACGCTGGCGAGATATGATGAATAAAATCGGTCAGCCAGAAAATTAACGACACTGCCAGTATCCAGGTCAGTTGCCACTCATGCCGTGACAACGGCGTGGTTGTCGCGACACTACGGGAGACCGGCTTTTGCTGGTCGGGATAAAGCCAGACGATCAGCGCCACGATCACCACCGACTTCAGCAAGCCGAGTACCGGGAAATGCAGCAATAAATATTCACCGTAGAGCGGCGCTATATCAAACTGGGTCTCGGCTGCCCCCACCAGCACCATATTCGGTATGTTGGCGGGCAAAATGGCAAAGGTGGGGACAAACGAGCCGAAAGCTGCCGCCAGTACCACGGCAGTACGGCCATTGGAACCGGGCTCAAAACCGAAGTAGTCCGCCAACGCCAGGGTGATGGGCATGAGCAACACCACCCGCCCCATGGACGAGGGCATTAAAAATCCGAGCAACAATCCCACCAGCAGCACGCCACTGATCAGGTACAGGTAATGACCGTCCAATCTCAGCGCAATGCTACGCGCGAGGCGCTCACCCAGGCCGGTGCTTTTCACTGCCAGGGCAATGACCAGCCCAGCAAAAATCATCCACAATGCCGCCGAGGAAAAACCGGAAAAAATCACACTCGAAGGTGCCACGCCCAGCAGCATGGCAAATAGGAAAAACAACAATGCGGTCAGGTGCTCTGGCAACTGCGCCGTCACCAAGAGCCCAACGGTGGCCAGTACCAGACCCGCAGCCCGGCCCTGCTCCGGAGAGAATGCCGCTGGCGTCCAAATCATCAGATAAATACCGGTAAACACGGTTACGATAGTGACCCACATAGGCAAGTGGATTTTAACCAGCCAGTGGGCACGGACAGGTTGATTCTGGGGCATTTGTTGTAAGGGCACAGTGGATCTCCAGCAATTGCTACTAAATATGGAAGCCCAATTATGCACCCACCTACAATGCCTGTTTTGCTATAATTTGCCAATGAATATCGCAAAACTGACAACCCTGGCCCCAACCTCAACCGGCTATCGGCTTGATCCCCATCTGCCCATTCTCGCCCGTGCATTGGAGATCCAGGGTGCACACCGGGTAGCCAGCCACCAACATCCGCGGGCACAACTGGTCTATGCCATTCGTGGGGTCATGCGCGTGCTTAGTATTGATGGCACCTGGATCGTTCCTCCCTCGCAGGCAGTCTGGGTACCCCCTGATATCCCACACGAAGTCATAGCCACCGACTCCATTTCTATTCGTACCCTGTTTGTCGATCCATCCACCACCGCCGCATTGCCACAAAGTTGCTGTGTGCTAAATGTCCCGCCACTATTGCAGCAGTTGATCCTCAAAGCGGTGGAAATTGGCGATGATTATTCCTCGGGCGATAGCGGATTCCGGATTATGCAGGTGATTTTGGATTTACTAGCGGAATTACAACCAGCACCGCTACACTTGCCTATGGGACGGGATAAACGTTTGCGACACGTTATGGATAAGTTACATGCGGATCCTGCAAATGAGTACAATTTAAAAGATTGGGCTAAAATTTGTGGCGCCAGTACACGCACCCTAGCTCGTTTGTTCATCAAAGAAACCGGGATGAACTTCGGTGACTGGCGTAAACAATTGCGTCTACTGGAAGCCATCGACCGGCTCGGACAAGGCCAGTCGGTTACCCGCATCGCGCTGGAACTCGGTTACCAAAGCCCGAGTGCCTTTATCGCTATGTTCCGACGCAGTCTCGGAATGCCACCGGGCACATATTTTCGTACAGGAGAATATAATAAAAAGTAAATACCCGCTCCCATGCCAGCACACCTTGCCGTTGGTACAATTGGCACGATCAACATCATTGCAATATTGTATCCATAAGAAATGATGTGTCTTAAAAAATAATTCATGATAATATCAAGATAAGTTAAACCTAATACATAAATTATTGTCTTTAAATGGCACCAATACTCAATATAGTTGTTAATACACCATGAAGTTCTTATTTGATTTTTTCCCTGTTCTCTTGTTTTTTATTATTTTCAAATCGTATGAAAATCAGGTTGATGGGATGATTACCGCAACAGCCGCTCTTATGGCTGCAACATTCCTACAAATTACATACAACTGGTTTCGTCACAAAAAAATTGAAAAGATGCACGTTATCACACTGGTTTTGGTTGTTATCTTTGGTGGTGCGACCATTTACTTTAAAGACCCTCTGTTTCTTATCTGGAAAGTCAGCATTGCTAACTGGCTTTTTGCTATTGTATTTTATGCTAGCCATTTTATTGGCAACAAAACACCCATTGTTAAACGAATGATGCAAGCAAATATAACCATGCCCGATGTGGCATGGCATCGCCTAAGCTTGTCGTGGGTTTTATTTTTTGTACTAACCGGTGTGATTAACTTACTGGTTGCTTACTTTTTTGATTTCGATACTTGGGTTGATTTTAAATTATTTGGTGTTTTGGGCTTAACCCTTGCCTTTGTTGTTATTCAGGGAATATTCCTTTCTAAATATATCAACGAAGATGATATAAAATCCAAACCCGGTCCATCAAAACCAGAATCCGTTCCTGTCGAATCAATACAAGCAGAAGAAAACAATTAATGCTATATGCCATCATTGCAGAAGATAAACCCAATAGTTTAGACAAAAGACTAGCGACTCGTCCTGAACATGTCGTGCGATTAGAAAAACTGAAAGAACAGGGGCAACTTATTTTAGCCGGCCCGCATCCTGCTATTGATAATGAAGATCCCGGTTCGGCAGGCTTTACCGGTTCGTTAATTATTGCTGAATTTAATTCTTTTGAAGATGCCCAATCATGGGCGAATGCCGACCCCTATATTAAAGCCGGCGTTTACGAACACGTCACAGTAAAACCCTTTAAGAAGGTACTACCATAAGTTAACCTATGGTTAATATATTCAGGTTAATCACTATTATTTAAGGATAAAATCATGTTACATAAAAAATCAACACCCAAAATAAACAAACTTTTAGTATTTCTGCTCAGCACAGCAATTACTTTTATTAGTTTTAATGCCTATTCTGCTGCTAAAGCAGTTGCAACGGTTAATGGTAAACCGATTACTGAAAAAACATTTAAAGCTTATATCGAGTTCAAGAAAAAACAGGACCCAAAGTTTGATGTTAAAAAGAACCATGAACTTCTTATCCAAGAATTAATTAATCGCCAATTAATGTATCAGGATGCTCTTCGACAAAAGATAGAAAAAAATAAAGATGTTATATTTCAACTTAAACAACATCGGATTGATTTGTTAATTAAATATGCCATTCGTAAAACAATGTTAGCAACCCCGATTACTGACACCGCATTAAAACTTGAATATGACCGTCGCATAAAGTCTGCCAATATCAAAGAATATAAAGCTCGGCATATTCTATTAAAAACAGAAGCCAAAGCGAAATCTGTTATTAAAGAACTGAATAACGGTAAAGACTTTATCAAACTGGCAAAGGCTTACTCCACTGGCCCAACGGGTAAAAATGGTGGTGATCTGGGTTGGTTTAACGCGCGTCAAATGGTGCCTGCATTTTCTAAAGCAGTTGCTGGGTTGAAAAAAGGTGCTTATACAAAAACACCCGTTAAAACAAAATTTGGCTGGCATGTTATTAAGTTAGAAGACACCCGCAAAATGGAACCACCTAAATTTAAAGACGTCAAACAGCAAGTACGTATTATTATGCAAAATAAAAAATTACAGGAATACATTATAAAGCTACGTAAAAAAGCAAAAATTAAAATTAATAAATAACAATTAAATTTAATCTCGCACAAAGAAAAAGCCATTGCTCTTATAAAGGGCAATGGCTTTTTTAATATAAACAGACTGCTTCGAATAACTTCGAATAAAATTATAAAAACCTAGAAACCGTTCCGATCATCCCAAATACTTTTAACTCGTCGATCTTTTCCTGAACGACGCGGTGTTTTGGTGGGTTCAAATCGCATAATATCACGACGATCATCATTCTTTCGACGTTGCTTAATACGTCTTTCTGGGCCTTTGTATGCTTCTTCCATTGGCATCACTCCTATCCTAAAAATTCAATAATATGGCTTAAATTATAGCTGAACGTGATGAATATCACATTTTTATAATAAATTGATATGATTCAATAACTTATACATTAAAAAGTGCCTTAAGCTGCGCCTCGGAAAGGATCTCAACACCCAGTTGCTGTGCTTTTGTCACTTTTGAGCCCGGGCTTTCACCGGCAACAACATAGTCTGTTTTCTTTGAAACACTGCCCGTCACCTTCGCACCTAGAGCTTGCAGTACCTGTTTTGCCTCCTCTCTCGACAGTTCAGAAAATGTGCCCGTAATCACAAAGATTTTACCCGCTAGCGTTTGAGCCTGTGACAATACTAATTCTTCTTTTGGCCAGTGAATACCTGTTTCTAATAATGCATCAATCACTTCACGATTATGCTTTTGTTTAAAAAATGTCATTACGTTATTTGCCACCACCGGCCCTACATCACGAATACTGACTAATTCATCAAAATTGGCCGATTCTAATTTTTCAAGTGAGTTAAAATGTGTCGCCAAGGTCTTAGCTGTTGTCTCTCCCACGTCATGGATGCCCAAAGAAAAAATAAAACGTGCCAGCGTTGTTTGTTTGGACTCCGTTAAGGCTTTTAATAATTTACTAGCCGATTTATCCCCCATGCGTTCTAAGCCTGCAATTTGCTCATGGGTTAAAGTATAAAGATCAGCACTGGTTTTAATTAAGCCTTCATCAACCAATAACTCAATCAACTTATCACCTAGGCCATCAATGTTCATCGCCTTACGTGAAGCAAAATGAATAATAGCCTGCTTACCCTGCGCTTCACAATACAATCCGCCACTGCAACGGGTGACCACTTCATTCTCGTTACGAATAACCAGTGAACCACAAACAGGACAATGACTTGGCATTTTATACTTACGTGGTTTGCCTTCACGCTTGCTTAACACCACATTCACGACTTGAGGAATGACATCACCCGCACGTCGAATCACAACCGTATCACTAACACGAATATCCAGCCGTTCAATCTCGTCTTGATTATGCAAAGTGGCATTACTCACCATGACCCCACCAACAAAAACAGGTTCCAATCTAGCAACCGGCGTTAACGCCCCGGTTCGTCCTACCTGAATATCAATGCCGAGTACTTTAGTCATTTCTTCATGGGCAGGAAATTTTCTTGCAATCGCCCAACGTGGAGCCCGTGCTACAAACCCGAGAATTTTCTGATATTCTAAACTGTCCACCTTATAAACAATGCCGTCAATTTCATACTCAAGTGACTCACGTTTATTTGATAAGTGATTATAATAATTTACCGCACCTGTCGCACCAGTCACCACCTGACTTTCAGGGTTAGTACGCATTCCCCATGATTTTAGCAGTGCCATAATCTCGCTGTGGGTGTTGGGTAACATCACGTCATCAGAAATAATACCAATGCCATAGCAGAAAAAAGATAAAGGGCGTGTTGCCGTTATTCTTGCATCAAGCTGCCGCAAAGAACCTGCTGCTGCATTTCGCGGATTGGCAAAAATTTTCTCGTTATTTTTTCGTTGATTCTGATTAAGTTGCTCAAAACCTTTTTTATCCATAATGACTTCGCCACGCACTTCCAAACGTGATGGAATTTTATTACCCAATAATTTTAATGGAATGGTTTCAATCGTTCGGATATTTTGAGTCACATCTTCACCAGTTAAGCCATCACCACGCGTTGCGCCCCGAATAAGAATACCCTTTTCATAAAGCAAACTGATAGCAAGCCCATCCAACTTGGGTTCTGCGGCATAGTGAATATCCTTACCGTTATAATGTTCTGCTTTAATTAATATATCAATAATACGCTGATTGAAATCATTAAACTCGTTGTCTGAAAAGGCATTCGCCAAAGAGAGCATCGGCATTTCATGTTTAGCACTGTTAAATTCCGTTAACGGTATTGCACCAACACGTTGTGTGGGTGAATCAGAGGTAATCAACTCAGGATGTTGTGCCTCTATTTCCTGTAGCTCACGTAATAACTTATCGTATCCACTATCTGATATTTCCGGATCATCCAATACATAGTACTGATAATTGTGATGATTTAATTCATCTTTTAATTGATTAATTTTGGTTACTAACGCTGACATTAAAGTGGTTACCTAACTAAATGAGGGGTGAAACATAAAAAATTAAACGACTTGAAGTTAATGATTTTGCAATGAAGCCATTTTTAATTTAAAACAATAATTTTCTACTTTTTCTTTTAAATGACTGATTGTTTGTGTCGTTAAAACACTACGCGAGTCATCACAAATAGTGGCATTCAGGTTAAGACTTAATTTTTCAGATACATCCATTAAAATAGAGAATGCTTCACGCCCGTCAACCGGCCCTGGTAATTGCATAAACAAGGATAGCCCTTCAGTTGAAAAATCGAGCATCGTATCCATGTCAAAATAACCCGGTTCAAATAAATTAACTAGACTGCAAACCGGTATTATCTGTACCTTGTCATTAACTAAAGCATAGCGATGGAAGATGTTAAATTCCCCTAACTGTAAGCCCGCAGATTGACATGCCGAAATAATTTCATTGCCACTAAAACAATGCCCCGATTTAGGGATAACCGTTAAAGTAATTAATAGTTCTTCACCTTTGGGAACCACCACAGCCTGAGTTTGCGCAGCTTCAATAGAAACATCCTTTGCTGTTACTTCATTCTGACGCACTTTATTTGCAACCATATTACTCATGCTTGCAAGCTGCTCTTTACTGAGTTGTTCAACGGAATGTTTAATCGAAGATGGCTCTCGTACACTTTCACTTTCTGGTGTGAATAATTTTTTTAGAAATATTTTTATATTTTGCAGGAATGGAACGCTTGAATCTATTTTTTTCTGAAAATAATATATTCCGATTATAAAAATAATGCCTGTAATTATTAATATAATACGCAATATATTCATTGTATTACCAACAGCCTAATATCTAGAAACCCCATGTTATTTAGAGACCTTGATTACATTCGAATAAAGGTCTCTATTTTAAAGACTATACTGCGGCTAGCTCAACGGCCTCTTCGACATCAACCGCAACCAGACGCGAAACGCCTGGTTCAGACATGGTAACACCCGTTAGATGATCGGCTATTTCCATTGTGACTTTATTATGGGTAATAAAAATAAACTGAATACGGTCAGACATATGCTTCACTAGTTCGGAGTAACGTCCTACATTGGCATCATCCAATGGCGCATCCACTTCGTCGAGCATACAAAATGGCGCAGGATTTAATTCGAAAATCGCAAACACCATTGCCACTGCCGTTAACGCTTTTTCACCACCGGACAATAAATGAATCGTACTATTTCGCTTGCCCGGTGGCCGCGCCATAACCGTTACACCTGCATCAAGAATATCATCACCGGTTAATTCAAGATAAGCATGACCGCCACCAAATAAACGTGGAAACAACTCTTTAAGTTTGACGTTAACCTGATCAAATGTATCACTAAAACGGGTACGAGTTTCACGGTCTATTTTACTAATAGCATCTTCCAAAGTTTCAAGTGCTTCAACCAAGTCTTCATTTTGCGCATCCAGATATTCTTTACGCTCGGACTCTTGTTCAAACTCATCGATAGCCGCCAGATTAATAGGCCCAAGTCGATTAATTTTACCTTCTAATTCTTCAACAATGGTTTGCCATGCGGCAATATTGGCTTCTTCAGGCATTTCCTGAATTAATACTTTTAATTCAAAGCCTGCTTCAATCACCTGTTCTTCAATAGTTTGTCGGCGAACTTTTTGTTCTTGCCAGTTAATACGGGTTTGTTCAAGCAGGTTACGTGCTTCTTCATGCTCTTGCTCTACTTGTGAACGCAATTCTTCAAGTTTTTGTAATTGTTGTTCAATCTCGGTCATAACTTCCCGAGCCTTTTTCATTTGACCTTCAACGTCAGCACGCTGGGCTAACTGCTGTTCAATTTCTTTTGCCATATCGACCAGTGGAGCTTCACCTTCATCAAATAATTTGGATAGCTCATCACGACGTGAGGTTAGCTGTTCCAGTTGTGACTCCATCCGCTCAAGTGTTTGTTGAGTCGATGACAGTTCAGTGCGCAGCGTTTCAACACGAATAGTCACTTTCTGTAATGCGTCTCTATCTTCATTGGACTTAATACGACTTTGCGCATGTTGTTCGGTTAACAAAGCACGTTGCTGACTCAATTCATTACGTTTTTTCTCTAACTCGGCCATTGAATCCAGTGCTTGTTGCAAGTGACCTCGCGCTTCGCGTGCATCATTCTGCGCCTGTATTATTTTTTCTTCAGCCTGTGCAAACTCAGTTTGTAAATTACCCTGACGTGACTCAACCTGCTGACGATTATTTTTCTTTGCATTTAACTGCGCTTGTACATCGGCAAGCTGTCTATTGGTTTGATTTAATGTTGCCTGCTGTGCATCACGTTCTGATTCAACGTTTTTTAATTGTTGCTGTTGTTCTTCCAGTTTTGCTTGCAACGCTTTCACATCAGCATCCAAACTGTCGATACCCTGATGGAGTGATTTAATTTCCTGTTCACGTTGCAATATACCAGATTCGGAATCGTCATTTTTCACATAACGGATCCAGTTCTGTCCTAACCAGATCCCTTCTGGTGTAATAACAGACTGATGCAAAGCAAGATTAGAACGAAGTGCCAATGCGTCATCCAATGTATTTGCCGCCAACACATTTCCTAAAACAGACTTCAGATCATAAGCTGAATTTACTTTTTCAAGTAAAGCATTACTCGCCAGCGTTCCGGTTGAAGCAACGGCCGTTGTATCAAACAGGGCTATGCTGCCATTTTCAAGTTGGGTTAACTGACTGGCAAGATTTGATGTGTCATTAATACAAACAGCCTGTAAATAATAGCCTAAAACACTTTCTACCGCACGCTCCCAACCGGATTCAACATTAAGTTCCTCGGCTAAACGAGGTGCATCACTTAAAGACTGCGCATTGAGCCATTGATTCAAATCTGAATCTTCTTTACCCAGTGCCGCTTGTTGCAATGCTTCAAGCGAACTGCAACGTCCACGAATAGATTGTAAGTCATCGCGTTTACTGTGTAGCGCATTATTCAGTGACACAATTTCTTCACGTGCTTGCGTAATTTGTTGTTGTGAACTTTCTACAGATTTTTTATGTGTTTCTGCATCCACGCTGGTGGTTTCAAGCTGCTGTTGTAGTCCATCAATTTCCTGATTAAATTTTTCAGGTGAAATGCTCTGTAATTCCTGTTCTAACTTTTCTTTACGTTGTAATAAATCAGCAATGGTTTTATCGAAATTTTCAATACGTGTACGTTGTACTTCGGCTGTTTGTGCCGGGGCCATGGCTTGCTTATTGACTTCATCCCATGAAGACTGCCACTGCTGCATAGCTTGTTCAGAATCACTGAATTTTTGTGCTGACTGTTTTGCAGCTTCATCTAACTGACTTAATTGCGGTTCAAGCTCAACACGTTCTTTTTCTAATGACTCTATACGCTGACGATCAATGTTTAATTGTGCCTGTGCCTGATTCCATTCATTTTCAGCTTGACGAATATCAGTTTGGATTTGCTGACGACGTTCTTTAGCATGTTGAATAGACTGCTCCAATCGTGCAATATCGGAACCCACACTGTAAAAGCGACTTTGGATCTGGTTAAACTTATCGGATGCTTCAGTATGATCCTGGCGTTGTTTTTCAATATCCGCTTCAACTGAACGTTGTTTCGCCACCACGCCTTCAGCAGCAATTTGTTGTTTTGAGATAGTAGATTCGGTTTCTTCATAATGCGTATTAATGTCTTGCCAACGCAGAGCCTGCAATTGTCCTTTGTTTAATCGTTCTTCTTCACGCAAAATTTTATAACGTTCAGCCGTACGCGACTGACGCTTTAAACGTGCAAGTTGCTTATCCAACTCTTCACGTAAATCATTTAAACGATCCAGATTATCGCGGGTGTGTTTAATCCGGTTAATCGTTTCACGACGGCGCTCTTTATATTTGGATATACCTGCTGCCTCTTCCAGAAATACCCGTAGTTCTTCTGGCTTGGCTTCAATAATACGAGAAATGGTGCCTTGTTCAATAATCGCATAACTGCGAGGGCCTAACCCCGTGCCCAGGAAAATATCCGTAATATCACGCCGGCGACACTTGGTGCCATTTAAATAATAAACAGACTGCCCGTCACGCGATACCGTGCGCTTAATGGATATTTCATTATAATTGGCATATTCGCCACCTAATGAGCCGTCGGTATTGTTAAATACCAACTCAACCGAGGCCTGCCCCACCGGTTTGCGTGAGGTTGAACCACTGAAAATAACATCGGCCATCGAGTCACCACGTAGGTGTTTAGCCGATGATTCTCCCATTACCCAACGTACCGCATCAATAATATTTGATTTTCCACAACCATTCGGCCCGACAACGCCAATTAATTTACTGGGGAAAGACACGGTGGTGGGGTCTACAAAGGACTTAAATCCTGATAATTTTAGTTTTGATAAATACATGCGCAGACGATACCGATCACTGGCCAAAGACACAAGATTGACAAGGCAGATTTTTTAAATAAATCACAAAAAATTGTCTGCTTTGGGCTTAAAAGGCAACACCCAAGATTAACTTATTTGAAAATATTGTTATAAGTAATTGATTTTTGGTTTATTGAGCAATAATCATTCAATTCTGGTTTAGCCTCTAAATTAATCAAACCTGACACTTGATGTTACTCGCTACCAACCGTAAACTTCGCGCTAATGCCCACAAACCGGCCTAGACCATAAAGCGACTATCAATGACAACCCAACCCACTCGAAATCTAGACACCTTTGAAAACCCAATGCATGAACGTGATTATACGATTCGCATTGATGTGCCCGAATTTACCTGCCTGTGCCCTAAAACCGGCCAGCCAGACTTTGCAACGCTACATATTGAGTATGTTCCCGACCGTCACTGTATTGAGCTTAAGTCTCTAAAATTATATGTTTGGGCTTTTCGTGAAGAAGGTGCCTTCCATGAGGCTGTCACCAACCAAATCTTAGATGACTTAGTACGAGCCTGTGGGCCACGCTTTATGCGCCTCACCGCCAAGTTCAACGTCCGAGGCGGGATATATACCAGTGTCGTTGTCGAACACCAACAACCGGGCTGGGAAAGCAGCCCACCGGTCCACCTTCCTTAAAACACAAGCTCACAGGAAAATGAAATGACTAACCTCCGATATTAGTCATGCAAAATACAAAACAAACAAGTTCAGCGGCTTTTTTAGGCATTGATGTCGGCACATCCGGCATCCGCGCCATTGTTATTGATGAGGGCTGTCAGGTTTTAGCATCCAATATGCAAGCCATGCCCGCCCCCAAGCAACCACAACCTCAATATTTTGAACAACAACCCGAAATTTGGTGGCAAACACTCCAATCGGTACTAACTGCCTTATCAAATCAGTTTGATTTTAAACAAATCGTGAGTGTGTCTCTCGATGCAACATCGGGAACGGTGTTGCTTATTAACCAACAAGGTAATCCCCTCTCAACGGGCTTAATGTATAACGACCAACGTGCTATTAAATTTGTTGAAAAGATAAAACAGTTTGCACCAGAAGATTCACCCACTTGTTCAGCAACATCCGGATTGGCTAAAGCAATGTGGTTATTAAAACATACCCCACAAACCGAACCCGCTTATCTCGCACACCAATCTGATTGGCTCGCAGGCCAGTTAACACAACAATTTCAACAAACCGACAGTAATAACGCATTAAAAACCGGTTACGATCCTGTCAACAAACAATGGCCAGACTGGTTGCCAGAACTGGGAATAAAAAAGACCCTGTTGCCCCACGTTACCCCGGCAGGCACACCACTGTGTCAATTAGACAAACAAATCATTCAGCAATTTGGTTTTAATACGCAAGTACAATTTGTAAGCGGCACCACCGACAGTACGGCGGCCTTACTCGCCACGGGCGCTAATCAAGTAGGTGATGCCGTCACCTCATTAGGTAGCACACTGGTTTTAAAAATTATTTCAGACAAACCTGTTTTTTCAAGTACAGACGGTATCTATAGCCAAACCTTTGGCAAACATTGGCTAGTGGGGGGGGCATCTAATTCTGGCGGTGCCGTTTTACGGCATTATTTTAGTGACTCACAAATGATCGAGCTGGAAGCACAACTTAATCCTGCTAAAAATACAGAACTTAACTATTACCCATTATTACAACCGGGTGAACGCTTTCCACACAATAACCCACAACTAACGCCCTGTCTCACGCCGCGTCCCGAGAGTCATGCTGTTTTTTTTCAGGGCATACTCGAAGGCATTAGCAACATTGAGTACGAGGGTTATCAAAAACTACAACAACGGGGTACGCCAACCGCTAAACGATTATTTAGTATCGGTGGTGGAACCGTTAACAAAGCTTGGACAAGTATACGCAATCAACTTTTAAAGATACCCATGCAAAACAGTTTAAATAAGCACGCGGCATTTGGTGCTGCACTGCTTGCCAAACGGGGTTATGATAGCCAAAACCATTGCAGCAAATAGCAAGAAATTAAAAACCATTGTTAAGGAATTCAGTTATGTCGAGTCAGCCTCGTTACAGTAATCCCGTTTCCGGTGTCCGGTATTTTTTACAAGGGATCCCAATGATATTTTCTTCGGAAGTAAAAAAATATGTTGTACTCCCTCTACTTATTAATATTGTTTTATTTGCCGGTGCAATTTATTTACTCTCTACCCAATATGAAACACTGATAAACTGGTTAACACCCGAAATGCCGAGTTGGATGCCCAATTTTATCCATCAAATATTTGAATGGTTTATTGGGCTGTTATGGATGCTATTTGCAGCAGTCGCACTGATTATTATATTTTTTGCTTTTACCATTGTCGCCAATATTATTGGCGCACCGTTTAACACTTACCTTGCCGCTGCGGTTGAATACAAATTAACGGGCGTGCAACCCATTGACCCTCGCACCAGCCTTATTAAAATTACTATTGAATCCATTGGAGGTGAAATTAAAAAAATAATCTACTTCCTTGTCTGGATGATTCCCTTATTAATTATATCCATTATCCCGGTGGTAAATATTATCAGCCCCATTCTATGGGCTTTATTTAGCGCATGGATGTTAACCCTGCAATACATTGACTACCCATTAGGTAATCGCGGATATAGCTTTTCTAAAATACGCTACACCTTATCAGAACACAAAGTACTATCACTCGGATTTGGTGGCTCGGCGACAGTAGCAACCATGATCCCATTGTTAAATTTTTTAGTGATGCCCGTTTCGGTTGCGGGTGCGACCATCATGGCTGTAGAATCTTTAAATAAGGATGATAGCCCACAAAATAAAACCGACCCTACACCGGTTATTGTTCGCTGACTATTGTAAACATTAACCGCAAACTTTTCCCGGATTACGCTGCGCTTCATCCGGGCTACACTTTAATTATTCACACAAGTAGCCTGGATGAAGCGCAGCGTAATCCGGGGTAATCCTCATACACCTCCGACCCATTAACAATCAACCTGCAATAAACCGTTCTAATCTGTCAACGGCTTCTTTTAAGTTATCTAGTGACGTTGTATAAGCAAAACGAATATATTTTTCAGCTTTGTTATTCCCAAAATCAATCCCCGGCGTTATCGCTACACCCACTTGCTCTAAACATTGTTCTGCAAATTCAAAACTGTTATCCGTTAAATTTTCGCAATTCGCATAAAGATAAAATGCGCCATCGGGTTTAACGGGTATTGTAAACCCAAGTTTAGGCAAGGCTGCTAACAAATAATCTCGTCGTAATTTAAATTCATCCCGGCGTTGTTCGAGTATTTTAATGGTGTCGGGTTTAAATGCCGCCAGTGCCGCATATTGTGCCGGCGTTGGCGCAGCCAGAAATATATTTTGCGCCAGATTATCCACCACCGAAATAAATGTCTCGGGTACGACTAGCCAACCAATTCGCCAGCCGGTCATTGAAAAGTATTTTGAAAAACTATTAATAATAAAAACATGATCGGAAAGGGATAAAGCCGTTGCCGGTGGTTGGTCATAAACCAGTCCCTGATAAATTTCATCCACTAATACTGCCATCTGCTTTTGTTCTGCGAACTGAATAATATCTGTTAAGGATTTTTCTGAAACCATCGTACCGGTTGGATTAGAGGGTGATGCTAATAGTACGGCAGCCGTTTTATTAGTCCAGTGTTGTTCAACTAATTCTTTATTTAACTGGAACTGCGTACCCGCATTAACATTAACAAGCTGGTTCCTGCCTTCTAATAAAGACACAAAATTGCGGTTACACGGATATCCCGGATCGGCCATTATCACCGACTGTCCCGGTTCAATAATGGCGGCCAAGGCTAACAACAAAGCACCGGATGCACCGGGGGTCACCACAATACGTTCAGCAGAAACCGTTAACTGAAATTTATCCTGATAAAACTGGGCAATGGCTTCACGTAAAGCGGGCAAGCCCATCGGTGACGTATAATGCACATCACCTTTTTTAATAGCAGCAATACCGGCATCCAAAATCGGTTGTGGGGTATTGAAGTCAGGCTCTCCCACTTCCATATGGATAATATGTTGGCCTTGTGCCTCAAGCTCTTTCGCCCGTGCCAGTAACTTCATCACATGAAAAGGTTGTATTGCCTGCGCACGTTTAGAAATTTTGGGGATCACGTTGACAAACTACGACGAGAATAAACTTTCGAGTACCGCGACCGAAATAAAAGTAGCGCCACCGAGGTCACCCTCAATACAATGGCACGGTTCATCCGGTTCACCTAAATGATCGAGTACCACTAATGCACCGCTAAAATCATTGGTTTCAGTATAATAGTTTTGCGTAATCACGGTTTTTATATTCGCACCCAATGATGACTTAATGCCGTTTAATGAATCTTCAAAAGCCAGACATTCTTCTGCTTTTAGCCCCATTTTGTCCAACGCATAGTTGTAAATATCCGCTGCAGGTTTTTTCTTGGGCACAATATCGCCTGCCGCAATCACTTCAAACCAGTCGAGTGACTCTTTACCTAAGGTACTTTCCAGTAAGCTGGTGACATTCGCAGGCGTTGTCGTTGTGGCAATAGCTAACCGATAACCTTGCTCACGCATTTCAAGTAATAACCGTTTTACTCCAGTACGTAGGGGTATCGCACCTTCTGATAATAACTGAGTATAAAAATATGTTTTACGCGCATGTAGCGTTTTGATTAAATCATCGAGCGTACCGGCTTGTTGCTGCTGCGCTAAAAATTCAGGATGCCTCAAGCTTAAAAAATAACGGGTACGTTCTTTCCCGCCGGTCACCGCTAATAGCTTGCCATATTCAGCAACCGACCAGTGCCAGTCCAGATTTGCTTCTTTAAAAGCACGATTAAATGCCACCCGATGACCGTCTTTTTCGGTATCGGCGAGCGTACCATCCACATCAAAAATAAATGCTTTTAACTTCAACATACCCAAAACCTCACTTTAAACCCAAAAAAACATAAAAGTCAATTATCCCATGAAATACAATAAGTTACACAAAATCGGTTGATTTATTTTATATATAATTTTACTATATGGATTGTTTTTGTTGCGTTGAATAGCACTTTCTGGTATTAAAAGCCTCGATTTCGCTTTTAGGCTCGCCTTAAATGGCTAAATAAAGTAAGTATTTTAAAATGTTGGAGAACTTGTCGCATGGCAGTGAAGAAAAAAACAGCTAAGAAAAAAGTGGCTAAAAAGAAAGTTGCAAAGAAAAAATCCGCAACTAAAAAAACAACGGCAAAGAAAACACCGGCTAAAAAAGTAGCTAAAAAGAAAACGACGGCGAAGAAAAAAGTGACCAAAAAGAAGGTCGCCGCGAAAAAAGCTGTCGCGAAAAAGACGCCCGCTAAAAAGAAGGTAACGGCGAAAAAGACAGCATCAAAAAAGAAAGTTGCTAAAAAAACATCGGTTCGTCGTCGCGCCTCCGTTGACGAAGTGCATAGTTTTACACCATATAAAATAGTTAAAGGTGAAGACTATATGAATGAAGAACAAACCGAGCATTTCCAGGAAATTTTAAATGAATGGAAGCAAGGTTTAATGCAGGAAGTGGACAGAACCGTTCACCATATGCAGGACGAAGCGGCTAACTTTCCTGATCCAAACGACCGAGCCAGCCAGGAATCTGAATTTGCAATGGAATTACGTACCCGTGACCGTGAACGCAAACTGATCAAAAAAATTGATGAGTCACTTGCTAATCTGGAAAGTGGAGATTACGGTTATTGTGAAGACTGCGGTATTGAAATTGGTGTTCGCCGTCTGGAAGCACGCCCCACTGCTAGTTTATGTATTGATTGTAAAAGTCTGGAAGAAATCCGCGAGCGTCAACGTGGCTAAATTTAACCAACATTAAATTATGCGTTGGCTTTAAGTGCCCGATCGTCTGCCCGACGGTCGGTCACAATTTGCAGCTTATTGCCTTTTGCAAAACCCATTACAAAATCATACATTTGTGGGTTTTTTGTTGATAAACCTCGCGCAACGACCAAACATTTTTCCCCATTAATCACGCACGGTTGTACGCATTCATTGTATTTTAAGCGTTGATCCTGACCAAAACTGGCTAAGGTTGATGATAATCTTTCAATCCAGTCACTCGGGCGCAACTTTGCACCATCTTCTTTTATTCCCTTAATAACGTGAACTTCTCCATTCAGTGCATTTGACACAATCAACCCTCCAATTCTTATGCTTATTTAACGGACAAAACCACAATAAACTTTAGATATTCGGTTATTTTTATTCCTCTACCCAAAAAATAATTGATAATATTCAACCATGTCGATGCATAACCACAACAAAGTCTACCGTGGCCGTTTTGCGCCCTCTCCATCAGGGCCACTACATTTTGGTTCGCTTTTAGCCGCAACAGCAAGCTATTTACAGGCTAAACAGCAACAGGGGGAATGGTGGTTGCGTATCGAAGATATTGACCCGCCACGCGAACTTAAAGGTGCTAGTCAACACATAATCGACACCCTCAAGCTTTACGGCTTTGAATGGGATAACCTCAGTTACCAAAGCCAACGACTCGATATTTATCAGCACTATCTAGAACAATTACTCCAGATGAATATAGCTTATGCTTGTGGTTGTTCACGCAAGGAAATACAGCAATTCAACCAACAACAACCTAAAACCATCGACCTTTACCCCGGCACCTGTCGAGAGGGCTTACACGGTAAACACGCACGCTCTATTCGAATCAAACTCACAAAGGAAGCCCCTCAACTGAGTATTCAGGATGCTATTCAGGGAACACAGACTCGGGATTTATCGCAAACAAGCGGTGATTTTATTATTAAACGTGCCGATGGTTTATTTTCCTACCACCTAGCCGTTGCCGTCGATGACAGCACCCAAAATATGACTCAAATCGTGCGAGGTGCTGACTTGCATGAATCCAGCTTTTGTCAGCGACACATTCAGCAAACATTAGGCCTGCATTCACCCGATTATGCCCATATTCCCCTTGCCATTAACCATAATGGTTTAAAATTAAGCAAACAATCCGCCGCTCAAGATATCGCCACCGAATTACCACAAAAGATGCTGTGGCTAGCACTCGACATTTTAGGCCAGCGACCGCCATCGAGCCTGATAACACAAAATTTAACTCAACTCTGGCAGTGGGGGTTTACAAACTGGAATTTAGCAAAGGTACCGCCAACACCGTCTGTTTTTAGCCCCATTTGAGCATAAATCAAAGCGGATAGATGGCATCAATGACGGTTTTCTATTAGTATTAATCGTATATAAAATTATGTTAAACATATGACTGACAATAACCCCGATAACACTTCAACCGGCTCGTCTAATGCACCCGACTCCTCCAATATTGAGTTAGACGGTATCACGGATATTGAAAAATATTTCCTTCACAGCAAAGGTGAAATTGTTCAAAAATTACGCTTATTGGCAAAAAGTAAGTCTTCCATCAGCGGTTATTTTAACCATGGAAATGATTTTTTCTTAACGTCGATTGTTGATGTGCTGCGCGATCAGAATATATTAGTACTTGATGTCAGTCCCGACCCTGAACTCAATCAAAAAATTACCGATGCGGATAATATTGTACTAAAAACAAAACACTTAGGTGTTACCGCACAATTTAAAACTCAATCTATCCAAACCGCAAAGTTTCAGGGGCAACATCTTTTTGCCTGTGCAATACCTGATGATTTATTATGGGTTCAACGCCGGGAACATTTTCGTGTACGTATTCCTCAAAGTAACAATGCCCTTTTCCAGATAAAAACAAATCAGGGCGACACGAATGAATACCGCATCATTGATGTGAGTGGTGGCGGTATTGCTATTGCCGATGAATCATTTTCACTAAAAGTAGAAGCTGGTGATGAATTTAATGACGTTGCCCTTATTTTTAATGATGAACTTAGTTGCTCAACCGACTTAACCGTGCAAAATACGTTACCCTTACACTTTGATAAACCAACCGCCGGGCAACGTATCGGCTGCCACTTTAGTGGCTTATTCACTGATTTTTCTGCCGATTTGCAACGTTATATTAATCAACTCGATAGCCACTACCGCAAAACACTTTCTGATTAATGCACGCATTGCTGATGCAAAAATACAATTGCGTATTGACCTCGGTGCAAAATACCGATTTAATAACACTATAATCCTTACAACTTAAATTAATATATTATTCAATGGGTTATAGTAGATTTTTATCCATGAAAAATAATAACCACGCCTTTTAAATTGAGGAGTCATCATGTCCGAGGCAAAAGTTTATCCAATCAAAGAAAATTTTGCAGCCACTGCCAATATTACCGAAGCGCAATACAAGGAAATGTATCAACGTTCAGTGAGTGACCCGGATGGTTTCTGGGCTGAACAAGCGACTGATTTTATCGACTGGTCTCGCCCTTGGGACAAAGTGCTTGATTGGGATTACAGCAAAGGACACATCCGCTGGTTTGAAGGTGCAAAACTGAATGTCAGTTATAACTGTATCGACCGGCATCTGGAAAAACGAGCCGATCAGGTTGCCATTATCTGGGAAGGTGATGATCCAAACGATGATAAAAAAATCACTTACAAAGAACTGCATCAGGAAGTCAGCAAACTGGCTAATGTCTTAAAAAAACGCGGGGTTAAAAAAGGCGACCGAGTTTGCATCTATATGCCCATGATCCCAGAAGCCGCCTATGCCATGCTAGCCTGTACCCGTATTGGTGCGGTACATTCGGTTGTCTTTGGTGGCTTTTCACCGGAGTCGCTTAAAGACCGAATACTGGATTCCGACTGCCAAATTGTGATTACCGCCGATGAAGGTCTTCGCGGCAGTAAAAAAATTCCACTCAAAGCCAATACCGATAAAGCGGTTGAACAATGCCCTAATGTGCATACCGTACTCACCGTTAAACGCACCGGCGGCAATATTAACTGGAATAATAAAATTGACGTTTGGTATCACGATTTGATGGCCGAGGCTTCTGCCGATTGCCCACCTGAACAAATGGATGCTGAAGATCCCTTATTTATTCTTTATACCTCGGGTTCTACTGGTAAACCAAAAGGTGTGTTGCACACCACTGGCGGCTATCTCCTTTATGCAGCCATCACCACTAAATATACCTTTGACTTACACGATGGCGACATTTTTTGGTGTACCGCCGATGTGGGCTGGGTAACCGGGCATAGTTACCTTGTATACGGACCATTGGCTATTGGCAGCACTACCATTTCATTCGAAGGTATACCAAACTATCCATCTGCTTCCCGTTTTTGGGAGGTGATTGATAAACACAAAGTGAGTGTTTTTTATACCGCACCCACAGCCATTCGCGCACTCATGCGTGAAGGTAATGATCCGGTTACTAAAACTAGCCGTGCCAGTTTGCGTTTACTCGGTAGTGTGGGCGAACCAATTAACCCTGAAGCATGGGAATGGTACTACCGTGTCGTAGGCGAAGAACGTTGCCCTATTGTCGATACTTGGTGGCAAACAGAAACCGGTGGCCATATGCTCACGCCCTTACCCGGCGCAACCCCACTTAAACCCGGTTCAGCAATGCGTCCTTTCTTTGGCGTGCAACCGGCGCTAATGGATACCGACGGTAAAATTGTCGAAGGCAATCCTGCCCAAGGCGCACTGGTAATAACCCATCCATGGCCCGGTCAAATGCGCAGTATTTATGGTGACCACGATCGTTTTATCCAAACCTATTTTTCGGATTACCCCGGCAATTATTTTAGTGGTGACGGTGCCCGCCGTGATAAAGACGGCGACTACTGGATTACCGGTCGTATGGATGACGTTTTAAATGTGTCTGGACATCGTATGGGTACTGCCGAAGTTGAAAGCGCGCTTGTTTTACACAAGGCCATTGCCGAAGCGGCGGTTGTCGGTTACCCGCATGAAATTAAAGGCCAAGGGATTTATGCCTATGTCACCCCCATTGCCGGTATTGAAACAACTGAAGAATTACGTAAAGAATTGATTCAATTAGTGCGCCATGAAATTGGTCCGATTGCCTCACCGGATATTATTCAATGGGCACCGGCGTTACCTAAAACCCGTTCAGGCAAAATTATGCGGCGTATTCTGCGTAAAATTGCCGCTAATGAAGTGGATGAATTAGGCGATACTAGTACATTGGCCGATCCAGCTGTCGTTGAAGAACTGCTTGAAAACCGGGCTAATAAATAATAAATTAAGAGTACCTCGTACATGTTAAAAAAATTAACTCTTGTTATTTTCTTATTCTCTTTATCTTTTTTTAGCCACGCAAAAGAAGATACACGTCAATTCGTTAAGCTACCCAGGATGATGCAACAACACATGATGACTAGTATGCGTGGTCATTTAGAATCAATCAATGAAATTTTATTCTTAATGAGCAATCAACAATTAGATAAAGCTGCCGATGTAGCAGAACAAACACTTGGTATGACTTCACTAACCTCACACAATGCAAGCCATATGGCAAAATTTATGCCAAAAGGAATGCGGCAAGCAGGTACAAACATGCATAAAACTGCAAGCCGCTTTGCACTTAAAGCACAAGAAGGTGATCGTGACGCTGCATATAAAGCTTTAAATAAGGTAACCGCTGCCTGTATTGCCTGCCACGCAGGATATCGTATTCATTAACTTAATAATGCAACACTCTTCACTTGTGCATAAACAGGCTTACCTTTCTTTAAACCAAGCTCATTGGCCGATTTGCGTGTAATACGACTTAATATAGGCACACCGTTCGCGGATAACCGTATTAAAACCTGAGCTGGACTTTCATCAATAATGTCGTCAACAGTGACCGGGATAATATTAAGAATACTGGTATCCAATTGATGAGCTAAGGTTAAGCTAACATCACGCGCGGCAAGTCGCAGCCTTGCAGGGTTCCCTACTTGTAAGGCCTTTTGAGTCACACTGATTGTTCCACCTGCAAATTCAAGATGGGTTAAATGGTATTGCTCATCATGGCCACTCACTCGTGCTTCGATAATTGCTGCGGCATCATGATCATGTGCGATGGTTAAATCAAGACGCGTCATCATCTCGTGAATATCGCCCGAAGCAACGACACGACCTGAATCCATTAATACCAAATGATCAGCTAACCGCGAAACTTCCATGCTTGAATGACTCACATAGATAACAGGGATATCCAATTCTTCATGTAACGCTTCAAGGTAAGGCATAAATTCATCTTTACGTTTTTGATCCAGTGCCGCGAGAGGTTCATCCATTAATAATAAACTGGGGCTAATCGCTAATGCACGCGCAATGGCCACTCGTTGCCTTTCCCCCCCCGAAAGCTTAAGCGGATCTCGTTGTAACAGATGCGAAATACCCAAAAGTTCAACCACCTTATCGACGGCAACTTTCTGATTAATAGCGCGAGAACGTTTAGCACCATATGCAATATTTTGTTCTACATTTAAATGTGCAAATAAACTTGATTCCTGAAAAATATAACCGATAGATCGTTTATAAGCAGGAAAAAATAAAGATGTATCCTGCCACAATGTATCCCCCACTTTTAAAAATCCATTGTTACAGTAATCCAACCCGGCTATTAGGCGTAATAAGGTTGTCTTGCCACAACCCGATGGGCCAAATACCGCCGTGATACCTTTGGAAGGAATAACAAAATCGACATCCAGAGAAAAGTCTTCTCGCACTAGATGGAACTGTGCATTAATGCTCATAGACGATAACCTTCGTTACGCGCTAATTTTTTATTAAAAGCATAAACGGAAATAAGTAAAATAAATGCCAGTAACACCAACATTGCGGACAACCAATGTGCATTGCTATATTCCAGACTTTCAACATGATCATAAATAGCAATAGATATAACCTGAGTCTTACCCGGTATATTTCCACCTATCATTAACACCACACCAAATTCACCAATCGTATGAGCAAACCCCAGAACGGCTGCGGTAAAAAACCCCGGGCGAGCTAATGGGATAACAATGGTAAAAAATCTGTCGAGTGATGAAGCACCTAAAGTTGCCGCCACATCTAATGGGCGTTGGCCAATCGCAGCAAACGTATTTTGTAGGGGTTGAATAACAAAAGGCATTGAATAAATAACAGAACCAATCACCAGCCCCGTGAAGGTAAAGGCGAGCGGTTCAAGGCCTAAAAACGTCATTGCCGCACCAACAGGCCCATTTGGCCCCAGAGCAACAAGAAGATAAAAACCCAATACGGTGGGGGGTAAAACTAAAGGCAAGGCAACAAGAGCTTCAGCTATAAATTTATATCGCCAACGAGATTTAGCTAACCACCATGCCACGGGAGTACCGATTAATAAAAGAATAATCGTTGTGATAACCGCTAATTTAACAGTAATGGCTAATGCAATCAGATCGGATTCAGCTAACATTAATGAATACCGTACCCATGATCACGGATCAGTTGTGATATTTTTTTACTTTGAACAAAGCTTATAAATGCGTGTGCTGCATTACTGTCTTTTAATAAAACAGCCTGTTGAACAATAGGCTGATAGTCCAACGGGGGAACAAGCCAATATGATCCACTAATCGGTTGTTGAGAATTTTTAACTTGGGAATAGGCAATAAAACCCAACTTTGCATTACCACTTTTAATAAATTGAAATGTTTGACCAATATTTTCACCACGAACAAGCCGACCGGCTAATGGCTTCCATACCCCATGTTTTAACAATACTTCTTTGGCCGCTTGACCATACGGTGCAAGTTTTGGGTTTGCAATAGCAAACCATCTGAATTTTAATTTCCCGGTTCGTATTAATAAAAAAATATCAGTATTCTTGTTAATATAATTTTTTTCAGGACTCCATAGAATTAATTGTCCCTTTGCATAGGTAAAACGAGTTCCGGCTATCGTTCGCTTTTCTTTTTCTAATAATTTCGGGCGACGAGAGTCTGCCGCAAAGAAAATATCATAGGGAGCCCCATTCTTTATTTGTGCATAAAGTTTTCCTGTCGAGCCAACAATTTGTTTTACTTTATAATTTGTTGCTGCTTCAAATTTTTGAATAATCGAAGCCATTGTACTAGAGAAGTTACTCGCCACCGCCACGCGAAGATCATCCGCCAGCAAGTTTTTACTGAACAACACAATAAAAACAAGTATGGGAAATAAAAATAACCGGGGATTATTTATTCGGCACATGCTTAAACCACAAGAACTAGTCAACAACCCAATACTATACTCTAATTTTAGTTAAAAAAAACTCAAATAATAAATAGAAACTTGCCAATAAATATATTACGCAATCTCACCGCTGGCAGAACTGGCCAAAACATCACCTAATTTATCACGTATCTCTATTATTTTTCTAGAAATTGATTCTATACGTTGCTTTTGAACATAATTCCAACCCACGGGTACAGGGCGAAAAATGCTATGACGAACTCGGGTGTTATAATTTAATGTATTCCGTAAACTCATTCCGGGGGACAACGTGTCCTCCAAATTTTTTAATATATTACTTATTACATTCCTTCGAATAAAAAAATGAAAAACAAACAAGGCTATCACAACCAAAGATACTATTAGTGATAAAAATATTGGGCGCTGTTTAATTAGTTCAATATAATTATTACTAGCAAAGCCTTCACCAGTCCAATAAAACCCTATTACTGTGGCTAATATTAAAGAAGCAAATAAAAGCAAATCCCATAACAAAACTTTTTTCATCCATAAATCTCGATACTGCTGTATTTTTATTACAACCTGCTCATTAAATGTCGTTGTTAATTCATCCAGATAATCCACTATTTTAACCAGATGAGATTGGCTCATCTTGTCCAAAGTTTGTTTATTATGATCCAGCTTTCCGATAATAGAACACCAGGATACAGCATCAGAAAAAGAGGATGTCTTGTCTAGCAGCCCTAAAGAAAAACCAATTTTATCCATTTTCTGGTATTGGCCCAATATATCCAGCATCAAATCACGAACATCGGTCATCTCCGTCTCAGATTTTTTAACATGCCTGAAAAGCTGCCGACTGGTTGACGACTTGTCATTGTTTTTATCATTACAAACACTCATAAGAACTGCCTCGTCTAAAATTCACCGGATGCACCACGCGCCATAATATTCTGAATTATCATTTTCACTTTTAATGCTTCTTGCTTCAGCTTTACAGGTAGTGGTGTTCCTCCATAAATCATTAAGTCCATATTTAAACTATATAGCCACAACTGTCCCTGCTTATCTTCAACTAACGTAATTCGACAAGGCAGGTATGCTGAGAACGAATCACTATAATCAACCATTTTCGCAGCCGTTAATGCATTACAAAACATAAATATCTTTAAGCAGCGAAAAGGCTTGCCACTCATGGCTTCGACCTGTTTAGATAAAGGTAATTCACCTACATTTTTTATATTGTACCCATTAGCAACTGAGCGCATAGTTTCTTCTACATCATCGGTTGTTAATCCATCTTGAACTTTTATTTTCCATACCGTTGCTTCTGCAGCATTACCCGTTTTCAGAATAGAGGTTGCCAATTTTTTATAGGTCGTTAATGCCATATCATCAAAGCCCATAAAGGTGTGGTAAGCAGGCTCCAACTTATAGATCAATACAAACAATACAACAACCACTGCGAATCCAATAAGAGAAAAAATATTTTTAATTATATTCATATATCCAGCCTTTAAGGGTTATTGGCATTTACTATATTAATACCATTGCCGGCCATTATAATAAGGCCTAGGGTAATTAGGCGGAACCTGATAATACGGAGGATTTGGCATATTATATGGATCTCGCCGCGATTGATTTACTCCATTAGACGAGCCTTGCATATGGCCCGATCTAAATGGGTAACCTCTTGCATAGTTAGGATTACGATTATAAGCTGTTCTATTTTCTTTACTCGCACCATATGTTTGTCTCAAAGCTTGCTGTTGCTTCAACCACTGCTGCCACGCTAGCCAATCCTTTTTACGTCGTTCTGTTACTTGTTTTCGCCATGCTTGTTGACGTATTTTTTGTTGTTCCCATGCCTGTTGCATTCTTTTTTGTTGGATTGCATTGTATTGTTCCCATGAAAATTTCTGATTATTCAGTGGTATTTTGTGCTCAGCTTGAGAACTGGGAATACTTAAATGTTCCGTTTGTTTAACCGATGTGCTTTCTTTAGCCATTTTTTTCACAGAATGGTCATCTTGATTCTTATATTCAGCCCAATAAGCAACAACCAATAGTGCCACAATAATAATTAAAAAATAGTTTCCATATTGTTTAAACCAGTTTTTCTTTGGCCTTTCAGAATCTTCTGAAACGCCCAAATCTTTGAGTCTTTGTTTAATATGTTCTTGCTTATCTTGAACATCACTTTCTTTTGAATTTGAATGGGATTCTGGTTCCATAATCGGATCCTCCAATATTATTTAAAAAATAAGTAACAATTAAATACCCTCACCATGGCATAAATGTATTCATAAACGACATAGGTCGAGATACACTATTATTTAATACAGAAAAATCATAGCGCATTTGATTGATAGATATATTCATACCGCGCACCTGATAGACCATATCCTTCATGCTCACTAACTGGCTATCCAGTGTTTGCGTCATCACAACCATGTTTTTTGAAATCGTATTTACCTGTGTAGATATCTGCGCCATATGTTGTGTAATTTCACCCATATCATCGGCAACACGCGCAATATCTTTCGTTAAACTAAATATAAGAAAAAACCCGTAAGCCGCCAGTAGAATAAAAGCAAATAATGCAGGATAAACTATCATTTCCCAGCGTTTTGCACTTGCCATAAAAGCAGAAGACAGTTGCTCGAGACTTTTACCAAGACAATCATCCATATTTTCATCTCCATCTTTTTTAGCAAAAGAGGAGTTCGCATGACACTCTTGTGGATCTTTCCCACAGTTATCAACATCACCATGGCAGCCGTCAACGCTACCATCACACGGTGTAGAACTATTTTTTTTATCATTCATTAACTTCTCTCTTATGTACTACAATTAAATTTATTGTCGCAAAGCAGCCTGATTAAGACTGCTTAATTGTTCAGCTAGTTTCTTTGCACGCTCCACATCAAGCCCCTGAATAACACGTTGCAAATAGGCAACTTGTGCAAACTTCTTTTCCTCAATTAAACGTGTTACAGCTTCATAATACGCAACCCCTGCTTTAGCCCATTTCCCCATCGCATAATAAACATTACCTAACTCGCCATAAAAATCAGCTTCATCATTTTCCAGCTCAATTAATTCAGTATATTTTTCTATTGAAACATCCAGTTTGCCTTTATGGAAAGCACTGCGGGCAGAACGCAACAAGTCATTCACACTTGCGGCTTCTTTATCGGTTGTCAGATTATTTTCGGTGTCGGCAGATTGAGCTACATCATCAGAAACCACAGAAGGAACGTCTGGTTTTAATTTTTCTGTTATGTCCTGTTGCTTAATTATGGGTTGTTGTGGTTTTTCTTCTTTCGCCATGGGAATGTCTAGATTTGTATTTGGAAGTATATTTTCAGTTTCAGAATTATTTATAGCTTGTTGTTCTGCTTGTTTCTTCTCTGGTGGTTGTTCTTTTTTTACCACTTGATCAACCATGACAGTTTCATTCGGCATTACTAATTTATCTTCCACTACAATTTCAGTTGGTGTGACTTCAATCACTTCAGATTCAACTGGTTGTTTTTCAGTTTTTTCCAACCCTTTATCCTTTAAAGGTTTTATGGCAGCCTGCCTAATATTAGAATTTTGTGGCTCAGTCTTAACAAATTTTCTTAATTTTGGATATATCTTTTCTGCATAGGCATCAATTTTTTGAGCATAGTTATTTGGTAAAACCTGATAACGGTAATAATATATTGCAACCAGCCCAAATAAGACGGTAATTAATAATAGGTGACTTAGAATATGTCGTATTAGTTTCATTTTATTTTTCCTCAAGCAAATTCAGGGAATACAAAACCAGCAAATGCATTAAATTCATCTGTTGCCTTGCTACGTTTAGACATTTCAAATACAGCCATCCCCTCGCTTAATGACCGCCTGAAAATAGTTCGTTGAAATAATCGTTTGGGTATTAAATTTATATTGGGTATTTGTTTAATCGCATCTTCAGTGTCATCAGACTCTCTAACGGCACAATGCGTATCGGCTCTATTTACAAACGCCCTCATTTTGGGTGGCCGTCCCATTGTTGCATCATCGACAATGTCCATAAAACGTTGTGTTGCCCAAACATCCGGCTGACTAGGCGGTACTGGAATGATAATTTGGTCTGATGTTTTAATTGCTTTTTTCATTGCATCAATATTCGCCGCACCCACATCAACTAATACATGAACATTCTTTGTGTGGTAATTCAAATCATCTAATAAACTTTCCCTAGGAGGATAAACCTGTAATGCAGGCACATAGCCTTCTTCTCGTCTAACTTCAGCAACATCCAGTAAAGTTTGTTGTGGATCAAGGTCATAAGCGACAACAGGTTGTCCTTTCATTTGTAACCACAAGGCAAGATTAAACACAACGGTGCTTTTTCCCGACCCACCTTTTAGATTTGCAACTACAGTTATCATTTTTTTACCGACTTAATGTCCTGATTGATTAAACTTATTTATGGTGTTACCTACCTTGTGGTAACCTTTTGGTAACTTGAATAAATTTTTATCCTGTTTACCTACCTTTATATTTCTTAATTCCCGCAAAAACCCACCGGGTAATTCTTCTTTAATAACCATTTTTAATTGTGTGTCATACCATTGATTTGATAAACGATTACGGCCTGAAGGCTGAGTGTAACGAGACTCCCATTTTTCAACTTTTCTTCCATTTAAAGTCGTTATACCCATTAGTTTAAGTTCTAACACACCACCATCATGAAACATTTCTTTAATTGCAAAATGTCGTTTGCTGTCAATCCAGTGCAAGCTTTTAAATACTTTGCCATTAACGGTGCGTTCAATTTGCCATTTATCCGTTTTAATATTATTAATTATTTCTTTACCTAACTTTTGACAATGAATATTTTTAATACCATCACACGGCGTTTTTGATAATTTCGATGACCATGGTGAAGACATTGCCAAACCTGTTTGTTGCGTGTATGTTTTTTGATCAGGATAAATAAGAATCCGTTTCCCTTTTTCAGGATAGGTAATATCAATAACATGATAACCATTCTGATTCATGTCAGTTCTTACTGCATGTTTACTTACATACATTTTGGATGTTAATGGCGGGCGCCCTGGTGAAACTTGCACTGCATCCGCCGAAAACTCAATATTAAGTGTGAAAGCATTGACACTTATTGATGTCAACAAAAGCACCATCATTATTCCAATGTTACCAAATCTTTTTATCACTTCTATCACCTGCTTCATTTAGCGTAGGTCCGGGATCCGATAACGATTATCGAATCCCTATACCCATTACTTACCTGATTTAGCCGCCGGTGCCTGTGCTGGTACAGGTGGACGACCCCATGGTGCAGGGCCACCATAATAACCAGGTGCTGGTGCATAGCCTCCACCGTAATATCCTTGTGGTGCAGGAGGAGGAGGTGGTGGTGCTTGACGATAACCATTATTAGGCACACCATAATATCTTGGTGCATAACCATTACCGTAACCGTTTCCATTACCGTAACCACTTCCATTACCGTAACCGTAGCCGTAGCCGTTTCCGTTTCCGTTTCCGTTTCCGTTACCATACATGTTGCTGTTACCACGGGTACTCATGCTGAAGTTCATATCCCCCCAACCACTTCCATTACCCCAACCGTTACCATTACCGTTGCCCCAGCCATTTCCATTACCCCAGCCGTTATTACCCCAACCATTATTCCATGGCGCACCACCGCCCCATGGACCCCATGCATTAGCTGAAGATAATGGCAACGCTAATGCCATTACAATTGCAGCCGCACCCATTGCAGTTTTTAATTTCATCATTACTGTTCTCCTAACTATTTTGGTTTGATATGAACAAACATATCTTTACACTCTGTTAAGTCTTCAAGATGATAACCAAGAGTGCGTAGTCATCATCCTATATTTTCGGGATCCCATACTCGACAAGATTCCGGAAACTTTTAATAAGGTTTAGCCAGCCTCGTTTAGTCCAATGCCATCATTAATTTTATTCACCATGGATAACCCATACGAGGATATAAACTTGGAGCCATATAAAATGGTGTAGCATAGGGTGAAACCATCCCCGGCAAACCTATACTAGAGGCACCTAAATTTGGATACATCACCGGATAAGCTGGAATCACATTTCCATAGTAATTGGGGTATGCACCATAATTAAACGACTCAGGTATTGCGTAACGTTGATTTAACGGAATAGCTTCATATCGATTATACAATCGATAGTTGTACTCAGGTGTACGGCTACGTTGATAGCGTTGTTTAGTTTGGTGTTGCCCCCACCACTGATAACGATCATCTCTAGACTGATTTACCTTTTTAAAATTATTTATTTTTGCAGGGGTAATATAGCCATTCATAGGTCGATAGTGCATGACACGTTCCCAACGTTTTGGCCACTGATCCGAAGAAAAAATAATGGGCTGAGCAAAAATATTGTTTAAAAATAAAAATATCAGGATAAAAGTTAAGCTCCTTAACTTAAAATGTTTAAATATTTTCATCATTACATCACTCCCTCAAATATCTGCATTTTTCAATATGAATAATTCAATAACGTCGGTATTGGGGATAAGGTGCACGCCCCCAAGCGGGTGGATAATTATAAAAATTAGGAGTAACGGCACGTTGTTGTCTCCACGGAAATGGACTTGATGGATAAACAGGTACTTGTCGACGTTGTTGCTGAACCCATGGAGGTGGAATAAGTGGATAATATTGCATTTGTCTATGTTGTGGTTGAGTCCATTGTGGTGAAACAGATGGATAAACTCGCATTTGTCTACGTTGTTGTACCCACTGAGGTGGAACAGGTTGTTGCATTTGTCTACGTTGCTGAACCCACTGAGGTGGGATAGGTGGACTCCATTGTTTATTCTTAAAGGGGCGTACTACCGCTTGTGTAGTTGGCATTGATTGTTGTAAAGGCGGTTTCTTATTTTTTATTTTGGTATCGTGTTGTGACACGGCAGAATGCTTTTGCTGTTGCACCCAATGCGATGGCGCAGGCGGTGTCCACTGCCTGCTATCTAATTGTTTTACTGATGAGGTCTTATTGAAATTATGTGTTGAACGATAAGGCCCTACGGGTGCGGATGGCATATCATTTATTCTATTTACATTTTTTCCTGTGTTATCAGCAGCTTGAGTTTGTGCCACTGCTATAAAACCCAGAATAAAAACAGGAAAAACCAATTTCAATAAAATATTACTGTCTTTTTTCATTACATTAACCTCTTCACTACTCATTATTTTTTCTTTAACTGAATACCACGACGTTTTTTCTTGACAACTTTTTTCTTGGTAGCCGATTTTTTCTCTATACTGTTTTCACCAGTTTTCACTTCTTTACTCTTTTTGTTAACTGACTTCTTCTTTATTGCTGATTTTCTAGATGTACTCGAGCTTTTAACAGAATTATTACTTACCTCTGATTTATTTTTTACACTTTCTTTTTTTTCTTTGTTTTGAGTTGCGTTATTTTTATATATTTTATTTTTAACATCAGAAAATTTATTTGATATTTTTTTGTTCAATATTTTAAATATTATTTTTACCTGTGTTTTAATCTTTAAAATAAATTCTTCTACATACTTATTAAAGAAATCTAATAAAATCATCTTAATCTTGCTTTCTTTAGCAGTAGAAGATTCATTTGATTCTTTTTTATCAACGACCACACCCGATGCAGGCACTTCTTTTTCTTCTGGGAAAGGCTGACCTGTTAATAAATAAAATTGTTTAGCTGTACTGATACAACCCAAAGGAATAACAACCAAAGTTAAAACCGTTGCTACTGCAGCACCAAACAAAAGGCTAACAGCCATACCCTGAAAAATAGGATCGTCAATAATCATCCATGCTCCTGCCATTAAGGTTAAAGCAGTGATTAATATAGGACGCATTCGGATCTGGCCAGCAGCAACAACCGCTTCGGTAATATCTTTACCCTGTGCAACTTCATTTTTTACAAACTCAACTAATAAAATAGAGTTTCGTACAACAATACCGGCTAAGGCGATAAAGCCAATCATTGACGTTGCTGTAAATTCAGCCCCCATTAACCAATGCCCAGGAATAATGCCAATTAACGTTAACGGAATAGGTGCCATGATCAGGCCGGCTAAAGTAAAATTTTTAAATTCCCAAACAATTAACCCATATATCAAAATCAGTGCAGCCATAAAGGCAAGCCCCATGTCACGAAAAGTTTCATAGGTGACAGTCCATTCACCGCCCCACTCAAAGCCTGACTTAATATCTTCGTCCGGCGGACCGATTAATCCCATTGGCATCCCGGTCATCGTGACACCATCGGGAGTTTTGTAATTAACTAGCAAGTCTTCCACATTAAACATGCCATAAATAGGCGCACCTAATCGGCCTTCCATTTCTCCTGTTACATATTCGACACCGCGTAAGTCTTTATGGAAAATAATTTGGTCTTCTTTAACTAAAATAAATCGCCCTAACTCACCTAAAGGAATCGTCTTGCCATCACTCGACATAATCGGTAAATCTTTTAAACGTTTAATTTGTGAACGTATTGATAAAGGAATTTGTAATACAATATAAGTAGGTTCACGCACTACCCTTCGCTTAATATCACCTAACCGATAACCACCCATAGCCATTGCAAGGTGTTGATTAATAGTGTCTACAGAAATTCCAAAACGTACTGCTTTTTCAGTATCGACTTCAAAATGCCAGTAGTTGTATGGGTTTGCCATATAGTTATCAACATCGACCACGCCCTCTGCTTTTTTAAACAGTCCAGTCATATCGCTGGCAACCTGACGTCGAGTATTTGCATCGGGGCCATAAATTTCAGCGACCACTGTTTGTAAAACAGGTGGGCCGGGGGGCATTTCAACGACCTGCGTACGTACTCCGGTCATTTTTAAAGAAGGTGTTTGATCAATAATTTTATTAATAACATGTCGGGCATCAACGGCTATATCATGACTCGCACGCTTCCTGTCATTTTTATCTAATAACATGACTTGAATATCAGCATCCCATGGCTGTTGACGAAGATAATAATGTCGTACCATGCCATTAAAGTTAAACGGGGATGCAGTGCCAACATAAGACTGCGCAGCTGTCACTTCTGGAATAGTGCGTAATTTTTCGGTAAGTTGTCGAGCAACATTTGCCGTGACTGGTAAGGCCGTTCCTTCTGGCATATTAATAACAACATTAAATTCTGGCTTGTTATCAAATGGCAACATTTTTACGGTGGCGGTATTGGTATAGAACAAACTACAAGCCAATAAAGTTGAAAATATCAATCCAAATAAAAAGATAAGCCCATACTTTCTGTTGTTACACAGTGGCAACATACAAGGCTTGTAATAGCGTCCAATAAAAGCACGGAATTTTTCTTCACGTATTTCTGCCTTTTTTAAGGCTTTAACTTGAGGGCGAAATCGCATTGCAAGCCAAGGGGCAAAAACAAAAGCGGCGATTAAAGAAAAAAACATTGCCGATGCACCCAACACAGGAATAGGTCGCATATACGGCCCCATTAAACCGCTCACCACCCCCATGGGTAATAGTGCAGAAATAATGGTTAATGTTGCAAGAATAGTTGGATTACCCACTTCACGAACCGCATCTATCGCGATACTTGCCGTTGTTTTACCGGCTTCTAACCAACGCCGGAAAATATTTTCAACAACAACCGTGGCATCATCAACTAAAATACCAATCGAAAAAACCAGAGCAAATAAACTTACTCGGTCAATGGTGTAATCAATAACCCATGCAGACCAGATTGTAACAAGAATAACAATGGGGATAATAATAACGACAACTGATGCCGCGCGTAAGCCTAAACCGATCAGGCAGAGAATGCTCACGGCAAGGGCCGCTTCTAATAATGCCGTTAATAATTCGTTTACTTTATCATTGGCGCTCTTGCCATAGTCTCTAGTTATTTCTACATGCACATTACTGGGAATTAATTTTCCTTTTAATGAATCCAGTTTTTTAATAATGGCATTTGCAACCGATACACCATTACTGCCAATTTTTTTTGCTATTGCAATAGTAACTGCAGGTTCACCTTGCGCTTTATTTAAACCGTGTTCACTAGCAACACCAGAATAATAATTAACAAGTTGTTTTGTTTCTTCCGGCGATTGAGAAACCTTGGCAACATCACGTACATAAATAGGTGAACCATCATGAATACCTATAACCAATCTAGAAATATCAGCTGCTGACTTAAGAAATGCCCCCGTGTAAACATTAAAAGCCAGATTGTTACTTTCAATATTGCCTGCTGCACGTTCTGCATTGGCGGTTCGAATTGTTTTGGCCAATTGTGCAATACTGATCCCGTAACCACTTAAGCGTTCAGGATATGCTTCAACACGTATTTGGTCTGCACGACCACCGACAATAAATCCATTACCTGTATTTGGTACTTCTTCTAGTTTTTGTAGAACATCAAATGATAACGTTCTTAACATATCGTCATTGATATCTTTCGACCACATGGTGACCGTTACAATAGGAACATCATCGATACCAATCGGTTTAACCAATGGCATTGCAACACCCGGTGGGATTTTATCTAAATTTGATTGCACTTTGTCATGCACTTTAACAATAGATTTTTCCAGTTCCTCTCCCACGATAAACTGCACGGTGACAACACTGCTGCCACGCTGTGTTGCGGAATAAACATGTCGTACACCGGGTATTTCACTCATTAAACGTTCTAGTGGATCCGTAACCAGACTGGTTACTTGTGCTGCTGATGCTCCCGGATATTGAACATAGATATCCACCATCGGTACTGATATTTTTGGATCTTCCTGACGTGGTGTAAAAATTAAACCTAGAACCCCAATAGCAAGAAATGCCAGCATTAATAATGGTGTTACGGGCGAATTAATAAATTGACGCGCAATACGACCCGCAATACCCAACTCTTGATCATGTTGAATATTTTCATCAAGTTCTTTTTTTATATTTTTATTATTATCATTCATTAAAACGACTCACGATATTTTATAAAGACTGATTACTTATTTTACTTGTAGTTACTTTTGCCATCCTGCTGCCATTCCTGGTGAAGGTTGTGCAAAAACTCTTTCGCCTGCACGCAAACCGGATAAAACAGCAACATTCCATTTATCAATAGATTCACCTAAACGAACTAAACGTAATTCTTTTTCATTCTTGTAGTTCATAATAAAGACTGCAGGCAAACTCCCGCGCCATATCACTGCACTAGCAGGAATAACAGGAAGGTTTTGAATAGGCATAGAAATATCGGGCACCATCACTTCGGCATACATACCCGGGCCACCGGGGACACCATCAGGTAAATCAAACTTGACGGTGACCGTATGACGATTATTATCAGCAACGGGATAAATTTGTGCTACGCGTACCTGAATATGTGTATTACCAACATCAAGAATAGCGGGTACCATCATGTCCTGACGGATGCCGGAAACAAGTCGTACTGGAACTTCTACTTTTAATTGTAAAGCATGACTATCGGCTAACTTTAACAATGGTTGTCCTGGTTGAACGGTTTGTCCAACCTCAACTAACCGTTTAACAATGATGGCATCAAACGGCACCACGGTACGAGTATCACGTAATCGCGCATCGACTTGTCTTAATTGTGATAAGGCACCAATTTGTTGACTACGTGCCTGACTCACATGAGTACCTTGTGCATATAAGTCAGCCTGCCTTTCTAGCATAGGATTACCATAACCCATGCCACTGGCCATTGGCCGAGTGAAGAACATATCAAACATGGAAGGCAATCCCATACCCGGCATACGCCCAACATCTCGTGAGCGTGGATCCCAAAATTCTTTAGAATATTGCACACGTGAATTTTGTAGTGCTTGTTGTTGAGCCGTAATATTTGCTAACGCTTGCGCACGTTTTGCTAACAAATCATCATCACCAATTGCAACCACAACATCACCGGCCTTAAAAGAATCACCTTCAATACCAGCGAGGTAATCGACCCTACCCGAAAGTTGTGCTGACAATGTTACTTCGCGTAACGGCACAACGGTACCACCTAAAACAACACTACTACCTGTTGATGCGATTACCACTGAAATAATTTGAGGTTGAATGGGATATGATCTTTGATTCTGCATCCTTGTTGGCATTGGAGCTTGAACATTGTTGTAATAAGGTGATGCCACAACCATAAAACTGCTAGCACTTAGCAACATGATTATTATTCGATTTAGTAATTGTTTTTTCATATAACCGACCACCCTCAAAATTTTTGTTATTTCTTAATATGTAAAACTAATATTTATTTTTAAACTTTGGCCATCACCGAAAAACTTTTAACAAATGGAGCTGCCATGCGCGGATCTTTAATCATCGCGGCATAATCCCCTTTTTTAAAAATTAGTTTTCGCGAGGTATATGCCATCCCCACTGCAATCATGCCGGGCGGGGTTTCAAACCAACATTGCCAGTCTTCCGGTTCGGCTCTTAAGTCCCAGTCCAGTGTCCAATCGCACAGATCCGCATCGTAATCAGTCGCCGAAGTCACTTTTCCTTTTATTACTTGAATAACGCCACGGGGCTGCGGCTCACCTTTAAAGCCATACGCTATATTTGAGTTAAATTTGATATGTGCCAAATCCCTCACAAGTTCAGGTTCTTCGTTCCATTCATTCTGGAAACACACCATCCACTCTTTCGAAAAGAGATTGACCATCATTGCCCACACCCTAAAACTTCTTATTTTCTATATACAAGTGCAACACCTATGCCAATACATAAACCATTGAATTTAAAAGATTATTTATTGCACGTTGCATTTAATAACCACCTAAAACACTCTGAAATTAAATATAAGTACTTGTATTAATAGCAATTACTATGCAAACTAATAGATGCAACATGTTGCACAATAGCAATTTCGTACAACAAACGATTAAATGGGAGATTTTATGGCTGAACTGAATTTTGCACCTATGATGGAAGCCATCATTTCCTATATTGAAGAAGGTGTTTTTATTGCGGATCACAAAGGCAATGTCATTTACCAAAACCCAACCGCAGGACAATTATTGGGCAGCCCAGATGCACCCATCACAAAACTACGGGATATTGGTGATTTCAACTTACAGCGCGCATTAATCAAAGCCGCTATTGATGCAGGTGAAATTGATGCCACAGGCCGACCAACCGGTCAATTTGTTAAATTTGAACATAAGGTTAAAACAACAGCAGGTTACCGTTATTTAGAATTTTACAGTGGGCTAGTCTCTAATTCCGGTTGGAAGGATCGCCTGCGTCTTATCCTCGTCCGCGACAGAACCGAACAACGACGACTCGAAGCCGTGTTTAAACCCGGCGTTGATGATTTTTCAACTAATGATCCTCGCATGATGGAAATTCTAAGCCGTATTCAACAAGTCGCACCGACTCAAGCGGCAGTATTGCTGCAAGGTGAATCTGGATCGGGTAAAACACAAATTGCTAGAATGATTCATCAACTCAGTGACCGGGCACATAAACCCTTTATCGAAGTGAATTGTGCCGCGATCCCTGAGAGCCTGATAGAATCAGAATTATTCGGCCATATTAAAGGCTCGTTTACTGGTGCGACACAAGATAGAGCCGGACGTTTCCAGGTAGCCGATGGCGGTACTCTTTTCCTCGATGAGGTCAGTGAAATTCCTTTTCATTTACAAGCCAAATTACTCAAGGCCGTACAAGATCAATGTTTTGAAATGGTCGGTTCAGATGAATCGGTTAATGTGAATGTACGCATTATTTCAGCCTCAAACCGAGACCTCCGCGAACAAGTTGACCAAAATATTTTTAGGGCTGATCTTTATTATCGGCTCGCCGTTATCCCATTAACCATCCCAGCCCTTCGAGAACGCCCTGGCGATATGCCCGTCCTTATCAAACATTTTTGTAACCGAATGGCTAAACGTGGCTATGATAATAATCAAATAGAATGTAACCCCGATGCAATGAAGCTTATGCTTAATTATCCTTGGCCCGGTAATGTTAGAGAGCTAGAAAATGCTGTTGAACATGGGATAATCTGTGCTCAAGGTAATAGTGTTGGCCCTGAAAGTTTACCCCAACATATTCAGGACTTTTCCCTGAGTCGTCGGCCCCACTCCCCTCATCAAAGCTCTTATTTAGCAACTGAATATATACAACGTAACCAAATAGAAAATGCCTTGCGAGAAACACAGGGGAATAAATCACAAGCCGCTCAATTACTTGGTGTTGACCGTTCGACTCTATGGCGTCGCATCCAGCGATTTGGTCTTGATGTATAAAAAATAAATCCCTTTACTGTCGCAATTCCTGCATACGGTGTTCGAGCATAGCTTGCCAGACGGTTCCTTGAGTTACATTAAACAAATGCCGAATAACCCGTCTTTCGCTAGGTTTGCGAGCCCGACGTACATCAAATTCGCCTTTATCCAATAAGCCTCTTTTTATATCCGTAATTCGGTAAGAGCCAATAAATTTGGCTTCACCCACACCAACATGAATAATATTTTGATAGGCCGTGCGCTTGGAGTTAACCAGTACAAAATCACTTTTTTTGGTATTAAAGGCAGAAATAATGTATTTACCGGGTTTTAAATTTTCAGCCATAAAGTTGCCATTGTTATATATAAGTACCCGTGGCGGTTTAACAAAAGGAGGAATATAAAACTTACCGTACTCTCGCAGTTCAACTTCAGTCACTTTTTCTGGTGCTTCAACATGCCCAAAAATCATACTACGGCTAGCATCTTTAATTTCAAGCGGTGGAGCAGGTGCCGCACAAGCCCCTAAGATGGCAACGGTAAGTAGCCCGTAAAAGATATAACGGATTGTTTGCATTGATATTATTCGCATGGAACGCCTCTTTCATTAAAGTCTATACAAGTAGACTCATTGAAAAATGCAACTACCATGCCATTATATAGGCAATCTACCCCCTAATTCCAAGCAAAAAAAGACCCGCAAAAGCGGGTCTTTTAAGCATATTGCTATTTAAAAGCTTATGCTTCAGCAGCAACCGCTTTCATACTTAAACGAATTCGACCTTGTTTATCGATTTCCAGTACTTTTACTTTAACGGTTTCGCCTTCAGTCAATTCATCACTGACTTTTTCAACACGTTCTTCGCTAATTTGCGAAACATGCACCAAGCCGTCTTTGCCTGGTAAAATTGTTACAAAGGCACCAAAGTCCATTAACTTAGCCACTTTGCCTTCGTAAATTTTACCGACTTCAACTTCTGCCGTGATTTGCTCAACCATGCGTTTGGCTTCTTCTGCTGCCGTACCGTCAGTTGAGGCAATTTTAACCACACCATCGTCAGTAATATCAATACTGGTACCGGTTTGCTCAGTAATAGAGCGAATAGTTGATCCACCTTTACCAATCACATCACGAATTTTATCAGGGTTAATTTTAAAGGTAACATAACGTGGAGCATGTTCAGACATTTCTGTACGAGGCTCAGAAATAACTTTGGCCATTTCACCTAAAATAAACAAACGCCCTTCTTTTGCCTGATCTAAAGCTATTTCCATAATTTCTTTGGTGATACCTTCGATTTTAATGTCCATTTGCAGAGCAGTAATACCGTCTTTGCTGCCCGCAACTTTAAAGTCCATATCACCTAGATGATCTTCATCGCCTAAGATGTCAGAAAGAATGGCAAATTTGTCACCTTCTTTGATTAAACCCATTGCGATACCCGCAACCGGTGCTTTAACCGGTACGCCAGCATCCATCATAGAAAGGCTTGCACCACAAACCGATGCCATCGAGCTTGAACCGTTGGATTCAGTAATTTCAGACACTACACGTAAGGAATATGGGAAATCTTCCATTGGTGGCATAATCGCTAAAACACCACGCTTGGCTAAACGACCATGACCAATTTCACGACGACCAGGAGAACCGGTACGCCCTGTTTCACCCACACTGAATGGAGGGAAGTTATACTGGAACATAAACGGTTCACGATAGCTGCCTTCTAAGGCATCAATCACTTGTGAGTCACGTTCTGTGCCTAAGGTTGTAACAACAATAGACTGCGTTTCGCCACGGGTGAATAAAGCAGAACCGTGTGCGCGAGGTAAAATACCAATTTTAACGGCAATAGGGCGAACAGTACGAGTATCACGGCCATCGATACGCGGTTGACCTTCTAAAACCTGACTACGAACGATACGCTTTTCGAGTGATTCCATTGCGTCACGCACATCTTCTTCATTGTTCGCATCATCGGCGCATAATTTCTCAATGGCTGCTTTGCGTACTTTCGATAACGCATCGTAACGATCTAGTTTTTCTTTAATCTGGTAGCCTGTTTTAAAGCCCGCTTCACATTCAGTTGCAACGACGTCAGCCACCGCCTGATTCTTTTCTTCAGATGTCCAGTCCCATGCCACTGTACCCGCCATTTTGGCGAACTCTTTAATGCCCGCAATAACACACTGAAAAGCATCGTGACCAAAGGTAACCGCACCGAGCATGACTTCTTCAGACAATAAATCGGCTTCGGATTCCACCATGAGTACCGCAGAATCTGTACCGGCAACAACAAGGTTAAGGTCTGACTCAGGAATAACCGATGTGGCCGGGTTTAAAATGTATTCACCGTCTTTATAACCAACACGCGCACAACCTACAGGGCCGTTAAACGGTGCGCCGGTTAATGTGAGTGCCGCTGATGCGCCAATTAAAGCAAGCATATCTGGCTCAACTTCCGGGTCACGAGACATAACGGTTGCAATCACTTGCACCTCGTTAGTAAAACCTTCTGGGAAAAGCGGACGGATCGGACGGTCAATTAAACGTGAGGTTAATGTTTCATGTTCACTGGGGCGTGCTTCGCGTTTAAGGAAACCACCGGGAATACGACCCACTGCATATGTTTTTTCGGTGTAGTTAACTGTTAATGGGAAAAAGTCACGACCGGGTGCAGCCGACTTTTCAGCAACAGCCGTTACCAGTAACTTGGTATCACCCATGCTAATGAATACAGCGCCGGTTGCTTGACGTGCAACTTCACCTGTTTCCAACGTTAAAGTATGTTCACCAAATTTAAATTCATGTTTTACAGGAGTCATCGAGTATCCTCGTTTCTTGTTTGTTGCTAGCGGTATGAACTCCGGCAGAGGACTGCCGGAGATATAGTTGTCTTTTATTATTCTTTGGCATTATTTGTCGCTGGCATAAACTAAAAGCTAGCAGCCAGCTTTTTGCCCGGTTTACTTACGTAAACCTAAAGAAGCAATTAAGTCACGGTAACGTTGCAAGTCTTTATTTCTTAAATAATCTAACAACTTACGACGTTGACTTACCATGCGTAATAAACCCTGACGTGAATGATGGTCGTGGATATGTTCTTTAAAATGACCTGATAAATCGTTGATACGATTTGACAATAAAGCTACCTGAACTTCAGGTGAACCGGTATCGCTCTCAGTACGAGCGTATTTACTAACAATATTGGCCTTTTCTTCAGCGCCTAAGGACATCACAAACTCCTGTTATTACACAAAAAATGTTACAAAATTAAAGGCGCGTATTGTACCCGCGCGCAGTAGTCTGACACAAGCAAAATCCGGCCTTTTATGATAATAATCGACTAAATTCGTCTATTTTCGATGATTTAATCGAGTCTAGCTAATTAAAGCTAAATCGTTAGATATTCACCAGACGTTTTGGTGCCACACGGCCATCATCCAGAATATGCCCGATGCCGATAAAGTCACCCGGCTTTTCACCCATTAATCGCACCCAACCATTACTCGGCGCTTTTGGCACCAGAACTGGCTGCCCCTGACGCACATAATAGGCCGAATTGTCGGACAAACTAATTTCTGGCCAGTCAGCCAATGCGGTGTGCATGGGAATTAAAAGGGTATCCAAGGCATCAAAACCTTCATCAGCCAACGCAGTCAATTTATCCAAACTCACGGTCTGACTAATATCGAAAGGACCTGCCGCAATGCGTCTTAATGATTTTAAGTGTGCGCCACATTCCAGTATTTCACCTAAATCTTCAACCAAAGTACGAATATAGGTTCCTTTGGAGCAGTGAACAAAAAGTTCTAATTCATCGTTGTCAAAAGCCAGTTTATTAAGCTCAAATATGGTGACATTGCGAGGTTGGCGCTCAACTTCAATGCCCTGCCGTGCTAATTTATACAGGGGTTTGCCATTGAGCTTTAAAGCCGAATGCATCGGGGGAATTTGAGAAATATCACCTCGAAAAGAATCCAACGCCATTTCGAGAGTACTGTCGGACAAAACAGGCACCGGACGCGTTTGTAAAATATCACCTTCGGCATCGGCTGTATTGGTGCGAACACCTAATTGAGCAGTACCCTGATATTTTTTGTCTGCATCTAAAAGATAACTGGTTATTTTGGTGGCCTCGCCCAAACATACGGGTAACAAGCCTGTTGCAAGTGGATCTAAACTGCCTGTATGGCCTGCTTTTTGCGCATTAAACAAACGTTTAACTTGTTGCAGTGCTGCATTCGATGAAATACCTGACGGTTTGTCTAATAATATAATGCCATGTACCGCTCGACCTTTACGTCTACGTGCCATTAGTTGTCACCATGCTTATTGTCTTCATGGGTACTGTCTTCATCTACATGCTTTGCTTTGTCTGATTCAATCACATCATCAATCAGGTTGGACAGGCTAGCGCCATAAGCAATACTTTTGTCGTAGACAAATCTTAAATTGGGCACAATTCTTAATGACATTCTTTTAGCTAATTGTTTGCGCATAAATCCACTGGCCTTGACCAAGGCTTGCTGTACATTATCAATATCCAGTGAATCGTCTAATAAAGTAAAAAATACTTTCGCATAGGCAAGATCACTCGCAACCTCAACGGCTGAGATGGTTAATAGCTTAAAGCGTGGATCTTTGGATTCACTGTGAAGCATATCAGCAATTTCTCGCTGAATTTGTTCACCGACTCGACGGGATCGACTAAAATCTTTTGGCATAAGGCTTAAATATTAAAAATGATAAGATAACAAGTTATAAAAAATTAAAGTTCACGCTTCACTTCAACACGTTCAAATACTTCGATCTGATCGCCTTCTTTTACATCATTGTAATTTTTAACGCCAATACCACATTCAGTGCCTTGTTTAACTTCGTTTACATCATCTTTAAAGCGACGTAAGGATTCAAGTTCACCTTCATAGATAACCACGTTATCGCGTAATACACGGATGGGATTACTCCGCTTAATAAGACCATCAACAACCATACAACCGGCAATCAAGCCAAATTTTGGTGAACGGAACACATCACGCACTTCGGCCAAACCAATGATTTCTTCTTTGAATTCCGGTGCCAGCATTCCTGTCATGGCACTTTTCACTTCATCGATTAAATCATAAATAACACTGTAATAACGTAAATCAATTTCTTCTTCATCTAAAATACGTTTTGCAACCACATCGGCTCGAACATTAAAACCAATCACAATTGCAGTCGATGCCACGGCTAAATTCGCATCAGACTCATTAATACCACCCACACCACTGGCAACAATTTTAACTTTTACCTCGTCAGTCGAGAGTTTTAATAATGCATCTACAATCGCTTCAACCGAACCTTGTACATCAGCTTTGAGTACAATATTCAGGGTACTCACATCACCTTCTTCCATTTGAGAGAACATGTTTTCGAGTTTAGCGGCTTGCTGACGTGCCAGTTTAATTTCGCGTGATTTACTTTGACGGAACACCGCCACTTCTCGCGCCTTACGTTCATTGTCAACCACGGTGGCTTCATCACCCGCCGACGGTGTGCCGGACAAACCTAAGACTTCAACCGGCATAGACGGACCGGCTGTGGCAAGCGACTCGCCTTTATCATTAATAATTGCTCGCACACGGCCATACTCTAAACCGGCCAGTAAAATATCACCTTTGTTTAACGTACCACGCTGTATCAAAATAGTTGAAACTGGGCCGCGACCTTTGTCGAGACGTGCTTCAACAACCACACCACGAGCTACACCTTCTACAACGGCTTTAAGCTCCAGCATTTCAGCTTGCAATACGATGGCATCTAATAACTCATCCACTCCTTCACCGGTATGAGCAGAGACGTTTAACATAATGGTATCGCCACCCCAGTCTTCAGGAATAACATCGTTTTGTGATAGCTCATTTTTAACCCGCTCGGGATCCGCTTCGGGTTTATCCATTTTATTAATCGCAACAATAATGGGTACTTCTGCCGCTCTCGCATGTTGAATGGCTTCTTTGGTTTGCGGCATCACACCATCGTCTGCAGCAACCACTAACACCACAATATCCGTTGATTTTGCACCGCGTGAACGCATCGCTGTAAAAGCGGCGTGTCCCGGAGTATCTAAAAAGGTAATGTCACCCGTTTTAGTGTGTACGCTATAAGCACCTATATGCTGAGTAATACCACCGGCTTCACCGGAAGTGACTTTTGTTTCTCGAATATAATCCAGTAACGATGTTTTACCATGATCAACATGCCCCATAATAGTGACAACCGGTGAACGTTTAACCGCATCGCCTGCATCATCTGTATCAAGAATTTGTTCTTCAATCGCATCATCGTTGATCAGTTTAGCACTATGCCCCATTTCTTCGACAACAATGGTTGCCGTTTCTTGATCAAGTACCTGGTTGATGGTAACCATTGAACCTAAGTTCATCATTGCTTTGATCACTTCGGCGGCCTTAACTGACATTTTCTGCGCTAAGATCGCAACTGTAATGGTTTCAGGGAGTTCAACTTCATAGATAACGGGATTAACTGGCTTCTGGAAACCATGTTCACCACCATCCGATTTTGCCGCACTTCGAGGCGCTTTATGTTTACGTTTTCTTTTCCCGATTCCTTCACTGGCAACGTGTAATTCTTTACGACCGTATTTTGTTTTACGATGATCGCCACCATCACGGCTACCCTGGTCTTTCTCTTTAGTGGTTTTTTCACGCTTTGCTTTAGCTTCAGTGCTGTCAGAAGGCTTGGTCGTTTCGGTCTGTTTTTCTGCCGCTTGCTTTTCAGCTTCCAGTTTTGCTTCTTCTTCACGTTTTTCTTTTTCTTCTTCCCGCTTTTGTTTTTCTTCTTCTGCGGCTAAACGTGACGATGCCTGTTCTTCTTTCAAACGTTGGTTGGCTTCATGCTGCTTTTGCTGATCAGCTTCAAGTTGTTCACGCTGCGCCTGAACTTCTGCAAGTTTATCCACACTGGCTTCATCCGGCTCGGCCGAAGCACGTTTAGCGTAGGTACGTTTTTTACGCACTTCAACCGTCACCGATTTAGCTGTCTTATTACGTGAGCCTGTCTGTTTTAGTTCAGAGGTGGAGCGCCGACTTAATGTTATCTTGGCTGCTTTTGGTTTTTCTACTTTCTTAGCTTCGGCTTCTTTACCGTGTTTAGTACGTAAAAAAGTAAGTAATTCCATTTTTTCCGCATCACTAACCATCGCATCAGCATCTAAAATTTTAATGCCAGCGTCCTTAAATTGCTCAAGCAATTTATCAATGCTTATTCCAACTACTTCAGCAAATTGTTTGACAGTTACATCAGCCATTTATTTTTTACCTTAATTAACTATTCTGTATTCAAAATCAGTTCTAAATTTATATTGAGTATTCAAGTATCATCAATATTAAAATTACGACTCGTTTTGTTCCGCTTCTTCAAACCAGGGTTTGCGTGCTGTCATGATTAACTGAGCAGCAAGTTCTTCATCCATGTCATCCACAACCATTAATTCATCCACCGATTGTTCTGCTAAATCTTCCATGGTAATCACACCCTGTTTTGCCAGTTTATAGGCCAGAGGTAATTCCATACCGTCCATTTCTTTCAGGTCATCAGCTGGTTCTACACTTAAATCTTCTTCTTTTGATATGGCACGCGTTAAAAGAACGTCATTCGCACGTCCGCGTAACTCATTTACCATATCATCATCAAATTCTTCAATTTCCCGCATTTCATCAACAGGGACATAGGCAATTTCATCAATAGTTGAAAAGCCTTCCTGTGCAAGAATAACGGCGACTTCTTCATCAACATCTAATTGATCCATAAATAATTTCTGGATACGTTCGGCTTCTGCTTCACCTTTTTCTTCTGCATCGGTTTCTGACATCACATTCAAAGTCCAGCCAGTGAGTTCACTTGCTAATTTAACATTCTGTCCACCACGGCCAATCGCTTGTGATAGTTGCTCTTCTGCGACAGCAATGTCCATGGATTCGGAATCTTCATCGACAACGATGGATAATACTTCAGCCGGTGACATGGCATTAATGACGAACTGCGCCTGATTGTCATCCCATAAAACGATATCAATTCTTTCGCCTGCAAGCTCATTCGATACTGCCTGCACACGCGAACCACGCATCCCTACGCAGGCACCGACTGGATCGATGCGTGCTTCGGTACTGTGAACCGCAATTTTTGCACGTGAACCTGGGTCACGTGAAGCGCCAATTAACTCAATTAAACCTTCACCAATTTCAGGGACTTCAATTTTAAACAATTCAATTAAAAATTCAGGTGCAGTTCGACTTACAAATAATTGTGGACCACGCACTTCTTTGTTTATTTCTTTCAAATAACCTCGAATGCGGTCACCCGGACGCACCGCTTCACGGGGGATCATATCTTCACGCGGAATAATTGCATCTGCATTTGCGCCTAAGTCCAGATAAACATTACCACGCTCAACACGCTTCACCACACCCATGACCAATTCACCGATACGACCTTCATATAGTTCGACAACCTGTGCGCGTTCCGCTTCTCGTACCTTTTGAACAATCACCTGTTTGGCTGTTTGTGCCGCGATACGACCAAATTCAACCGACTCAATTTGTTCTTCTATATAGTCGCCTTCCTGAAGATTTTCATCATCGTATTGTGCCGCACTTAAGGTGTATTCTCTTTCGGGTTGTTCAACTGCATCGTCGGCGACGATCAACCAACGTCTAAAGGTATCATAAGCACCGGTTTCTCTGTCGATGGCAACACGTACATCAATGTCAGCGTCATAACGCTTTTTAGTTGCCATGGCGAGTGCCGCTTCAATGGCTTCAAAAATAATATCTTTATCAACGCCTTTTTCATTTGAAACAGCATCAACAACCATTAAGATTTCTTTATTCATTACTTTGTCCTAGTTTTAACACTACGTTAAACTTACGCAGGGATTAAGTGCGCTTTATCAATATCATCAAAATCAATCACAAATTCCAGCTCAGTATCAAGTTCACTTATTGTGATCTTACTTTCCTCAACTGAAACGATATGCCCTTTTAATTTACGGCGCTTCTCAATCATGCCATAAAAACGCAAAAATACAGGCTGCCCTGTGAATTGCACATAATGTTCCAATGTAAATAAGGGCCGTTCTGTTCCTGGCGAAGAAACTTCTAAACTGTACTCACCAGTAATGGGATCTTCGACATCTAAAATACCACTCACCTGGCGACTGACCTTTTGGCAGTCATCTAAATTAATACCATTATCTGAGTCGATAAAGATTCGGATCACCGAATGTTTACCTTGTGATATATATTCAATGCCTAATAATTCATACCCCAGAGCAGAAACCGTTGGGGCAAACATTTCGACTAATTGTTGCTGTATTCGCGCCATAATATCCCGGTGTTCTTGATCCACCCCCCTAAAATACTAGGGAATGCTTCTTCTACCAATGTCCACAATCCAAAAAACTTAATCTTAAGAAACAAAAAGTGGGCTCGAAGCCCACTTTCAAAATTCAATTTACCTTTAATACAGGCAAATTATACCACTATAAAAGTTTATAACCAATAAATTTACAATGTTTTTGCTATTTCATGCTAAAAATCTCGATTTTAAAGAGGGTTTCTGAAAAACTAAACCATCAAGGCGCAAAAAAACTGACTTTTACAATGTCATCATAGATATTTTTTGTGCCGTGGCAACTAAACCGGTTAATTCACACAACTGTCATAGACAGTTTAAAAGTCTAGAATAATCTTTGAATACTGCGTATCACAAAATGTTTCAGCAATCGCGTCAGAAAAAGGCGTTGCTGAAGTATTAAAAATTTCCTCCCAAGGGATAAGCTCAAATTCATCTTTTGCCGTCAAAGCTTTGAGTTGAGAGCTTGTAAAAGGAGGATCACTCGAAAACACTCCATACGTTGCAATTAATAGCCAAAAAAGTGAGTACGGAATTTTAAGTATCCAAGTTTTTAAATGCTGTGCTTTCTTAATCTCACGGATAATATCAATATAATCTACTTGCTCCTTGCCTGAAATATTATAAATATTGCCATTGGGCTGTTGTTGCAAACAACTTTCAATAATTCGACAAAAATCAGCAACATACAGTGGCTGACGCATATAACGGCCATGCCCGGGAATAGGAAAAATAGGGATTCGCTGCATAAAACGGGAAAGCCAGCCCAAATGCTTTCGGTCAAACCAACCAAACATCAGGGTTGGGCGCAAGACACAATGCCCAATACCGGATGCTTTTACCATCTCTTCCTGTTTCTTTTTAGTTTCGGTATAGTCGTCATCAGCAACCGATTCAACAACCGATGAACTAATATGCACAATATAGGGAACCTGATATTTACTGGCCGCATCCAGCACCATTTGAGTTGAATTTATATTATTTGCAATAAACGGTGTGGATGATTTTGCCCCAATTTGAGCCTGTAGCATTACAATGGCGGCTGCTCCGTTCATATGCAATTGCCAAGCACCCTCTTCAACAAGATCTTCTTCAATACAGACAACATCGGGATGCAGTTGCTTTAAAATTTTTAAATTTGTTGAGTGTTTGTCAATAACAACCAGATTGCTATAACCCTGTTTTTTAAGTTGAACCACCAAATTCTGACCAACCAGCCCGGCACCACCCGGTAGAATCATTTTATCGTTCTTATTCATTATTGCGTTACTCTTGAATTTTTAATGCTATCTTTAAAAATTTAATTTCCTGAAAATAAAAGTAGGAATTATTTTTATAATACTCATAATTAGAAACCAGAAAGGCGGGACATAAACCACACTCTTCTTTTTGTTTATTGCTTTAACAATATAGCCAGCAGCCACATCCGTTGAAACCCACAATGCGCCTTTCGATAAATGTGTGGTCATAGGTGAGTCGACAAAACCTGGTTTAATTGTTACCACATGGATACCACTCTCATATAATTTATAACGCAGACCTTCCAGATAAGTGCTTAACCCGGCTTTTGCTGAACCATAAATATAATTACTTTTACGCCCACGATCACCGGCAACTGATGAGACAACCGCAATCGTGCCTGTCGTTTGTTTTTGCATCGACTGACTAAAAAGAACCAGTAATGAAATAACACTGGTATAATTAGAGCACACTTGTTCCAGTGCTTTTGTTACATCAACTTCACATTCATTTTGTGGATACATAATGCCATAACAAACAAATAGAGTATCAATGATACCGGCTTTATCGACAATATCCTGCACCACAACCGCATGTTGCGTAAGCATGTTAAAATCCAGTTGATAACAAATAACATTGCCACAACCGCGTGCTTTAAGGTCACTGGCAACAATGTTTAATTTTTTTTCATCGCGCGCAACCAGATGCAAGCACACATCATCAGCCAACATTTGTTTTGCAACCGCCTGTGAAATGCCGGAAGTGGCTCCAATAATAACGATGTTTTTCATAAAATTATAATTCTTGCTGTTGTGTGACTCTTCGCCATAAACTCGAAGAAAAACCCGGGTCAATATATCGTTTAAATTCTTCCAAATTAGGAAATGATGTGGCAAACATATCCGCAGACATTCTGGCATCTTTTGCCGGATAAATCGCACCATTAACCGAGCGAACCAGACTATCCAAATCATTCAGAAATGCCAGAGTCCGTTTTCCCTTATTTGGAAAGTCCAAAGCCAGAGTATACCCCTCTCGAGGGAAAGACATCATACCCACTGAGGGTATATTTCCAAATCGTTTTAATACGGATAAAAATGAGGCCATTCCTTTGTCTGAGACACGTTTTAATATTTCAGTTACCACTTCTTTGCCATTATCAAGTGGTACAACACATTGATGCTGAAAGAAACCTCGCTTGCCGTACATACGATTCCAATTTCGGATGTTATCCAGTGGATAAAAGAACGGTGCGTAATGAGTTAATGCTTGTTCCTTTGCATTTTTATTGGTATTAAAATAAAGCATATTAAATGCTTTAACAGTAAAATTATTCAGAAAAAAATTAGGGAAATTAATCGGTAAATTCAAGCTCTTTTTATTTTTGTGTTTATTGGTATACGCAACAGGATGCTCTTTCGCGTGCTCGCCTAAAAAATACAAACCCCGTCCAAGATTATTTAAACGAGCCGTCGTGTCTATCCATGCAACTGAGTATTCATGACTGCCTAGATATTGCTCATCTAATTCAAAGAATTCACCAATCGATGAAAATGTTTTTGTTGATGTTGTCACATATGAATTAATAATTTTTTTTAATTTAAATTCGACCCAAGTAATAAAGCCGGTCAAACCCAAGCCGCCGATACTCGCGTTAAAAAATGACTTATTCTCATTATCCTGAGTACAAAGTAATGTTTGCCCATTTGAACGTTTTAATTCAAAAGCAATAATATGATTACCAAAGCTACCCACAACATGATGGTTTTTGCCATGTACATCGTTAGCCAATGCACCTGCAACAGTAACAAAACGCGTTCCAGGGGTAACTGGTAAGAACCAGCCATTAGGGACAATGACTGATAACAGTTCGTCAAAAGTAACGCCTGCCTCACAACGAACAGTACCGTTGTCTTTATCAAAAACAAGGATATGATTAAGTTGGGAGGAATTAATGATTATGCCATTTTTATTTAAACAGCTATCACCATAGCTCCGCCCCACACCATAGGCTAAATAAGGTGAATCATCAAAATGAATGCTTGAATAAGACCAAGGGTAATGAATTACATCTTTAGGTGCATATTTAGGATAATTTCCCCATGAGAGGCAATTAAAATTAGCAGGATGATTTGAATGATGACGAGAAGACATTCGATAAATTATATCGCAACCAACACACTAACCAGACAAACAATAGCAACGACATAGCTTGCCTTATCTCGCAATGCGAACAAAACAGGGTCTTCATGTAATTCTCCTCGATTAGCGATAAGCCAAATACGACTGAGCCAATAAAGCATTGCTGGTATGACCAACCAGAGCCAAACAGGGCTTGAGTATTTTGCCGTCACTAATGGATCATGTATATAAAGTGCAATCACTAAAATAGCGATATAGCTAGACACAATACCCATTTTAGAAATTAAGTCTGCATCCCCAACAACATATCCGCGACGTGTCATTTTTTCTTCATTTCGATCTTCCATGTTTTTGAGTTCAATAAATCGTTTCAACATAGCCAGACTAATAAAAATAAATAATGAAAAGACTAACAGCCAAAAAGACATTTCTACATTAATGGCATAAATACCGGCAATAATACGCAGGGTATATAATCCACCCAATATTAGTACATCAATAATAGCCTGTTCTTTGAGCCCAAACGAGTAAGTAAAGGTCAAAATAAAGTACGCCGAAAAAACCGATACAAATTGTTGGTTAATCAATAAAGCAACGCCTAATGCAGCAATAAATAAAAATAAAGCCGCTATTTTGGCAACAAATGGCGATAGGATACCTGCCGCGATGGGTCTGAATTTTTTAATGGGATGTTTTCGATCCGAGTCAACATCGCATAGATCATTAATAATATAAACACTTGATGCACACAAACTAAAAGCAATAAAGGCGATTATAGACTCAGCAACGGCATCTAAATCTGTATATTGGTGTGATAACAATAAAGGAATAAAAATCAGCGTATTTTTCACCCACTGATAAACTCGCATTTCTTTAAGTATAGCTAACATCATTTTTAATTTTCTGGTTCTGATTTTGGAATGGAAAGTGGAATAAATACTTTAAGGTTTTAATTTAACAACTTTATCAGTACGCGGTTTTAATTTTGCTTGCTCCAACTCATGTTCAGCTTTAAACCATAAGGTATCCATTATTTCTTTACTTGGTGTGTATTCTAAAACAACCTGTGTCATTAGTTTAATAATAGACTCACAATTATAATGACTACAAGCCTTATCTAATTGCAGCATATAATCCTTGAGATTATCAAGTGAAACACTGTCTTCCTCTGCACGCTGAATTCGGGGATGCGATGTTTTAGTAACATTATTCCCTATTAATAATTCTTCGTATAATTTTTCGCCTGGGCGCAGGCCGGTAAATTTGATTTCAATGTCGGCATCCATATTTTCCTCATCCATCACATCTAAGCCCATTAATCGAATCATTCGATAAGCTAAATCCAATATTTTAACTGGCTCGCCCATATCAAGAACAAACACATCCCCACCCTGTCCCAACGAACTCGCTTGAATCACAAGTTGGGCTGCTTCAGGAATCGTCATAAAATAACGAATAATATCTGGGTGTGTTACCGTTACTGGGCCACCCGACAAAATCTGTTCACGAAATAAAGGCACCACTGAACCTGATGATCCCAACACATTACCAAAACGTACCATACAAAAACGTGTATTAATATTTCGCATTTTTGAATAAGCTTGTAAAATTAATTCGGCAAAACGCTTAGAGGCACCCATTAAGTTTGTTGGGCGCACGGCCTTATCCGTTGAAATAAGAATAAAGGTTTCAACATTATTTTCAAGTGCCGCCTCAGCAGCATAACATGTTCCAAAAATATTATTACGGATACCTTCTATAATATTATGTTCTACTAAAGGCACATGCTTATACGCAGCCGCATGATAAATTGTATTGACTTGACAAGCTTTAATGGACTGAGACAACCGAAATTTATTCTGCACCGAGCCAAGCACTGAAATTAATTTAACACGGGACTCCTGTCGGGAAGCCAATTGTTCCAACTGGCTGTTTAAATCTTTTTCGATTTTATAAAGTGCATATTCCGACTGTTCTAAAAGAACCAACGCATCTGGATTTAGTTTTATAATCTGCCGGCAAAGTTCAGAACCAATCGAACCACCTGCCCCCGTAACCATCACAACTTTATTTTCAATACAGGCTTTCAATAAATTTTCATTGGGTGGTACTGAATCACGGCCTAATAAGTCCAGAACATCCACATCCTGAATTTCTTCGACACTTGATTTACCTGATACCAAATCCTCCATTCCCGGTACAGTCCGCACACGTACCGCAAATTTTTCCAATGATTGTAATAATTTTCTACGTCTAGACTTACGTACCGAAGGCATCGCTAATAACACTTGCTTGATATTATATTTATCGATGAGTGCTTGGAGTTTATCTTTTTTAAATACTTTTATACCATGAATTAAATTACCCTGAATGGCTTTATCATCATCAATAAAAGCAACCACTTTAGAATCATTAGCATTCACTAAAGCAGTTGCTAGTTGCACCCCGGCCGAACCGGCACCATAAATAATCACCGCTTCTTTCGGGTTGTGCAACCGCAATACAGTCATCAGATAGGCGCGCATCAACACCCGACTACCTCCCATTAATAAAACACCAAAACTAAAATAAATGATAAAAACCGAACGCGGAAAACCTTGTGTTTGAGTAAAAAAAATTAATGCGGATAAAAGTAATGTAGACGTAGCCATCCCTTTGACTATTGACCAACCCACCTGTATTCCCATATAACGCAACATAGAACGATATAAACCAAAGGTATAAAAAACAGGAATACTCACCAACGGCGCAGCAACGACAATCCACCAGAAATCTTCTAGCCGTGGAACCATTTCACTCATTCGTAGAGCAAAGGCAGCCCAGAATGAAAAGGGAATAATGCACAAATCCACCAGGATTAAAATAAGTTGTTTAACCAGTCGTGACGTTGTATGCACATCAAATGCGTTATGCACCAAATCCATGTATTTTTTATATTTATATTCCATCCAGACCTATCTCCGACTTTTATTCTGTACTTGTTATTTTACAATTTTTAGTCTTTATATCAATATAGACTAATACCGTAGTAGATAACACTATAAATAAAGTAAGTACCAAAAATTGTACCATTCCATTACTATTTTCCAAAAGGGCGATGCTAACCAGAGAACAGCTCAGCATCCAAATATATTCCAGCATTAATGTTTTCTTATGCCCTAACCCTAATAATACTAACCGTTGATAGTAATGTGAACGATGCGCTTGCCAAACCTTTTCCTTTTTTAATACCCGCTTACAAAGTGTTACCGATGCATCAAGGAAAAAAGGCATAAAGACGATAACCCCCAACCATGCAGGAAAAACATGTGTAACATCCGCCCATAAAATAAATAAAGCAACTAATGTACCAAACAGCGTTGATCCAACATCACCTAAAAAAATTTTGGCTGGAGGCAAATTAAAAATTATAAAACCAAATGCTGCCGCCACAACAACCAAGTTTAGAATCGCAAAATTGGTATCACCTTGCATAACAGAAAGTATCGCGAAGGTACTAAAACCGATTATAGCCATACCACCCGCAAAACCATCCATTCCGTCCATAAAATTGTATAAATTAACCACCCAGACGATAAAAATAACCGTCACGGTACTTGCCATAAAATTATTTAAAGGTATATCCAGTCCCGGCAAACTCAGAATGTCTAAATTGAGCCCATTCAAGACAAACACAAGAGCCACCACTATTTGCAGAGTAAATCTCAATAATGCAGAAATAGAGTAGATATCATCAACAAAAGCGATAGCCAGAATGACTAAGCCATAAGGGAGCATCGATAACAATCCAATATTAATTTCATCATAAAAAATAAAAAAACCAACCGATACTGCAAATAAAACAGCTAACCCACCCGTTCGAGGTGTTGGAATAGTATGCAGCGACCGCTGATTGGGGATATCCATAATTCCCAATTTATGACTTGTCTTTATCAGCAAATAAGTCAACAGACAGGATAAAAAACTAATAGCTAAAAGTGTAAAGACAATATGTGAATTATCCACTTGTGTAAAAATATTGATGTTTTTATCCTAAAATATTAACACTAGGTAACACGTTCAAGAGTATCCATTTCAACCTTTACTGCTGTTTGATTACCCATCACATTCAGCAATACAATCACTCGTTCTTCCCCTGAGCGCGCCTTGAAAAAACCTTCATACCCGGCCAGAGCCCCATCGGTAATGCGGACACTTTCACCTGGTTTAAAACCAAAGTCCTCATCATACAGTCCCGTATCAGGATTTTCTTGTGACATCAATAAAGAGATTAAGTCATCTGAAACAATGCTTGGATATTGCGTAAAACGTACAATATTAGCCACTCCCAATGTTGAACGAATAGGAGACCAATTATCTGTTGTAGTATTCAACGAAATAAATAAATAACGCGGGAAAAAGGCTTCAACAGTAGCAGTACGCTTGCCATTGCGTTTTCGTTTCTTCTGAATAAGTGGGAGATACGTCATATATCCCTGACGTTCTAAATTTTCCTGAGCTAACTTTTCCTGACGCGGCTTTGTATAAACTAAATACCACGATTTATTTGAAAGTTGTTCAGCGTATTTCATTCTTGCTCGATCTCGGGTGTACTGACTGTAAGTCGTTCATATTAATTAAAATATATACATTAATCATAGCATAGTCGCAAGCACTCATCATAATAATGTATTAATATCATGTGCATTAATTGGAAATGACAAAATGGCATATAAAGGCAAAATTTCATTTAACTTGTCGACATATTTTCGTTCTTTTTTATCTACCAGAACAATCACTTTTGCAGCCGGCACATATTTTTGTAAGCTATACAACAGTACATCTAGGTTGCTAATATTGATTCCCGCATAATTATTGCCATAACCATAAAAAAACTCAGCTACGATAAAATCAGGTGGTGTTTTCTTTAAAGCCACTAACGCTTTACGCATTGAATTAAACTGGATTTCATTGATACTTTTATTATTATAAATTTCTGTCCATTTAGGATGCAGAGGTGATTCAATAATTGAGAATAAATTAGGCTTTACCATACTAAAACCACAAAATTTAATTTTAAAACAATAGATTACCAAATCATTGAACGAAAAATCAATATTTTATTTGTGATATTTTAGGGGTAACAACATGTAAAAAATAGCTCCCCCATTATAAGAGTTTTCTGCCCATACTTCCCCATGATGAATCTCTACAATTTCTTTACAAATAGCCAAACCTAAACCGGTACCACCCGCTCCCGTATTCGTTTGACTACTTTGAATGAATTTATCAAAAATAGTTTTTAATTCATTCTCAGGTATACCATGCCCCTGATCTTCTAGTGAAAGTAAAATAGCTTTATTGTTATTAATTTCACTGTCATCTAACACGACTTTAATGCAAGAGCTTTTCAATGTAAATTTAATGGCATTGGATAATAAATTAATAATAACTTGGCTTATTCGAGCATGATCCATCTCTACATTATCTTGTTTTGCATTATTACTGATCTGTATATGTATTTCTTTTGTTTCCGCTAGGGCTTGAACTTCAACAACACAGGATTCAATCAATGAATAAAGACTACTGATTGTGATTGTTAACTTCATTTTTCCCGCTTCTAATTTTGACATATCTAGTAAATCATTTAACAAAAGCAATAACCGCTTACCACTAACATTAATCCGCTGAAAATAATTTGATAATTTTTCACGTGTTGCCAGATCGATACGCTTAAGACCAAAATTTGAATAACTTAAAATAGCATGCATGGGTGTTCTTAATTCATGAGACATATTAGATAAAAATTCAGACTTACTCTGATTGGCTTTTTTAAGGTCATTTTCCACCTTTTTACGTTCAGTAATATCTCGTAAAATTGCTGTAAATAATTGTTCACCATTAGAAATAGATACTGACAAGGTTAACTCTACCAATAAATGTTTACCTTTTTTAGTAACGGCTGGCAACTCACGAATAGCATATTCATTTTTTACTTTACCTGACAACACAGCTTTTCTTAATTCGGCATCATGAGTGGCATGAAATTTTTCTGGAATAATACATCGTATGTTTTCATATAAAATTTCACCAACTGAATAACCAAATATTTTATTTGCTGATTTATTCCAAAATACAATTTTCCCTTCATCATTGATTACAATAATTGCATCATTGATTGACTGAGTAAAATCAAGTAAGCGTTTACTTTTTTCTTCTTCTAGTTTTCGTACTTCCTTTAATACCGTTGATAATTTGACTGTTTTCTTATTAAAAGCCGTTACTAGCTCAGCAATTTCCCCTTTACCTTTTACCTTTTACTGTCAACAAGCTTAAATCGCCCTCTTTTTCAATGACACTATTCTTTAGCTGGGATATCATTTGTTTTAAAGGCTTTACTATTAGCAGATACATTAACCAGACACCACTTAAAAACATTAAAGTAATGGCAATAGATTGAAACCAGCTTATATCTTTAGTAATTTCAGAAACAGCAAGTTCAGTAGGACGTTGAGGTAAAAATAGTATTAGTTTCCAGTTTGTTTCCGGCATATAAAAAACAAGTGCTGTTGAGCCTCCATCTAAAATAGGGTCATCTTTAATTTCAATTTGATCAATTAATTTATTTCTGGTGCCTGCTTCCAATAAAATCTTATTGGCCATATCAAAAGACAGTAAGTTTATATTCTTCTCTGATAACCCATTTAGATTTTTCAAAAAATAAGCCTTATTCTTATTAATAAGAACTTTCTGGTTTTTTTTGAATTGTTCTGATGATGTTTCTAAGCTTAAAATCTTATCCATAACTGGCTTATAGCTGGCACTCACTTCCAAAATGCCATCATATCCATAAAATATTTTACTCTTAGGTAACTTTATTTCTCGTGAATAAAAAACTACTTGATTGAATCGGTCTAAAACAAATCCATAGCCATGAAATTCAGAGACAACTTGTTGGATATTCTTCTGTAAGCCATCTAGTTTAATATCAATTGTTGCAACACCAAAAAATTTATTCTTAATGTAGATTGGGGTACTGCACGTAACCATGGATTGTAGGGTATAAGGATCAGTATATGCTTGTGACCAATAAACCGTATTCTTTGGCAACAATCTTACGGGTACATACCATTCCTCATGGTGATATCCGGTCCCTTCCATTTTATTATAATCATCAAAGTATTCTAAAATACCTGACTTGTTTCGTCCCCAGAAAAAACTACGACGCGCAGCATTTTTGTCAAAAGCATATGGCTCTGGCCAAATACCCCCACCGGCAATAAAATCTTCTTCCGATTTTAAATCAATCAGTATTGGTAAAGTGCGCTTATATAAAGAAGTGATCGGCTCTGCCTTCTCCGACCAGTTAGCAATAACTCTAGATAATGTTTTAGCCTTATAGAGATCGGTAGTGAAGTCCGCAAGAATCGTATCTCCTGCTTGACTTGCCATATTGCGAAAGCGGGATTCCAGTTGCGGCCTAACAATTATTTTTGTCACACTAATGGTGAAAATGACCAGAATAACAAGCGTTAAAATTGTAAATACATTTAAACGAAAGAATACGCTGTTTTTTATAGGATTTTTCTTGCTGTTCACAAAGCTCAGATCCCCATCATATGATTTTATCGTCTTAGCACGACAATAAAATACTCACCGAATCGTTAAATATAAGTAGTAGCCTAATCACCTGTCGGCAATACAACATTAGGCTTTAGAAATAATTGGTCATTGAAGGGGTGGTTACAAAGCTAAAAACAGCTTTTACAAATAAGCTTGCGTGACTCGGGAATGTAAAAGGATATAAGCTAAAAGGCTCAAATTTGCCACAATTAGGAAATACTAAAATAAAAAAGGGTTTCCAATAAGTTATAACCTACTGAAAACCCTAACTTTAATTTGGTAGCGGGGGCAAGATTTGAACTTACGACCTTCGGGTTATGAGCCCGACGAGCTACCAGGCTGCTCCACCCCGCATCAGAAGGAGCGCATTGTATCGATGTGTCGAAAAATTGACAAGTAGTTTTATGATTAATTTAGCTTTTATTTATATTTTCAGCGAACAAAAAGGAAGAAAACAGGACTAAAGCGCGATAACAGAATAAATAGTGCATTTTGCAAATAAATTAGGCTTAAAATTCAAGCAACTCATTAAAGAACTGCGTTTTTCAGCCGATATGATAAAGTGCAATATCAAAATATAATTACAACCCGTGACTATTCGCGTAGAGGAGTATAATTTATGAATACACAGCGTCGAACCTTTTTATCAGCCACTATGGCTGCAGGGACAGTCGCCGTTGCCGCTAGCGCAGGGCTTCTAACCCCTTCAACTGTTTTAGCTGCATGGCCGACCAAAGCATTTAAAGCTAAAAAAGTTGATGCGGCAATAAACGCTATCATTGGAAGCACTAAGGCCTCTGACAGCAAAGACATTGTTGTTGAAGCACCGGATATTGCAGAAAATGGTGCCGTTGTTTCTGTCACTGTCAAATCAAAAATCCCAAATACTGAATCAATTAGTCTTTTTGTACCCGTTAACCCATCACCATTATCCGCAAGCTATGACCTTGCTGCCAATACAGATGGATTTGTAACAACTCGACTTAAAATGGCAAAAACATCTGATATTTTGGTTTATATAAAAGCAGGTGGCAAAACATACAAAGCTAAAAAAGCCGTAAAAGTAACCCTAGGCGGTTGTGGCGGTTAATTCGCACATATCAATAAACGGCTAATACTATTTAGGAAATATAGGAAAAGATTATGGCTAAAAAGAAAATGAAAATACGTGCTTGGGTTAAAGACAATAAAGCAACCGTTAAAGCAATTATCTTCCATCCAATGGAAACAGGTCTACGCAAAGATAAAGCAACGGGGAAAAAGATTCCTGCACACTATATCACCGAAGTAAAATGTGAGCATAATGGACAACTTGTTTTAACATGCTACTGGGGGCCGGGCGTTTCCAAAAACCCTTTTATTTCATTCAGATTCAGTGGTGCGAAGAAGGGTGACACATTAAAAATTTCATGGGTCGATAACACTGGAGACAAAGGCGGGAAAGAAATTAAAATTAGTTAAAACCAACCTCCCTCCCCCATAAAAACACGCTATTATCGGCGTGTTTTTTTATACACTGAATTCTCTAGTAAAAAATTTAGGCCTAAAAAAACGAGTGCGATAGCACTCGTTTAATATCCTACAAAATTAAACCCGATTAAGGTTTAATATACAGGTAACCTTTTTGTTCAAGATCAGCAATTTGTGCTACACCTGAAGGTACAATTTCTGCATTTTCGTTGATTTTATTTTTATTGATATGCTTACCACGAATAGTGTTTGCACAAATTTGAAAGCGAACACCACGGTTAGCAAGAGCAGCAATCGTATCAGTAAAGTTATAAACTTTACCTTTCTTATTTTTCTTGCCCATAGAGCCATCAACTAAGGCAAAAGCGCCACTGCTGTGTGTAACAACAATAATATCAAGGTTTTTATCACCAACAGCATTTAAGTGATTTTTAACATTACGTAATGCACCTGTTGCTGTATGAATATTGTTAACGTGATAAACAACTTTTTGTTTGTTATAGCCATTTTTAGCATTACCTGCTTGAACCGCTGATACAGATAAACCGATTAATGCAGCCGCAAGAACCAGTGCTTTAGTTATTGATAATTTCATTTAATTCTCCTCTCAGGTTTTACAACCTATTTAATTTTGTGTTATTGACTAACACGTTAATTACAACAAAAATCTATCCATGATGTAAACAAGTTTGTCCATGTATTTCCATGCACTACCCCCTATAAAGATAAGTGCTTGAAATCTTTAGTTAATCCTAATCGTATAAGCGATGCAAAATGCACACTTAAGTTTATTAGCATTTAATGAATTAGATGTGCTCATCACTATTATCATAGCGTCTTAGCTTCCGCCATAGCGTGGTTTTATCAATCCCAAGGATTTTAGCAACCTTGGTTTTTTTGCCCTTAAAACAATTTAAAACATGGCTAATGTATTCATATTCAAGCTCAACGAGTGACACAAACTCATCACTTGAGAACTGCAAGATACCATTATCCTCAGGTAGCGTGTCTGCATCCGATTGCCATTTTAGTATTGGCCCATCAGCTAAAATAATACTACGCTCAACGGCATTACGTAATGCGCGTACGTTCCCGCTCCAGTTTGCTTGACAAAGGCGATGCAATGAAACGCTGTCATAACCCTGTACTTTACGGTTATAACGCTCGGCAAACTCAAGCACAAATGATTCAACTAAAGCAGGTATATCATCACGACGTTCATCTAATGATGGCACCATCACGCTAACAACACTTAAACGACTGTAAAAATCTGTTCTTATTTTTCCTTGCTGCACAAGCAAATCGATATCATCATGACTAGCCGAAATAACACGAATATCAATAGGAATTTGGGTGGTACTACCAACACGTTGGATATATTTATCGTCGAGTACTCGCAACAGTTTAACTTGTGTATCTTCAGAAAGGTTCCCAATATCATCCAAAAATAAGGTACCACCATTCGCTTGTTCTACCAAACCTTTCATATTCAAGGTGGCATCATTAACGCCATGCTGAACATGGCCAAATATTTGTCGATGAAAAACAGTTTCATTTATTTGGCTACAATCCACACTTACAAATGCTCCGGTTTTACGTGGACTATGTTCATGTAAAGCCCTGGCAACCTGTTCTTTGCCGGTGCCAGGTTCGCCTAAAATAACAGCACAACAGTCCACATCGGTGAGCTTGTCAATCGTATCAAACAGGCTTTTCATTGCTTGCGTGTCGCCAATTAATCCAAACCGATTACGCCTAGAACCTAAACGACGTTTTAATAATTTATTCTCATTATTAATCTGTGCCGCTTTCATGCTACGTTCAATCATTAACTGCAGTTCATTAAAGTCGAATGGTTTTTTAATAAAATCACTCGCTCCACGTTTCATCGCTTCAACTGCATTTTCAACAGATGAATATCCGGTCATTACGAGTACTGGAATATCAGCATCAATTTGACGTAACTCACTGAGTAAATCAAACCCTGTCATACCAGGCATTCGCAGATCAGTGATCACCAAATCGGCGCCCACTTGTGCAAATTTATTCAGGCAGCTCTCTGCATCGGTAAATACCTGACAAGCATAACCAGTATTATCACAATTACGTTTCATTACCTTACCGGTAATAACATCATCATCAACAAACATGACTCTTAATGGCTTATTTGACATAGACTGCCCCTGCTTTGTTCTTTACGTCAGCGATATGCGTCGCAATTGACCGACCTTCTTGAGTCGGATGAATTGGAGTTTTAACCTTACTTTTATTTTGATTACATGCTTTAATCGGTAGAACAATACTCACCTTCACCCCAGTTGGAACGACCTTTTCAATATTAATCGTACCGCCATGGCGTTTAACAATACCGTAACTGACTGATAGCCCAAGTCCAGTACCTTCACCTTCCTGCTTGGTTGTAAAAAACGGATCAAATATTTTTGATACATGATTATTATCAATACCTTTACCATTATCCAGTACTTCAATAAGAACAAATTCATTATTGATTGAACCTGAAATAAAAATATTACATTCTTCGGGCGATGCCTGTATTGCATTTAAAATAATATTCACTAAAACCTGTTGTAACATATTAGGATCACCCACCATGTTTAAAGGTGAATGAACTTGTGTCACTAAATGAATTTGTGCTGTTTCAATTCGATGATGCAGTAATGATAATGTTTCATTAACCAGCCCACTCATATCGAACTCTTTAAATTGAGGTTCATTTTCTTTAGCAAAGTTGAGGATACCCTGCACAATATTGGCACAGCGTTTTACTTCGGTTTGCAATAATTTTAAATCACTTGCCGCTTGAGGACTTTTATCCTTTATTTCATCTTCAACCAGACTAGCAAGTGATGTGATATTCATTAACGGATTATTAATTTCATGCCCAATACCCGCCGCCAACTGCCCTATAGAAGCAAGACGTTCAGACTGGCAAACGGCACGTTCAGCTTTATCTCGCTCATCTTCCGCTTTTTCCAAACAGGAGACCAAATAATTAAAAGCACGTCCTGCAAATCCTATTTCATCTTTCGCATTGGCATCATAGCGAATCGAATGTTCACCATCGGCGTAACGCGTAATAATACTAGCTAGTAATTGCACTGGTTTTGCAAGTTGGAATGCAGCCCACACAGCAAAAGCCAGACTAATCACGAGCAACAAGGCAAGTAACATCCAGATTGACTCACGCATATTTTTAATTGGTGCTAAAACAAAATCGGTTGCAACTTCAATAACGATCAACCATTGTGTATCTTTTTTAGGGTAGGGTTTAACTTTTCGAAAAAAGAACATCCGGCCGTCATTTTTATACAGTGAATCATATACATTAGAATTACGTACATTGTTCCATTCGGCCGGGGTGAGTTCGGTTGATAAACGATAACCACTACCGACCTGATTTGCAAATCGTTTTGCAGGATCCTTATTGTATAAATAAATACCATCACGTTGAGGGTCATCACTCACTTCAACGATATAAGCATTCCCCGGGTAACCACCCAATGCGGCTTCCATCGTTTTGTCCACACGTTGCCCCCACATGTTAACAACTAACACGCCCTCCACCTGATCAAGCTCATCTTTAATAGGAACCGAATAACGAACCATTGCCGGGCAAAAGTCAGCACCCGGCATCACTTGCCCAAGTTCAAAATTGGACATTACAACTTTCTGATCACCTTTTAAGGCATTCTGGAAAAATGGCCTTGAAGCCTGATTTGCCACATACATATGTTTAGATTTTTTATCAAAAAGTTTTGCCGCAATAGGCTTACCTTCTTTCACTTTAACCAACGTTTTGCCGCTGCTATCAAGGAATCGAAGAGCTTGAATACTGGTAACCGAATGTTGGTAATTGATAAAGAACTGCTCTAATACTTCTGCACGTTGTTTATACAAATTAGGGTTTTCTTGATACTCCTCTAAAGAATGACTGGCTGCAAACTCACGTACGGCAGGCACACGAGCTAAACCATTTGCAATGGACTTTTGGCTATTAAGGATCAACTCCACTTCACCTGCCATTTTGTCGAGCGTGGTTTGCAGTTCAGATTCGGTACGTTGCGTAATTTCAACTTCCATACGTTCGACCACGCCAAACAACAAAATAAGTAAGGGAATACTTGTTAGTAAGGAAAAGACGAGGAAAAATTTTAAACGTAGTGGCATCGAATAAGTAACTTTATTAATTGCATTTTGCAACAAGTTTAGCAACTCTTCAGATTTTTGCGAAGTTATGTGTCAAGTCAAACTATTAGTGGTGCAAACTGCAATAAATGATATAACAGTTTATTTTACAAAGACTTACGTTGTAGGAGATGTAAGATCAGATGTCGATAAATAAATGATGGGAATGCAAATACCACAAATAAACTCAAAAATATGGCGTAAAACTCCCAACTCTGGGAGTGAACAGTGCCGATTGTTTTTTGCTCAAGCCCCCATGCAAACAACACGGCAAAACAGGCAAAAACCAGCCATTCGAGTAATCTCATCCAAATGCACTTTTTTCCACCAAAAGGTGGATTAAAAATAATAAAGAAGCGTTCGCTTAACCAGGGAATATTGGCAACGACAAATGAAAAAATGAGTAATAAAAGAACACTGTTGCCCATAAGTACAAACTTTGCTAAAAATTAGCTAGCAGAAACTACCCTTAAGCAAAGGCTTAATAATTCACCCGGGAATATACCAATTAACAGTACCGCAATTGCATTAGCACTGATCAACCATGACATATCTTTAGAGCAATGAATTGGCTCACTGTTTTCCGTACTATCAAAATACATAATCTTAATAATACGAATATAATAAAAAGCACCAATGATTGAGAAAATGACACTAGCAACGGCTAACCATGTTAGGTCAACAGAAATAACGGCACTTAAAACTGATAATTTTGCCCAGAAACCCAAGAAGGGTGGAACTCCAGCCATTGAAAACATCAAGATCATCATTAAAAAAGCATACCAAGGACTACGTTGATTTAAACCTTTAAAATCATCGAGTTTTTCAGCTTCAAAACCTTTGTGGCTTAAAAGAATAATCATGCCAAAACTGCCTAACGACATCAGTGTGTAAGTAATCGCATAAAACATCGATGCAGAGACACCCTCTGCTGTTCCAGCTACCACACCTAGCATTAAGAAACCGATATGTGAAATGGTCGAATACGCCAACATGCGTTTAATATTAACCTGAGCAATCGCAACAATATTACCAACGGCGAGTGATAGCAGCACCAGTAAAATAAGTATATCTTGCCATTGCGCACTAACTGAACCCAAGCCATCGATTAATAAACGCATTAACATCGCAAATGCTGCTAATTTAGGTGCCGAACCAATAAAAATAGTCACTGCGGTAGGCGCACCATGGTAAACGTCAGGTACCCACATATGGAAAGGCACTGCACCCAATTTAAAAGCAATACCAATCATTAGGAAAACAATACCAAACACAAGCACAAGTTGATCGCTTACATGGGGAGCGTTAGCACTCACCACCGCTAAATCCAAGCTGCCGGTAATGCCATAGATCATCGACATACCATATAACAACATACCGGATGCAATGGCTCCAAGTACAAAATATTTCATTGCCGCTTCAGAAGCCTGTACCGAATCACGATGTAGCGCAACCAGGGCGTATAAGGATAATGAAAGTAGCTCTAAACCAAGATAAATAGTTAAAAAATTATGCGCAGAAATAAGAATCATCATACCCAAAACAGCGAACAGACCGAGTACGTAGAATTCACCTTTGAATAAACCGCGATCTTTTAAATAATCTTTGGCGTACAAAAAGGCCATAAAGGTAGCGATATAAACCGCTATTTTAAGTACATCAGCAATACCATCTCTTATAAAGGTATCGCTAAAGGATAAAACCGGTGTGTTGGTAAACGTTGCTACGGTTATTAGCACGGCAATAATCAATGTTGCCTGAGATAACATATAGGTCGCGCCGCGACTTGCTTGGCTTAAAAACAAATCAACCACCAAAATAATGCAAGCCATACTCAAAATGAATATTTCTGGCAATGCGGGCATTACATTAGGTATTTCAAAACTCATTATTTTTATCTCTTAAACAACAATTAATTTAATTTTGATTGCATAACATGCTGTAATAAATTTTCGACACTCGGCCCCATTACTTTAACGAGAGGTTCCGGGTATAAACCAAAAAACAAAACTACGACAGCTAAAATACTTAAAATCAGTATTTCACGCCCATTGGCATCTTTTAATTTTGCGACCTTATCATTTGCGATATCTCCGAAAATAACACGTTTCACCATCCATAAGGTATAGGCTGCGCCAATGATTAAAGTAAATGCAGCAAAAAAGGCATACCAGAAATTCGCTTTAAAGGCACTCAGTATCACCATAAATTCACCAACAAAACCGGATGTGCCGGGTAAACCTGCATTGGCCATAGAAAATAAAACCATAAATGCAGCAAAAACAGGCATGGTATTCACCACACCACCATAATCATTTATTTGCCGAGAATGCATGCGGTCATACATAACCCCCACACTGAAGAACATGGCTGCTGAAATAAAACCATGCGATATCATTTGCACGATGCCACCTTCAATTCCCATTACAGCACCGGCCATACTTGCATCCTTTCGAGCAATGGCAAAGATAATAAAAAATCCTAATGTAACAAAACCCATATGCGAAATAGATGAATACGCAATTAATTTTTTCATATCTTGCTGAGCCAATGCCACAAAACCAATATAAACAATGGCTATCAAGGATAGTCCAATGATTAGCCAGTCAAGCGTTGCGCTTGCATCCGGTGTAATGGGTAAAGAAAAACGTAAAAAACCGTAGGCACCCAGTTTTAACATGATGGCAGCCAGTACAATCGAACCACCGGTTGGAGCCTCAACATGCGCATCCGGCAACCATGTATGCACTGGAACCATTGGTATCTTAACGGCAAAGGCAAGTAAGAAAGCAATAAAGATTAATATTTGTTGATCCAGACTTAACTTAAGCGCGTGAAAATCCAGTATTTCAAAGCTGCCCGCCTGTATCGCAAGATACAGCAAGGCGATTAACATAAAGACTGAACCAAAAAAGGTGTATAGAAAAAACTTAATCGTTGCATAAACTCGGCGCGGCCCGCCCCATACACCAATGACTATAAACATGGGAATCAACATCGCTTCCCAAAACACGTAAAAAACCGCGGCATCTAAAGCAGCAAAGACGCCAATCATCAGTCCTTCCATAATAAGGAATGCCGCCATGTACTGAGCAACACGGGTTTTAATCACTTCCCAACCGGCAATAACAACAATCACAGTTATAAACGAGGTTAAGAGTATTAGCGGCATGGATATCCCATCAACGCCCAAATGGTAATTAATATTAAAACGTTCAATCCATGGGATATATTCAACAAATTGCATCGTTGAAACTTGAGTATTAAAATCAGTATACAACGGTAATGAAAGCAAGAACGTAGCAATAGACACTATCAGTGTTAACACTCTCGCTTCCATTGCATTTTTATCATTACCCGTTGCCAATACCAGTATGCCACCTACAACGGGTGTCCAAATCACTAAACTTAATAAGGGCCAATCCATAAACATTTAAAACAACCTTTATTTAAAATAACTTGTGTACAAATATTGCTAACAAGCCAACTAAACCTAAAATCATGGCAAAAGCATAAGTGTAAAGATAACCGGTTTGCATACGGCGTAATATTAACGAAACCCAACCCACTGTTTTAGCTGAACCATTAACAATAAAACTATCAATCAATTTTACATCAAGGTATCGCCAGAATATTTTACCGAGGCCACGACTACCACCAGCAAATACGATTTCATTAAATCGGTCAAAACCATATTTGTTGATAAAAATGCTGTACAGCAAAGACAATCGTTGTTGGATAACTGCCGGAAGATCCGGACGCTTCATATAAAGGAACCACGCAGTCACAACACCACTAACCGCAAGTAAAAATGGCAGTGTAGTCAACGAATGCAGCATCATAGATGCAGGGCCATGAAATTCTTTCGCTAATTCACCTAACACATCATGTTGGGGCAAAACGAAAATAGCATCACCAAAGAAATTACCAAAAGCCATGTCACTAACATAGATATAACCGGCAAAAATAGATGGAATGGCCAACAGAACTAACGGTAAGGTCACAACCCATGACGGCTCATGTAAGTGAGAGCGCGTATGTTCATCCATACGTTCTTTGCCATGAAATACCAAGAAGTACAAGCGGAAACTATACAGAGCCGTAATAAACACGCCCGCCAATACAGCAAAGTAAGCATACGATGCACCCGGCGTTGTTGAAAGTTCTACCGCTTCAATAATAGAGTCTTTTGAGAAAAAGCCGGCAAAACCCGGTGTACCAATTAATGCAAGTGAACCAATGAGTGAGGTAATCCAGGTAATGGGTAGATATTTCCGCAGGCCGCCCATTTTACGCATATCCTGTTCATGGTGCATCGCGATAATGACCGAGCCCGCAGCAAGAAATAACAAAGCTTTAAAGAATGCATGTGTCATTAAATGGAAGATAGCGGCACTATAGGCAGAAGCACCTAAAGCAACCGTCATATAACCAAGTTGCGATAAAGTTGAATAGGCAATCACACGCTTAATATCATTCTGAACCAAACCTAGGAAGCCCATAAACAATGCGGTTGTTGCGCCAATGATCATAACAAACGAAAGTGCAGTCGTTGAAAGCTCAAACAAGGGAGACATTCGCGCAACCATAAAAATACCCGCTGTGACCATGGTTGCCGCATGAATTAATGCAGAGATAGGCGTTGGGCCTTCCATTGAGTCAGGCAGCCAAACATGCAAAGGCACTTGCGCCGATTTACCCATAGCACCAATAAACAGCAGAATACTGATCACCGTGATAACAGACCATTGTTGATTAGGTAGAATGCTCATCGTTAAATTATTCACCTTGTCAACATTACTAAACACGGTTGCATAATCGAGGCTACCGAAGTACATCAACACGGCGGCAATACCCAGCAAGAAACCAAAATCACCAACACGATTCACTAAAAATGCTTTTAAGTTAGCGTAAATTGCAGTCGGCTTTTTATACCAGAAACCAATCAATAAATAAGAGACCAGACCAACGGCTTCCCAACCAAAGAATAACTGCATAAAGTTATTCGACATAACTAGCATAAGCATGGCAAAAGTAAACAAAGCGATATAACTGAAGAAACGTTGATAACCATCATCGTCTTTCATATAACCAATCGTGTAGATATGTACCATTAAAGAAACAAAACTCACAACAACCATCATCAGTGCGCTTAATTTGTCAATTAAAAAGCCCACTTCAAAATGAATACCATCGCTAACCATCCAAGTGTAAACGCTACCATTAAAAGTAGCAGCGCCATCAATAATGATATTTTTAAAAACAACCAGAGACAGAACAAAGGCAATAGTCACACCGGCAATGGCAGCCAGATGCGAACCGACACGGCCAACAACCTTACCGAACAAGCCAGCAACGATGGCACCTATCAGCGGTGCAAGTACTACCCATATATAAACTGTTTGCATATCTTCAAACACAATAAAGCCCTATCACTTTGACTATTTACCCGTGAAGAGAATCTAGCTCTTCAACATTAATTGTTCTCTTATTACGGAACAACACAACTAAAATGGCTAACCCGATTGCAGCTTCAGCAGCAGCAACCGTTAGAATAAAGAACACAAAAACTTGTCCTGCGAGATCATTCAAATAAAACGAAAAAGCAATAAAGTTAGTGTTAACCGCCAACAACATTAATTCGATCGACATCAAAATAATAATAATATTCTTCCGGTTCAGGAAAATACCGGCCACACTAATACTAAAAAGTATCGCACTAAATATTAAATAATCTGACAATGCCATTTTTTTGTACTCTTTAAATAATTTATTTCTTAGCTTCAGTTTTCATTTCAACAATGCGCATACGATCAGCTGGTTGTACCGCAATTTGTTGCACGGGATCCTGTCGTTTTGTTGCCGGACGACGTCGTAACGTAAGCGCAATGGCAGCAATAATAGCAACCACCAGAATAACCGACGCAATCTCAAAGGGATAAACATACACGGTATACATCACCATCCCTAATTCATGCACATTACTGTAACCTGCGGCATGTCGGGCAGGAGCTGCAAACTGTTCCAATCCAAAATGGGCTGGTCCCACTGCCATAATCAGTAATACCGCCATTAAAATAGCGACTAATAAACCTATCGGCAAATAACGAATAAAGCCTGCGCGTAACTGAGCCATATTAATATCTAGCATCATCACCACGAATAGGAACAACACCATCACTGCTCCTACATAAACTAGTACCAATGTTATTGCGAGAAACTCGGCTTCAAGTGTTAACCAAATGCCTGCAGACAGAAAAAATGTTAGCACCAATGATAAAGCAGCTTGAACAGGATTTTTGGCAGTAATAACCATTAACGCACTCGCTATCGAAAATGCTGCAAAAATATAAGTGATGACTTGTTCTATACTCATTTTATTTACCGATACTGTGAATCATTAGCGCGCGCACTCGCAATATTTGCTTCATACTTATCGCCCACTGCAAGTAATTTTTCTTTCGTCATATATAAATCACCACGCACTTCACCGTGATATTCATAAATATGTGTCTCTACAATCGAATCTACTGGGCAAGATTCTTCGCAATAGCCACAAAAAATACATTTAGATAAATCAATATCATATCTTGTTGTGCGACGTGTACCATCATCTCGTTGTGCTGACTCAATTGTAATCGCTAAAGCAGGACAAACCGCCTCACATAATTTACAGGCAATACAACGTTCTTCACCATTAGGATAGCGACGCAGTGCATGCAAGCCTCGAAAACGAGGGGAAATTGGCGCCCTTTCTTCTGGGTACTGCAACGTTACTTTACGCGCAAAAAAATAACGCCCGGTAAGTTGCAAACCTTTTAACATCTCAATCAAAAATAAACTTTTAATAAATGCTTTCATCGTTCTAATTCCACCATGGTGGCAAACCTGCCAGTACAAATATGCCGACCACTAAAATCCACACTATGGTAACGGGGATAAACACTTTCCAACCCAAACGCATGATTTGATCGTAACGATAACGCGGGAAGGTTGCACGAAGCCATAAAAAGAAAAACAGGAAGAAGGCAATTTTCAGGAAGAACCAGATCATTCCTGGCACCCATGCAAACCAAAGTTCTAAATTAAGGGGGATTCCAAACAAGTTGAAGTTAATCCCGTCAAACGGTGACAACCAACCGCCCATAAACATAATAGCTGCCAGACCGGCAATTAAAATCATATTGGCGTATTCAGCTAAAAAGAAAACTGCAAACGTCATGCCCGAGTATTCAACATGGAAACCGGCAACAATTTCAGATTCACCTTCAGCCACATCAAACGGCGCACGATTTGTTTCCGCAACACCGGAAATAAAGTAAACAATAAATAAAGGGAATAAAGGTAACCAGAACCAACTTAAAAAGCCCATGCCTGCCTGTGCTTCTACGATTTTACCAAAGTTCATACTTCCGGCTGCGAGCAATACACCCACCAGAGAAAAGCCCATTGCAATTTCATAGGATACAATTTGTGCCGCAGAACGCATCGCGCCTAACAGGGCATATTTGGAGTTAGAAGCCCAGCCCGCAATAATCACTCCGTAAACACCAATCGAGGTGATTGCCAATATATAAAGTAAAGCCGCATCCACAGGGGCTAATACCTTTTCCGCATCAAACGGAATAACGGCCCATGCGGCCAATGCAGGGGCAATAGATAAAACAGGGGCCATTAAAAATAAAAGCTTATTTGCACCCGTTGGAATAATAATTTCTTTAAACATTAATTTCATTGCATCGGCAATGGGTTGTAACGAACCACGCCAACCAACACGCGTTGGCCCCATTCGCACCTGCATGGCACCAATAATTTTTCGTTCAGCTAATGTCAGGTAAGCCACAGATAACATGAGCGGCAACATGATAATGACAATTTTAATCACGATAATAACCACAACCACCAATGGTTCGGGTAAAAACGTTGTAAAAAATGAACTTAACCAATCAAACATATTATGAACTCTAAATTTTCTCTTATCGTTTTAAGCCATTAATGTAACTGGCTGTCATTGCTAAATTGTTGTAATTTCAACACTTCCATAGCCATCGGCTAAAGCAGTTGTTTCACTCACCGCGACCGCAACTAATGCACTGTTATCCGCAACACCATCGTCAATAATAACGGGCATTGTAATCGTATTTCCGTTCTGAACTATTTTTACTGTTCCATCTTCTTTTAAACCCTGCTGCTTAGCTAACGCTGAGTTAACAATCACACTGTTACCAGCAACCTCGTTGGTTGCCTGTAGTGCTTGCGAACGACGCACAAGGCTGTCAACAGAATAAATGGGTAATACGCCAATTCGTTCAACGCCCGAAGCCTTACTATCTATTGTCGTTGGTGGCTGCCATTGATAATCGCGTTGAGTTGCTGATGATGTTTGCGTTTGTAGTTCCGAATGAACATCTTCAATGCTCACAAAGTCAAAACCATCTACATCAAATAAATTGCCAAGCACACGTAATACTTTCCAACCCGGGCGAATATCCGACTCAGGTGAAACACTGGCATTAAAACTCTGCCATGTACCTTGTGCATTCACATAACTACCGGCTGTTTCGGTAAACGCGGTAATCGGTAATAAAACATCGCTATAAGCTTTTGTTGTTTCGGATGCAAAGGATGCAAAGCTCACAACAAAATCAGCATCGTTCACACTCTGTAATGCGGCGGCTGAAGAAGCACAGTCATATTCTGGTTCGACGTTAAATAACAAATAGGCATTGAGTGCCTGTGTTGTCATTGCATACGCATCTAAACCTTCAGTTGCATCCGAACCGGCAATGCCACGATGAGGAACCGCGCCCACTAGCCATGCTCCCGCTGAATTAGCACCTTCGGTTAAATCGCTTAATGGGCAACCGGCTAAGGTTGCAACAGCATAGCTTAACGCATATAAATCAGATAAATTATTTTGTAAATGTGCTTGAGTGCCCAAAATAACAACGGCATTGTCGGCCTGCTTCAATGAGTCGGCAATCATTTTGTGTTCGTCCGTTACGGTCACACCTTTTATTAAACTCTCTAAACCTGAAAGTTCATCCGCTTTTGCACCGGAATCCAGTAAGGCTTTTGCAACAGCGGCTAAATCAGCCACCATTTTGGATGGTGCGCTTACAATATTGGTGCTTACGGTAAAGTTAAAGTCATAATCCAATGGATTAATCGCCATCATTGTTGCGCCTTTACGATTCGCCTTACGTAAACGGTGAGCCGCAATCGGTTGATCTTTGCGAATGTATGAGCCCACTAATAAGGCGGCATTCACATCTTCCAGATCGGCAATATTCATATTCAATGCAGGATATAATGGCGCACCAGACTGATTGTTAAAGTCTGATTGTCTTAAACGATGGTCAATATTATTAATGCCTAAGCCACGCAGTAGTTTCTGCATTAAGTACATTTCTTCAGTGGTTGCATTAGGTGAGATCAAACCACCCACTTTATCCTCACCGTCTTTTTCGATGACTGTTTTTAAACCTTCAACGGCATAGTTTAATGCGGTTTGCCAATCAACCACTTTCCAGTCATTGCCCTGTTTAATCATCGGTTGCTCAAGACGGTCGGCTGCTTGTAACCCTAAATAACTATAACGGTCGCGATCAGACAGCCACATTTCATTAATGGATTCATTTTCTTTGGGTAACACGCGCATCACTTTATTGCGGCGTGTTTCAACAATCACATTCGAACCAATGCAATCGTGTGCCGCTATGCTTTCGGCATGAATGTTTTCCCATGGTCGACCATGGTAACGATAAGGCTTGGACGTTAATGCGCCCACCGGACATAAATCGATAACATTGCCAGACATTTCAGAGTCAACGGTTCGTGCAACATAGGTTGAAATAAGGGTTGCTTCACCTCGGCCGGTTGCGCCAAGTTCCATAATGCCAGCAATCTCCTGACCAAAACGAACACAACGAGTACAATGAATGCAGCGTGTCATTTCTGTTGCGATTAATGGGCCAATATTTTTATCAGCAACCACACGTTTACGCTCAGTATAACGTGATTCTGATTTACCAAAACCCATTGCAATATCTTGCAACTGACACTCACCACCTTGATCGCAAATAGGGCAATCAAGTGGGTGGTTAATCAATAAAAATTCCATCACACTTTGTTGTGCTTCTATGGCCTTAGATGATTGGGTGAAAACTTTCATCCCATCAGTAACCGGTGTTGCACAAGCGGGTAATGGCTTCGGTGCTTTTTCAACATCAACCAAACACATACGGCAATTTGCTGCGACCGATAATTTTTTATGGTAACAAAAACGTGGGATAGTAATACCCGCCTCGTCCGCAGCTTCGATCAGCATCGTGCCATCGGCTACTTCAAGCGGAATACCATTAATTTCAATCTTAGCCATACTGTTCAATAACCTTACGCTTTGCTACCGACCATGCACTTACCGTGATCAATATGATATTGAAATTCATCACGATAGT
>CAYYLL010000011.1:0-78817 GCA_964472525.1 uncultured Thioalkalispiraceae bacterium | reverse complement strand
TTTTTGTTTTTATTATATTATTCTAAAATATTCGTGGGGATTCGTCAGCACCTGATGCTGCGGCTCGGTTGCCAGTTTCACTGGCAGAATAAAAATTATACTGACTTCGATCATTATCTGTCATTTTTTAATTCAAAGAACCGTAAAAAAATAAAACGTGAGCGTAAACAGATTCAGCAACAAGCTATCAACATTGAAATAAAAACAGGACATGACATGGATGATACACTATGGCGTATCTTTCATAACTTTTACACCTCTACTTTTGATAAAAAATCAGGCATGGCAACATTAAGTCTGGATTTCTTTAAGTCCATTGGTAAAAGTATGCCGGATAATATTCTTGTTTTATTTGCAAAGTATAAGACTCAATACGTTGCAAGCGCATTTTGTATACGTGGCGAAAACACTTTGTATGGCCGTCACTGGGGCTGTAATATGGAATTTAATAGTTTACATTTTGAGCTGTGCTATTATCAGGGTTTAGAATATTGCATTAACAATGGGTTAAAATATTTTGAACCCGGCGCACAAGGTGAGCATAAAATTTATCGGGGCTTTCTGCCTACCGAAACTTGGTCGGCACATTGGATTGCCCACCCTGAATTTAATACAATCATACGCAGACATGTTCAGCATGAACAACAAGGCATGTACGACTATATTCAGGACATGCAAAGCCATTCACCTTTTAAATAAAACTAACTTTAATTGTAATGACAGCACCCTATTTACTTTCTGATAATCTGATTGATACCTTTCCCGACGTTGAATTGGCATTAGATGAACCCGATGGCTTGTTGGCCGTGGGTGGCGATCTTAGTCCAAAGCGTTTATTGGCGGCTTATCAAAAAGGTGTTTTCCCTTGGTACAGTGATGGGCAACCCATTATGTGGTGGTCACCTAATCCACGCGCTGTTGTAAAATTGAATAACTTTAAAACATCTAAGAGCTTAAGAAAAACACTGAATAAAAATATCTTTTATGTCACGTTAGATACTGCATTTAATGAAGTAATCGCCGAATGTGCAAGTACACGCAAAGATGGCTTTGGCACATGGATAACAAATGAAATGCGCGATGCCTACCGTGAATTACACCAGCTAGGTTATGCACATTCGGTTGAATGCTGGTTTGAACAAAAGTTAGTGGGAGGATTATATGGCTTATCGCTCGGGCACGCCTTTTTTGGTGAGTCGATGTTTAGCCGAAAAACCGATGCATCAAAAGTTGCACTGGCACATTTAGTCTCACAGCTTAAACAGTGGCAGTTTGATTTTATTGATGCACAGGTAAGTTCAGAACATATGACTACTCTGGGAGCAAAAGATATTCCGCGTAGACAATTTATAGCTGAATTGCAACAAACATTAAAATTATCTTCACGTGTTGGTCAGTGGAAATTTGACATAAACACTTAAAATACAAGCATTATCGGTTAATGCAGGAACGATCACAGTATCAAAATAGACAATAGCAATAAAAGCGTCTAACTTTATAAAGTAATTAACACTTTATTGTAAATAGCATATGCCATTAAATTCAAGCCAACAAATTAAACAACCCGACGTACTCGATACACTTGAGTTTTGTTTAACGGCCAAACATGAATGTGGCTATTTGCCTGAGCAACAGGCAACAACGTTGTTCGTTAACCCTGATTTTGATTTACAACAACATCATTATAGTTACCTTGCCACATTAGGTTTTAGACGCAGCGGTAATCATGTTTACCGACCGCATTGTGAGCATTGCCATCTATGTGTTCCTGTCAGATTAAATGTTGAGCAGTTCAACGCGAGCAAGCAGCAACATCGTTGTTGGAATAAAAACACAAACATCACTCCCCTTTCTCATCCGGTGCGTTATAACGAAGAACATTTTAATTTATATTCACGTTACTTAAAGGCACGCCATCCAAACGGCGGCATGGATCCATCTTCAAAAATAGCTTACAACGATCTGATAAACAGCCATTGGTGTGATTCTGAGTTACTCGAATTTAGACGTGAGCAGCAATTAGTCGCCGTTGCGGTGATGGATAAATTAAGCGATGGCTTATCGGCTGTATATACTTTTTTTGAACCTGAGCTAGCCAACCTGAGTTTGGGGATTCTGGCTATTCAGCACCAAATCGCACTGCTTCGGCAGCGCCGTTTAAAATGGCTTTATTTGGGTTATTGGAACTCAGAGTCACAAAAAATGTCATATAAAACACACTTCCAGCCTTTACAATATTTTATTGATGGGCAATGGCAAACTGATAAGCCGTAATACAAATAACAGTATTCATTATTTTTTAAGTATATGTACTACAAGAAGTTAAACATTAAGCAAATGAGGCCGATAATTAAAGAAAGCAGCATCACCGTAAAATAGTCAGGGTGGGATCCCGTTCCACCCCCAATATTGGAGGAATCGATATGTTAAGTTTCTTAATTCAAATCGCCAACCAGTTTGAAAATGAACATGGTTATCGCCCCAATGTTCTCTATATTAACCCACAACACTTTAAAACGTTACAAGGTGCCCTTTCAGAAATAAGAGGCCTTGATGCGCTCACCCGATTTTTAGGCATGGAAATTGTGCTTGCCGATGACGCTTGCCAACCCCATTTGGCTTGGTCTTCGGTTGAATGGAAGCACGCGAAGGTGGTTTAAGGGGCTACGTTGCCCCATGCTTTTATCACAGTACTCACTCGCTGATATTTTATCAATGATCCATTAATTTTTATTTTGTTTACAGGGTCAAATCAATCGAGTCGGCTCCCATTGATTCTAGTTAGAATTATAATTTAATTCTTTCTTAATTAAATTATAACCTTTCCAAAAATACGTATTATTTTCATATTTCGCAGCATTAACTTTTATTACGTTACTGAGTGTTTTCAGCTTTGTATTTAACTCAAATTCCGCATGATTACCAATATATTTATATTTATGACTATGTAAATCATACACCCAGTAATCAAGGTATAAATTAGCCAGACCAAATGATGTCGTAATTGCTATATCTGGGTATCCATCAAAATTAATATCAGCGAAAGAAACATATCCTCTATCACCATCAAGCATTGAGGTACCACTGACAATCTGTAATGAATATGTTTTACCCTCATTCACAACAGCAAGCGTTTTCAATAACTTTTCATCATTAGCTATTTTTTTAACTTCGATATTAACCGTGATTGCTTTATAAACACATGGGCCTAGATCTTTAAAGAAAATATCGCAGGTATCCACTACAACTGCCTCTTTGCCTTTTTCAGTTGCATTTGTGCAGGCAGAAAAAACAAAAATAAGAAAAAAAGTTAAAAATCTCATAACCAACCTTACATAAAAGAAAGAATTTTGCTCATTCAAGGTAATCGCCTCTATCAACTAAGCCACTATACCCACCATTTACTGATGTTAAGTTATCAGTATTCCGTTAATTTTTATTTTGTTTACAAGGTTAAATCAATCGAGTCTGATCCATTGATGCCATTGATTTGGGTTCGGTGAAAATAACGGGGTCGGTCTTGCTACGGGCCTTTACGACTTATTCGCTTAATTTCGGCTCAATTCCAGCTAAAATACTCACTTTACAAAAGTTTTTCATAAAAAGTCGCTTTCATCTTTGATAAGTTAACGGTTTTAGGGCATTATTGCGCGCTTATTGAATAGATTGAAGTAAGGTTGGTATGGCAAAAGAAGAACACATTGAAATGGAAGGCACGGTAATTGATACCCTGCCCAATACCATGTTTCGGGTTGAGCTTGAAAATGGGCATATTGTAACGGCGCATATTTCAGGGAAAATGCGTAAGAATTATATTCGTATCCTTACTGGTGATGTTGTGACGGTTCAACTGACACCGTATGACTTAAATAAAGGTCGTATTACTTTCCGCGGACGTTAATTAATAACGAGATTCCTTTCTCGTTGATATAAAATTTTAAAGCGACTGTTATCTAACTGACTGTCGCTTTTTCTTTGGACGTTACTTTAAACGCCAGCTCATCGTTTTCCACATGGATATGAATCGAACCACCATGTGTTAATTCACCAAATAATAACTCTTCGGCCATTGGCTTTTTAACATATTGTTGAATAATACGTGTCATTGGACGGGCGCCCATTTTAGGGTCATACCCTTTTATGGCAATCCAAGTACGCGCTTCATCGTCCACGGTTAAACTCACATCTTTTTCTTCCAGTTGAGCCTCAAATTCAAAGATAAACTTGTCGACCACGCGACCAATCATATCTGGGCCAAGTGGATTAAACTGGATGATGCTGTCTAAACGGTTTCTAAATTCGGGTGTAAACACTTTTTTAATGGTTTCCATTGCATCACTTGAATGATCTTGAGTTTGGAAACCAATAGAGCTTCTGTTTAAACGATCGGCTCCGGCATTGGTGGTCATTACAAAAATAACATTACGGAAATCAGCCTTGCGACCATTGTTATCCGTTAAGGTGCCATGATCCATCACTTGCAATAACAGATTAAACACATCTGGATGCGCTTTTTCGATTTCATCCAACAATAAAACCGCATGTGGATTTTTATTGACCGCTTCGGTTAACAAACCGCCCTGATCAAAACCCACGTAACCCGGAGGCGCACCGATTAAACGCGATACGGTATGTTGTTCCATGTATTCAGACATATCAAAACGAATCAGTTCAATGCCTAAAATACGAGCCAGCTGTCGGGTCACTTCTGTTTTACCCACACCAGTTGGCCCGGCAAACAAGAAAGAGGCAATCGGTTTTTCAGAATCAGCTAAACCAGAGCGAGCTAGTTTAATCGCACTGGATAAACTGTCAACCGCATCGTCTTGACCATAAATAACTAGTTTCAGATTGTTATCCAGACTACGTAAGACTTCTTTGTCGTCACTGGAAACCGACTTGGCCGGAATACGGGCAATTTTTGCCACAATCGCTTCAATGTCTTTAACACCGATGGTTTTTTTACGTTTTGATGGAGGCAATAAAATTTGACTAGCGCCCGCTTCATCAATCACGTCAATGGCTTTATCAGGGAGGTGTTTGTCATTGATATAACGTTCCGACAGCTCGGCTGCGCTGCGAAGTGCTTGATGGGTATAGCGTACATGATGATGATCTTCAAAACGGCTTTTTAGGCCATTAAGAATTTGCACACATTCATCAACTGAAGGTTCGGCCACATCCACCTTTTGAAAACGACGCGCTAAGGCACGGTCTTTTTCAAAAATACCACGGTATTCCTGGTAGGTGGTTGAACCAATACATTTTAATTCACTGGTGGCCAAGACAGGTTTTAACAGATTAGACGCATCCATTGCACCGCCAGAAGCCGCACCCGCACCAATAATAGTGTGGATTTCATCAATAAATAATACTGCATTTTCTTCGGCTTTAAGTTGTTTAAGAACAGCTTTAAGGCGTTTCTCAAAGTCACCCCTGTATTTAGTCCCTGCAAGCAAGGAGCCTAAATCTAGCGAGTAAATAATAAAATCTTTTAAAACATCGGGCACGTCACCGTCAACAATGCGTTTAGCCAAACCTTCTGCTAATGCGGTTTTGCCAACACCGGCATCGCCTACAAATAAAGGGTTATTTTTACGCCGGCGACACAAAATTTGCACGGTGCGTTCGACTTCGTATTTACGCCCAATTAATGGGTCAATTTTGCCAGCAGTCGCAAGCTCATTCAAATTCGCAGCAAACTGTTCTAATGCTGTTGTTGCGGCTTCTTCAGCCGGTTCTTCGTCTGCAACGGCATCATCATGCGCAGGAGATGGCCCCTCGATTTTTGAAATACCGTGTGAGATATAATTGACAATTTCCAGTCGAGAAATATCCTGTTTTTTAAGAAAATAAACGGCTTGAGATTCCTGCTCACTAAAAATGGCAACCAACACATTCAGGCCATTGACTTCCTGTTTGCCTGAAGATTGCACATGAAACACGGCACGTTGTAATACCCGCTGAAAGCCGAGTGTTGGCTGAGTATCACGTTCATCGTCTGGCGGTAACAAAGGCGTGGTTTCATCTAGGAAAGCCGTTAGATCCTTTTGTAAGCGCTCTAAATCAGCTCCACAGGCTGCCAGTACTTCAATAACGCCCTCATTGGACATTAATGCCAGTAGCAAATGCTCCACTGTCATAAATTCATGGTTTTGGTTACGTGCGGTTTTAAACGCACCGTTTAACGAATCTTCTAACTCTCTACTTAACATGACAAAAACCTCTTAACTGTCGACTTCCATTGTGCACAACAATGGGTGCTCATGCTGACGAGAATAGTCGTTCACCTGTGCTACTTTAGTTTCTGCAACATCACGGGTAAAGACTCCACATAACCCTTTCCCCTTGCTATGCACATTAAGCATGATATGTGTAGCAGTTGGACGGTCCATTGCAAAAAAAGTTTCTAATACATGAACAACAAACTCCATAGGAGTATAATCGTCATTTATCAGCAAAACTTTAAACATTGGTGGATGTTTTATTTCAGGTTTAGCTATTTCGACTGCAAGGCCGGTGTCGTCGTCGTACGAATTTTCTTTATGATCGGTCATATATTAATCTTACCTTAAATAGCGCTATCCTTTCTACATAGTAAAAAAACACAAAATTTCCAATAAAATACTGAAAATTTCTAAAAAGTAGCTATAGTTAGGCTTGATAGGCCTGTAACTGTTGTTTTAATCGGTTGAGCACTGATTAATAAAATCTGTACTATCAATAAGTTAACGTAGAATATCAAGGAGGTTCGGAGGCATGTCTACAGGAGTCGTTAAGTGGTTTAGTAATTCCAAAGGATATGGGTTCATTGCACCAGAAGAAGGTGGAGATGATATCTTTGCACATTTTTCAGCGATTGAAATGGAAGGCTACAAGACCTTAAAAAAAGGTCAACCGGTTGAATTTAAATGTACGGAAGGCCCCAAAGGCCTGCATGCAATTGAAATTACAGCCGCAGGTAGTAATCCAGACGATACTGAAACAGCGCATTAAATTAGTACCCATTATCGTAAAAATAAAAGGCGTTCACCCTCTCCTATTATCTGAGAGGTGAATGCCTTTTTTTACTATCAACTCAAAGCAAAAGTCTAGCTTAATTTAAAGCGTCAATCACCGTGTTCAAGGTTGCACTGGCACGCATAACCTGTGAAACGAGTTCCTTGTTTGGAAGATAGTACCCGCCATAATCAACGGTCGTACCTTGCACACTAATAAGCTCTTCAATAATCTTTATTTCACCCTCGGTAAGTTGCACAGCAACGGGCGTAAAAATTTCTTTTAAATGATCGTTATCATTTTGTTCAGCTAACGATTGCGCCCAGTACAAGGCTAAATAAAAATGGCTACCACGCGTATCTAACTCTCCAACTTTTCTCGAAGGTGACTTGTTGGTATTTAAAAACTGACTATTGGCTTTATTTAAAGCCTCTGCTAATACTTTAATTTTTGCACTGTTTGTTTTTTCGGCCATATCTTCCAATGATACCGCCAAGGCTAAAAACTCACCCAGTGAATCCCAACGCAAATGATTTTCTTTTAATAATTGTTCGACATGTTTAGGCGCAGAACCACCTGCACCAGTTTCAAATAACCCACCACCGGCAAGCAAGGGAACAATCGATAACATTTTTGCACTGGTACCCAATTCTAAAATTGGAAATAAATCGGTTAAGTAATCACGCAAGACGTTACCACTCACTGAAATGGTATCTTCACCGGATTTAACACGTTCCAATGTATACAAGGTGGCGTCAAAGGGTGACATAATTTTAATGTCTAATCCTTTGGTATCATGATCTTTTAAATAAGTTTCAACTTTGGTCATCAGGTTTGCATCATGAGCGCGTTGCTCATCAAGCCAGAAGATGGCAGGCAATCCGGTTAGCCGCGCACGGTTAACCGCAAGCTTCACCCAGTCTTGAATGGGTAAATCTTTTGTCTGGCACATCCTCCATATATCACCCTGCTCAACCTTATGTTCCATTAATGTAACCCCCGCCGCATCGGTGACACGCACGATGCCATTGGCTGGTATTTCAAACGTTTTATCGTGTGAGCCATATTCTTCTGCTTTTTGTGCCATTAGACCCACATTACTGACACTTCCCATTGTTGTTACATTGAAGGCGCCATTTTCCTTGCAAAAATCAATTGTTGCCTGATAAATACCTGCATAAGCTCGATCCGGGATCATGGCCTTAGTATCATGCAGCTTGCCGTCAACACCCCACATTTGTCCAGATGAACGGATGGCGGCGGGCATCGAAGCATCAATAATCACGTCACTGGGCACATGCAGGTTGGTGATACCTTTATCGGAATTAACCATCGCCAACTCTGGGCGCGTTTTGTAGACAGCCTGAATGTCCGCTTCAATTTGCATACGCTCACTGTCGCTAAGTTCAGTAATTTTTGCGTAGACATCACCTAAACCATTACGGGTATCCACGCCTAACTTTTCAAACGTGACAGCATACTTTTCAAAGACGTCTTTATAATAAACATTAACTGCATGACCGAAGATAATCGGGTCCGACACTTTCATCATGGTGGCCTTCATATGCAACGATAACAACACCTCTTCTGTTTTTGCATCCTGCATGGCCGCTTCAAAAAAGTGACGTAGTGCGTTGACGTTCATCACCGTAGCATCGATAACCTCACTCACAAGAACAGGCGTTTTTTCTTTTAAAACTTGGGTTTGGCCATCGTCTGTGACTAACTCAATTTTGACATCGCCGGCTGTTTTAATCACAACGGATTTTTCACTAGAATAAAAATCGCCCTCCGACATCGAAGCCACATGAGACTTTGAATTACTCGACCAAACCCCCATTGAATGGGGATGTTTCTTGGCATATTCTTTTACCGGCGCGGCTACGCGTCTGTCTGAATTACCCTCTCGTAATACCGGATTAACCGCACTGCCTAATACCTTCGCATAACGCATTTTAATTGTCTTTTCTTCATCGGTTGCAGGATCTTCGGGGAAAGATGGAATGGAATAACCGGCAGATTGCAATTCTTTAATGGCTGCCTTTAACTGGGGAACCGAAGCACTAATATTAGGTAGTTTAATTATATTGGCATCCGGTGTTTTAGCCAGTTCACCCAGTTCAGCAAGCGCATCCACCTGTTGCTGTTCAGCTGTTAAACTATCAGGGAAATTAGCCAGAATACGTGATGCTAGCGAAATATCGCGAGTTTCAACATCAACACCTGCCGCTCGGGTAAAAGCCTTAACAATAGGTAACAAGGACTGTGTGGCTAAAGCCGGCGCTTCATCGGTTTCGGTATAGATAATTCGGGTATTCGTTTTAGACTTACATTTAGAATCGGGCATGATTAGTATCTCAAATAAAGTGATAGAGGCTGTTTCTCGCTATTGAGCAAGGACTTCAATTAAGTAAACGAGTTATTTTTTTGTTGCTGAAATATCAGTTGGCTGCTCAAGTAATTCAGGTTTTGCTATAAAAAAGCCTTGCACATAGTTAACACCAATTTCTTTCAAAACATCCAGAGCTTGCTGGTTTTCAACAAATTCAACGACTGTTTTTTTATTTAATGTTGCGCAAACATCGTGCATCGCTTTTACAAGCGCATAATTAAGCTTATTATTTTCAATTCCTACAATAAACGATCCGTCTATTTTAACATAATCCACAGGAAATTCTTTTAAATATGAAAAAGAACTGTAACCCGCGCCAAAATCATCCAATGCAGTTGCGCACCCCATCGCACGTAATTTATTCAAAAAGATAATCGCGTTTGGAAAATCCGAGATCGCAACATCTTCGGTTATTTCAAAAATAATTTTGGCCGGCTCAATGGCAAACTCGTCAATGGACTCACGAATAACATGGAAAATTTCAGGATGCCCCACTGATTTAGCTGAAAGGTTAATCGATATACACGGCATTTCAGTTTTACTTTTGGACGCAGCGTCTAGCGAATAAGCTTGCAAGGCATGACGTACAACCCAACGATCAACTTCTGGCATTAAATCAAAACGTTCAGCCGCAGCTAAAAAACCAGCAGGCATAATAAGCCCCGGTTTCTCATCATCCAACATTCGAATTAAATATTCTTCAGCAAAAACATGGTTTAAAGAGGTACTCACTATTTTTTGTTTCGCAAAGACAAAATTATCATTTTCAATCGCGTTTTTAATCCGTCTGGACCATCCCATATCCGCATGTAAGCTATCCACGGCTTGTTGATCGCTGTCATCATAAACATGAATACAGTTTTTTCCTTTGCGTTTTGCTTCATGACAAGCCACATCGGCACGCGATAATAATTCATCTTTATTTTTTATCGATGCAGTCATTGTAGCCAAACCAATAGAACAACCCACATTGAACGTTTTGCCATTTTCAATAAATTGATAATCTTTTATACATTTGCGATATTCATTCGCAAGCTTAGCGGCCTTATCAAGTTCAATACCCAAAAATACAAAAGAAAACTCATCGCCTCCTATCCGTGCTAGCAAGTCACTTTTACGCATTCGATGATGGAGCAATCCAGTTACTTCTTTTAACAACCTATCCCCAGCCATATGTCCCAAAGTGTCGTTAATATATTTAAAGTTGTCTAAATCCAGATACATGCACACAACATCAAAAGTTTTATCCTTGTGTGCGCACTCAATAATGCGGTCAAGATTATCGGAATAATACTGGCGATTGTAAAGCCCCGTTAAGGCGTCATGTTCAGCCACGTGTTGCAGATTATTCATTAGTGCTTTTTGTTCGCTAATATCTTCAACCATTAAAATATATAAAACTTCTGCGCCGAGTTGCATCTGGCTAACTTTTACTGACAATGGAAATATTTCTTTATTTGTATTTACGGCCTGAAATTCACCTTCGAAATGGATGTCAACAAAATCATCTCGATGAAAAAGCTGATATAACTCCGTTTCTTCATAGTTATAAATTAAATTGCACAAGCCTTTATCTATGCTTGTTTCCCGAGTTAAACCAAACAGATTTAAGCCTGCTTCATTAATAGACTCAATTTTACAGTCGACATCAAGGGTAATAATGCCCTCGGCAGCATTACTAAAAATAGCTTCCAAACGTTGCTGACGTGAACGCACCTGATCACGCATAGTGTTAAAGGCCTTATCCAATAATTTAATCTCATCCAAACTATTTTTTGCATTCAGCTTATAGGATTCTCCTCGCGCTTCAGCATCCATTGCATTGGCTATTTTAAGCACAGGGTCCCGAATAACGCGCTTAAATACAAAATAGGAAGCCACTAATAACAGAATAACCGTAATGGTAAAAAACCAGATAAAACTCGACAATAAATCAGTGGTTAGTAATGACTTTGTAATGCCCTTATTGGCATCCTGATTAATCAGTATTTGAATTCTTGTCATAATTTTTCGTAACTTGTCAAAATTAGGTTCCAGAATATTTTTTAATAGAGGCAAGTCTGAACGCCAGTTATCTGAAACATAAACAGCGATAATTTCATTCAAATGTGACTCATAAAGTTTGGAGGCTCGATGCATTGTTTTCAAAGAGTCTTCTTGCTGCAAACCGAGCAATCCTTTGTCGTTGTAGTTATCGAGCTTTTTAAAAAACACCTCAACCATAGCAGCGAAGGTAGCTCGATTCTTTAGGTTTTTCTTCATTGATATAAGAGGAGCCCCAAAAGCCCCCATTCGATTAGCTATAGCAACACGCAACCAACTTATTTTTTGTGCCCAAGCATAACGAATGGATTGAAACAAACTCACAATTTTATACTGATTTTTATCTAGCTCACCAATTTGTGCGTCGGTCATGGTGCTTTCCTGTAGTGCCGATTCAACCGCTTCAGAAAACAGAATATTATTGGGCATTAAGAATTCGAGTATGTATGGCATTGCCGGATAACGTGTTTTGACATCGCTCATCACATTCAAATAATCATATGTGTTTTTCTTTAAATATTTAATTTCAACAATAAGTTTGTCAACATAGGCATCTATTTCGTCATATTCAGGTTTATGATCAAGCTTTTCGATTTTATCAATCAACATACTAATCGCAGCATTGTTATTTTTAGCCAATGCTGAAATTTTATATTGCCCTGACAAATGGATGAATTGAACTAGCGTTAGCAACTCAATATGTAGCTGGTGTAAATCTGATTCAATATTAAACCTGGATTCATCATCCAGATACGTTGTGTATTTAAGAACATTCCGCTCAATTTGTTGTATTTGTTGCTTAACCCGACCAACATATTGCAATAATTTTGTATTTTTTTTAATAGCAACATAGCCATCTTCGGCAGTATCAGTTACTAGATTTTGTGCATACAACGTAATGCCTAGCAGGGTAAGTGAAAAAACCCCGGCTACCCAAATATACCGTCCTGACAAATGGCTAAAACCTAACTTCATATAACCACTTCTTTTTAATCTGAGCCCAGCACAAAGGCGATGATGTTTTCTTTGAATTTCAACCAAAAGAAATATACAAATTGATATTCCTGACTTGTTATACTTAACCTAAAAGACATAAAAGACAGTACCCGTTGATATATTTAGTGCTATTGATATACCTCATACTTAAGGCCTATTCGTTTAATGACCGACTTATACCTGTTCAACAAACCGTTTGGTGTTATTTCACAATTCACTGAGCTTGATGGCGCGACCAGTTTGTCTGACTTTATTCCTGTTCCTCGTATTTATCCTGCAGGACGTCTTGATAAAGATTCAGAAGGACTTCTTCTCCTTACTAATAACGGCAGTTTGCAACATAAAATTAGCAATCCTGCGAATAAAATGGAAAAAACATACTGGGCTCAAGTTGAAGGAATACCCGAGCAAAACACTATAGAACAACTAAAACGTGGTATAAAATTAAAGGATGGCCTCACCTTGCCAGCAAAAGCCTGTTTAATGGATGAAAGTGAAATTTTACCCCGCCTGTGGCCTCGCACCCCGCCCATTCGCTATCGTGCTAAAATACCCACCTCCTGGATTGAGCTTAAGATTAAACAGGGCAAAAATCGTCAAGTTCGACGAATGACAGCGGCGGTGGGCTTTCCAACTTTACGGCTCGTTCGTTACGCAATCGGTGACTGGACAGTGAGCAATATCGATCCCGGTCAATATAAACATATAACACTCTAAGTTTTTTATTATGAATAAATGGATCCCTCACGTTACGGTTGCCGCTGTTGTGCAGCATAAAACACAATTTTTAATGGTTGAAGAACAAATCAATGCCCAAATGGTCATTAACCAGGCGGCAGGCCATTGGGAACAAGGAGAGTCACTGATTGATGCGGTAAAACGGGAAACATTGGAAGAAACCGCGCACATTATCGAACCGGATTACTTAATCGGAATTTACAACTGGACTGTTCCTGACAATGAAAATGCAGCGTCCTCAACCGATACTTTTTTGCGTTTCACCTTTAAATGCAACCTTGTAAAAAAAACAAATAATACTTTAGATCCAGATATACATCGCTACATGTGGCTGACCGAAGAACAAATACGTTCCTCAATATATCAAAAACGTAGTCCCCTTGTTTTACGTTCTTTAGATGATTATTTAAAAGGCAATAAATTCCCACTTAGCCAGTTTATCGAGATAAACTAACCATCGTATCTCTCATTCATCTTTAGGGTTTTATTATTTCTACAATAAATACAAAATCAGTTTATGTTGGCGTCTCCGGAGGCGTTGACTCATCCGTTGCCCTGTTATTACTCAAACAACAACATTACCAATTGCATGGTGTGTTTATGAAAAACTGGGAAGCCGATGATACCGATGAATATTGCGCGGCAGCTGTGGATCTTGCCGATGCTGAGTCTGTTTGTAGCCAACTGAATATTCCTTTAACCAGTGTTAATTTTTCTGATCAATACTGGGATCGGGTATTTGAATATTTTTTATCAGAATACAAAGCCGGACGCACCCCCAACCCCGATGTGCTATGCAATAAAGAAATAAAATTTAAAGCTTTTTTAGATTATGCCCTTAAACAAGGTGCCAACTATGTCGCAATGGGGCATTACGCGCGCATCCACAATCAAAATGGTGAGTTTCAATTACTCAAAGCCAAGGATGAAAATAAAGACCAGAGTTATTTTTTACACCTACTCAATCAACATCAACTATCAAAAAGTTTATTCCCGTTAGGTGAGTTACCCAAAACACAAGTACGTGAAATAGCCACAGAAAATAATTTTGTTACCCAAAATAAAAAAGACAGTACCGGCATCTGTTTTATTGGTGAACGTCGTTTTAAAGACTTTCTGCAACAGTTTATTCCTGCACAACGGGGGCTGATGCAAACACCCGAAGGTGAACAAATCGGCCACCATGATGGTTTGATGTATTACACGATTGGCCAGAGAAAAGGATTGCATATTGGTGGTCAACAACAGGGCGATGGCAGCCCATGGTATGTGGCCGATAAAATAGTGGCTAAAAACATATTGATAGTCGTACAAGGCAGTGACAACCCCTTGTTATACAAAAAGACCTTAAGCGCGATTAAACTGCACTGGATTTCTGGCCATCCACCGACTATACCCTTTACCTGCACAGCCAAAACACGTTATCGGCAAGCGGATGAAGCCTGCACAATAACATCGATAACAAACGGCCTATGCCACGTAGAGTTTGAAAACCCACAATGGGCCATTACACCGGGTCAATCCGTGGTATTTTATGACGGTGACATTTGTCTCGGTGGAGGTATTATTGATAAATGAATGATCTGCATGAACAAACCATTGCCCTTGCGGCCTTTTATCAGGCAATACAAACCATTGACGAGTTAGCAAGAACCGGTAACGCACCTGAACATGACTTACAAACTTGTATCGAAAGTCTGTTTATCTTTGATGCGCCATCTACCGAGTCTATTTACGGCGGCATCGTTGCTTTAAAAAGTGGTTTAAACGGATTGATCAAACAATTAAATGGCGAGACCTATTTAGATAATTCAACCGAAGGTTCAGCCAATAAAAACAACCAAAAAATGAATATTTATTTAGCACAATATGCCATTGGCATCCTCCATTTGCAGAAAAAGCTATCACAACAACCAGCTATTCTGGACACTATTACAACCCGCTTAGAAGTTGCAAAACGTCAAGCTGAGCTTTTTTCATCCACTACCCATGAAAATGTTATGGCTAATATTGCGGATATTTATTCAGAAAACATCAGCCCATTAGCGACTAAAATAATGGTGCAAGGTGACCAAAACCATTTGTCAAACACACTCACGGTGAATAAAATTCGTAGTTTATTGCTTGCAGCAGTCCGCGCTGCGGTATTATGGAATCAACTCGGTGGCCGACGTTGGCATATACTGTTTAAACGGAAGAAAATTTTACAAATGGCCAATACAATTTTAAACCAGGAAATACCAAAGCATTTAAATTAAGTTTTACTGCTAACCAACTATTTTTATTATAATTTTGTACTTAAGTTAAAGTACATTATGAAGGAGAACTCATGGGCAACAACGCAAAATCAACCCTTTCAGTTAATGGAAAAGACTATGAAATTTATCGTCTTGATAGCGTCAACGGGGCTGAAACACTACCTTTTTCTTTAAAAATCCTGCTTGAAAACCTGCTTCGACACCATGATGGCATCAATGTCACCGACGAGGATATACAGGCAATGGCCAACTGGGATCCCAAAGCCGTACCCGCAACTGAAATTGCGTTTACCCCTGCGCGCGTTTTAATGCAGGACTTTACCGGTGTGCCTGCGGTGGTTGATTTAGCCGCAATGCGTGAAGCAATGAAGAAATTGGGTGGTGACCCCAATAAAATTAACCCACTGCAACCGGCTGAACTGGTTATTGATCATTCAGTTCAAATTGACTCGTTCGGCAACAAAGAAGCAGTGGCAATTAATGCAAAAATGGAATACCAGCGGAATCAAGAACGTTACAGCTTTTTAAAATGGGGCCAATCTGCTTTTTCAAACTTTAAAGTCGTGCCACCGGATATGGGTATCGTGCATCAAATCAATTTAGAATATCTTGCACGCGTGGTTTTTGATGTTGAAAACAAGGGTGTTCGTCAGGCGTACCCTGACACACTCGTCGGTACTGATTCACATACCACCATGATTAATGGTGTGGGTGTATTAGGCTGGGGAGTGGGTGGTATTGAGGCCGAAGCCGCCATGCTTGGGCAGCCGGTTTCGATGTTAATCCCTCAAGTGGTTGGCTTTAATTTAACTGGGCAATTACCCGAAGGGGCAACGGCGACCGATCTGGTATTAAAAATTGTTCAACTGTTACGCCAACATGGCGTGGTGGGTAAGTTTGTTGAATTTTACGGTGAAGGTTTAGAACATTTATCATTGGCCGACCGAGCCACCATCGCCAATATGGCACCAGAATATGGCGCTACCTGCGGTATCTTTCCAATTGACCATGAAACGCTTAACTATTTACGTTTATCCGGTCGTTCCGAGGAACAAATTACATTAATCGAAGCCTATATGCGTGAACAAGGTATGTTCCATGAAGCTAGCTCAACAAATACCAGTCGTTATAGCAGTACGGTGGAGTTTGATATTAGCACGACGGAACCTGCCCTTGCGGGTCCTAAACGTCCTCAGGATCGTATTCCGCTCAAGCAATCCAAATCCATGTTTACTGATGCTCTTGCCGCATTAAAAGCCGAACGTAACTTAACAAGCAAGGCCATTACAACAACAATTAATGATCAAGATGTCACTCTAGACGATGGCGCGATTGTGATTGCTTCCATTACATCATGTACCAATACATCGAATCCCAATGTGATGTTGGCAGCCGGTCTGGTGGCACAAAAAGCGTCAGCCTTAGGGGTAAAAGTAAAACCTTGGGTAAAAACATCGCTCGCCCCCGGCTCACGGGTGGTCACAGAATATTTTAAACAGGCCGATTTAATGGAATCAATGGAAAATCTAGGCTTCCATGTTATTGGTTACGGTTGCGCAACCTGTATTGGCAACTCCGGGCCATTGCCTGCTCCTGTCTCAAAAGCCATTGCAGACGGTGATCTGGCGGTCAGTGCTATTTTGTCCGGCAACCGCAACTTTGAGGGGCGGGTACATGCTGAAGTCCGAATGAATTATCTTGCGTCACCACCTTTAGTGGTTGCCTATGCAATTGCCGGCACGATGAATATTGATATTTACAATGAACCCTTAGCTCAGGATAAAAACGGTAATGATGTTTACCTAAAAGATATTTGGCCAAGCCAAATGGAAGTACAGGCTGTCGTTAGCAAAAGTGTGAAACGGGATGAGTTTACACAAAATTATGCTGAAGTGTACAAGGGTGAGCAACAATGGCTCGACCTTAAATCACCCGAAGGGCAATTATTTGATTGGGTCAATGATTCCACCTACATTAAAAACCCGCCCTATTTTGAAGGTATGACGATGCAACCGGATGCCGTCAACGATATTAGCAATGCGCGTGTTTTAGCAATGTTAGGTGATTCAGTCACGACCGACCATATCTCTCCGGCCGGTGCGATTAAAGCCGACAGCCCCGCCGGTATTTATTTAAAAGCCAATGGCATTGCCGATAAAGACTTTAACTCCCTCGGTTCGCGTCGTGGTAACCATGAAGTAATGATGCGCGGTACCTTTGCCAATATCCGCCTGCGTAATTTACTCGCCCCCGGTACCGAAGGTGGTATTACGCAACACCAACCTGATGGCGAACAAATGAGTATTTTTGATGCGGCCATGCAATATAAACGGGAAAATACCCCACTTATTATTTTAGCGGGTAAAGAATATGGCTCAGGTTCATCCCGTGACTGGGCTGCAAAAGGCCCTCGACTGCTTGGCATACAGGCCGTAATTGCCGAAAGCTACGAACGTATTCATCGCACTAACCTCGTTTGCATGGGCATTTTGCCATTGCAGTATAATGATGGTGAGAGTGCTTCAAGCTTAAACCTAACAGGTAAAGAAAGTATTAACATCAAAGGCTTAGGCGATGGTTCTAGTAAAGAAGTTGAAGTTATAGCGACCGCTGAAAATGGTGATGTTATTCAATTTACCGCAAAAGTACGTATCGATACCCCGCAAGAAATTGAATACTACCGCCATGGTGGTATCTTGCAATACGTTTTACGACAACTTGCGTCATAAAAAATAGAATTAAGGGGTGGGTTTCAGCCACCCCTTCCTTATTTTTGTGCTGGTTCACAATTATAAAAATCAAACTCATTTATCTTAAAAATGTCTAAAGTCTCGGACAGCAAAGCCGATAATTTGCTTATGCTAGATTGTTTCCCAAAATATTAAAGGAACAATCGTTTTTAGTCACCTATACATGAGGATAAATATTGTGAGTAATAAAGTCGATCACAGCACTGTTGGCACACATTTTGGCAAACCTATCTATAAAAACATTGAGTCGGACGGTAATGTCTTTCAATATGATCGTGTTGCGGAATGCGATAATGATGGCTGCCCACTAGACCAACTAAGCAACGATGAAGTTATGTTAAAAACCGGATTAATTTATAAACGCACAGGGTAATCCAAAGCGACTCTCTGTTTCACGTCCATAACCAACAGAAGCAAACAACAGAGCAACAAAAACCACCTGTAGCCGTATCAGGATTGATTCGGCTCAAGAAAATATTGAAGACCGCTAGCTGCACTTACTTGGTCTGCATTTTATAATATGAATGTAGAAATAAGAACAACCCACCGACACCTCAACAAACAATCTCCACACTGTACCTTCGTCTTATTTAGTGTAAAATAAGCCCATAATCATATCTATAAAGTGGAGATTTTTCATGGACTTAAGTCCTTTAACAGCCGTATCCCCCGTTGATGGACGCTACGCATCCAAAACTCAAACGCTTCGCCCCTACTTTAGTGAGTACGGTTTAATTTATCATCGGGTTTTAGTTGAAGTACGCTGGTTACAATTTTTAGCCAATAAAACCACAATTAAAGAAGTTGCCCCCTTTTCTGGTACTGCCAATGCCTTTTTAGATGCGATTGTTACCGACTTTAGTACAGACGATGCACTGCGGGTAAAAGAGATTGAAAGCACAACCAATCATGACGTAAAAGCCGTTGAGTATTTCTTAAAAGAAAAAATAAAAGATCAAACAGAAATTGAAGCAGTGAGTGAGTTTATTCATTTTGCCTGCACATCCGAAGATATTAACAACCTCTCCCATGCGTTAATGCTTTCAACCGCACGGGATAATATTTTATTACCTGAAATGGATGGCATCATTAATCGTCTGCGTGGCTTTGCACATGACTATGCGGCAATCCCAATGCTATCCCACACTCACGGACAACCGGCATCCCCCACCACCATTGGTAAAGAGTTTGCCAATATTGTTGCGCGTCTTGAACGCCAACGAGAACAAGTTGCAAACGTGGTAATGTTAGGGAAAATAAATGGCGCGGTCGGTAACTACAATGCCCATGTTTCCGCTTACCCTGAACTCGACTGGCCTGCCTTAGCAGAACAATTTATAACAGAAAGTCTAGAGCTCAACTTTAATCCTTACACCATTCAAATTGAACCACACGATTACATTGCTGAGTATTTTGATGCCTTGGCACGCTATAACACCATTATTCTGGATATGGATCGTGATATCTGGACGTATATTTCAATGGGCTTTTTTAAACAAAAGGTCATCAAAGGCGAAGTGGGTTCATCCACCATGCCGCACAAAGTTAATCCTATCGACTTTGAAAATTCGGAAGGCAACCTTGGTATCGCTAACGCCTTGTTTAATCATCTTTCAGGAAAGCTCACCATTTCACGAATGCAACGTGATTTAACCGATTCAACGGTGTTGCGTAATTTAGGTGTGGGACTTGCGCATTGTTTAATTGCCTATTCATCAACAATGCGAGGCTTAAATAAACTGGAAGTTAACGAGCCAAAACTGGCTGAAATTTTAGATAACAACTGGGAAGTGCTTGCAGAACCGATCCAAACGGTCATGCGTCGTTATGGCATAGAAAACCCATACGAAAAACTAAAAGATTTAACCCGTGGTAGTAAAATATCTGCCAAAACACTGAGCGCTTTTATTGCCAATCTGGATATGCCAGAGGATGCTAAAAAGGCGTTGAGTCAATTAACACCGGCAAATTATATTGGTTTAGCGGTGCAGTTGGCCAAAGAGATATAATTCGAAATCTAGGCAAGGGGATAGTTAACACCCGTGATGGACACAACGAATACAGAAACCCTTTTAGCGACCGCAGCGGAGTATCAGCAACACACGCTTGAATTAATTCAATCTGCCACTCGAGATATTGTTATCCACTGCCATGATTTAACACCTCGTATTTATAACCATCCAGATATTGCCTCTGCACTTGCACAATTTGTTATAGCCAACAGTGCCCAACGTAGCGTTAAAATATTAGTAAACGACATCAATACAATTATAAGTTGTGACCATAAAATATTAGATACTTGCCGCCGTTTATCCAGTAATATTTCAATCCACAAAATGGCAAAAGAGCATACCAACCATACTGAATCCTTTATACTTGTCGATGAGAAAATTTTTATACTACGCAGAGACTATACTACTCTAGATGGCCATCTTGCCCACGATCCAATACAAGCAAAAGAACTGCTAAACTTATTTAATGAAATATGGTCTTATAGCCAACCCGACTCTAATTTAAAGCGTCTCTACCTTTAAAGGTTAACTGAAAAAATGACCGCACATCATATTAAACAGAGTATTATTTTTATTGTATTTCTAGTTAGCATTTTAAATGTCTGCAATGCCAATGGATTAGAAATAATAAATCTTAACCATCGTCCTGCCAGTGAAATTATCCCTATTATACGGCCATTACTTGATAAAACGGGTACTCTAAGTGGTGAAAAATATGTGTTATTTATCAATACTTCTGATAAAAATCTGCGTCAACTCAAGTCGGCTATTTCAATGCTAGATGCCGATTTACGACAACTGAATATTTCAATTATGCAGGAGTCAGAAGCCACCATGAAACGTTATGGCTTTAAAATAAGTGGTGAACTACCTCAAAAAGCCAATGCTAACGTGTATTCAAATCAACGTACGGCTAACAATCTGCAACAGCAACAGATCCGCGTAACCGAGGGCCAATGGGCCAGTATTCAAACGGGTATTTCTGTGCCATCAATATCACGAGTCAGAAACACCAATGGCACAGTGACTGAATCTATTCGATACCAGACCATTGTCACCCGTTTAAAAATAAAGCCTCAAATTATTGGTAATAAGGTTGACTTAAAAATTGAGTCCTCTATTGCAGACAGAACAACGTCTAAAACACAACGTTTACATACTACCGTCGAAGGCAAACTGGGTGAATGGATAGCTCTTGGAGGTATTCAGAGTGCTGTCGATAACAGTAACAGTGGCTTTGTATTCTCAACTCAGCATAATGCAAACTCGATGCGTCAAATATTTATTAAAATAAATATAACAAAATATCAGGACTAATTTTAAGTGGCCGAGCAACAGCAAATTCATTACACCATAAAACCCTCCCACCCCGAAGCACACTTATTTACAATCACTTGTCATATCAGCAAACCCAACCCACAAGGGCAGCAACTTCAATTACCTAACTGGATCCCCGGTAGTTATATGATTCGGGACTTTGCGAAAAATATTATTAGTTTTAAAGCGATTGATGAAACAGGTACGCAACTCCAATATAAAAAATTAAATAAATCATGTTGGCAAGTACAAGCTTGTGAATCAGAAATAACAATCCAATATGAAGTTTACGCATGGGATTTATCGGTACGAAGCGCACACCTCGACACAACACATGGTTTTTTTAATGGCACCAGTGTGTTTCTCGCTGTTGTCGGTCAAGAACAAACCCCATGCAGTGTGCATATACAAAAACCAGACGGCAAACAATATACAAACTGGCGTGTTGCCACCAGTCTTGAAGCACTCGAACCCACGCAATATTCATTTGGTTTATACGAGGCTGAAAATTACAGTGACTTAATCGACCATCCGGTCGAAATGGGTACCTTTGATATTGGTACGTTCCATGTCAATAATATTCAACATGATATTATTTTAACCGGCAAACACCGTGCAGATATCTCTAGGCTCTGTGAAGATTTAAAAATAATATGTCAGAGTCATGCTGACTTTTTTGGTGAGCTACCCGATATTAAACACTATCTTTTTTTAACTATGGTGGTTGGTGAAGGTTATGGTGGTTTAGAACATCGCTCATCAACCAGTTTATTGTGCAGTCGCAATGATCTGCCAATTAAAGGTTTACATAAAGATCAACAGCAAACGACCGAATACCGAAATTTTCTTGGCCTTTGTAGCCATGAATATTTTCATACATGGAATGTTAAACGCATAAAACCCGAAGTCTATTTATCTTGTGATTTGAATAGAGAAGTTTATACCGAACAACTCTGGGCATTTGAAGGTATTACCTCGTACTACGATGAGCTGGCATTAGTTCGCAGCAAAATAATCACAGAAGAACAGTATCTGGGAATGTTAGCCAAAACCATTACTCGCGTATTGCGCGGCAATGGTCGGACTAAACAAAGCGTGACTGAATCCAGCTTTGATACGTGGACCCGTTTTTATCAGCAAGATGAAAGCGCGCCCAATAATATTGTCAGTTATTACACTAAAGGTTCGTTAATCGCACTCGGGCTGGATTTTACTATTCGCAAAGCTACCGATAATAAAAAATCACTTGATAATATTATGCAGGTTTTATGGCAAGAATATGGTAAGAAAAAAATCGGTGTACCAGAAAAAAGAATTGAAGAAATATCATCTGATATTGCAGGGCAGGATTTAACCGGGTTTTTTAAACAATACTTATACGAAACAAATGATCTCCCGCTGCAAACTTATTTTGACTCAGTGGGATTAGAACTTCATAGCTACCTGAGTGAATCCATTGATGATACTGGAGGAAGCCAAGATAAAGCTACCCATACTCATTTCCCAACTCTAGGGGCTCGCGTTATTAACCATCCTTTAGGTGCTAAACTCAGCCATGTTTATGATAATGGCAATGCACAGAAAGCCGGTTTATCTGCCGGTGATATTATTATTGCGGTTGATCATATTAAAGTATCAAAAACCAACATTGATAAAATGATTCAATCTTATCCTATAGAGAGTACTATCACCCTACATGTTTTTCGACGAGATGAATTGATAAAGTTCAAACTTATGCTCATGAAAACACAGGCAAATACTTATTATATTGAAATAGTGGCTACAGAAAACAATTGTCAGATAAAAAATAAGCAGCTCTGGTTGGAATATTCTTAATCATTCAATATCGAATCAAGCTTCCCTTTTCTATCCAGTTTCGCAAGTTCATCAAACCCACCTATATGCTCACCATCTATAAAGATTTGTGGCACGGTATTTCTTCTTGAACGTTTTATCATTTCTTTTATTTTAGGTTTATTACCTTCAATAAACATTTTATCGATCTTTGCACCTTTTCTTTTTAAGAGATTTTCGGCCTTGCGGCAATACTGACAGCTCTCGGTACAATACATAACAACTTTGTTCATTTTCTAAACCTTGAATTTAATTATCGATATAACTAACACTAGTAATTTCCAACCCGTCAACATAATCATTTAACCAGCGATGGATTAGGTTCTTTGTCATTCGCTCTGATGTGACCGCATCATCATAATGTTTAATGGATGTTGTAATGATACTTACATGTGCATGATCGGGGGTGTAATGTGCAGCAAGATCATGTCGTGCGTTTTTCTTGTTTGGTCTGACGGAAGGCATTTTAAAAGCATGAAGCTGGATATTTTCAAATTGTATACTTGAAAATGTGGGACGTAATCGTCGGGTTATTTCTTCACGAATCAAATTACTCACCAACCATGCTATATTTTCAATCGCGTTTAACAGGTCTTTTTCTATCGCATCTTGCTGCTTTAAAAAATCAATCGCGGGGTAATAGCCAAGATTATTTTCATCTTCATAAGCAATGGCCTGTTCTGCAATTTCTTCACCCACGACATAAGGTGAAGCAGGTAACTGTTTTTCTAAATCTTGCTGTGATACTTTTAAATCCAGCGTTGCGGCGACACGACAAAATTTCACAGATACATCCTAATTAATTAATCAATTTTGTGACATAGTCACTTATCGGGTCAAAAACCGGTGATAATTTTTTACGCATCACCGTTCCCATGGCATCCGTACGTGCAAAAATGGGATTTACTAAATGAATGTCCAGTTGCGCCAAAACCAACATGGATTCTAACAAATCTTTTGCCTCTGGTAACGCCGTAACTAGTTCCTTGATAGCTTTAGTATAGTCACATTTTTCAATAACAATATATTCTTTGGCTTTTGTGGGTAAGGCTTCAAATGTATTGCTCGGAACAAAGTCAACCGGCTTAATACTTGCAAAATAATTAGCTATCGCAATCAGTAACTCAATTGCCACATCTTGATTACCCAGTTTTTTTAAGACAATCAACGCTGTTTTAAAGAAAGCCTGACCTTGCGGGCTTAAACAACGTAATAACTGTTCGGCAAAGGGGTTGCTCTCCAGGCTCTTTAATCGCCCTGCATAATCGACATAGGTTGAATGTGCAGCTACCTGTAGTGGTAAATTATCTGGTAAGGCACGCATAAATCCAGCCAAAAAAGCATTTTTACGTTGGCCTCTTTTCCATAAACTATCTTTTGTTTCAGCTGATATCAGGTTTGGTTTTAAAACTAGGCGTACAGAGTCCAACATCGCCTTGGGTTTCTCTTCAAAAGGTAAAAACTCAACCAGAAATTCAGCGAGTATTTCACCCATTGCGCCCTTGGCGACTAAATCACGTTCTAACATACAACGGGCATTGGCCGATGTTTGCATAACCCACCAGGCTCGGCGTGCCAGTTCATCCGTTAAACTCTCTGCATGTACAACGGCAATCACCGCTTCGGCTTCTCCAAGCTGTAATAAGCGCTCTAAACTATCGTGTTTGGCCTGTCCCATTCGCGTCCAGCGACGTAAATAAATCGGGTAACCACCGGGTGAACCCAGTACTTGTGTTGAAATAAATTCTTTCACTAGTTTAATGTATTGCTCATCACGGCAATTTGGATTCAGTACGACTTTAGCCTCACCACGTTCAGACAAACCGTATACGATCATTTTTGATTCATCAATACGAATAGCCTGTAATTGCTGTGTTAGCAATACATTCATTCTTAAACTATCTTCTACGGATAATTCCATCTTAAATTTCCGATACTGCTTATTATTAATTGAGTTGAATACGATTACCAAACGGCACTTGCTTTTTACCTTTTACCAACCATATCACCGGAAAGTTTGGCTCATAATCAGGAAAGTCTCCTTCGGCATCGGTAAAATACACTAGCAAGTCCGGTAGCATATCTTGTTGCTCGGCCCATTCAAACACCGGTTTAAAACTAGTACCACCGCCACCAATTATTTTTTCCGGTACTTTAAATTCATCCCAAGCTTCATATCGCCAGGGGCCATCAGAATTCAAACTAGAATCACAGGTATGCAATGTTATTTGTGCGCGCAAGATACTTTTAATCGCATCAATTTCAGAGACAAACTCACTGAGTTCAGAATCGGCAATCGAGCCACTGGTATCAAGCGCCACCACAATATTAATTTGTGCGCTGCGTAAACTGGGAAAGATAGCCGGATCACCTCGGCGCGAAGTTGGTCTAGTGTAACTATAATCATCACGCGCAATCGAGGTCATATATTGTGCTAGCAAGTTACGCCAAGGTAACTCAGGTTGTAGCAAGAAGTCGATCATTCTTGCCATATCATCACCAAGCTTACCGGCTTGCATCGCCGATTGTGCCGCACCGGCCATACGTTGTTTCCACTGCACATTTAAGTTTTCACGTTCATCATGATTAAGCGGCTTGGGTTGGGCAGCACCTCGATCACTTTCCTGCTTTGTTTCTAAATTATCTTGATGTTGATTGGCCTGTTCGTTTTGTAACGGTGGTGCTTTTTGTGAATCATTCGCTCCGGCATCACTGTCACCCTGATTTTTCTTTTTCTGAGAATCCGATTGCAGTGAACTTTGTTGATCACCTTCACCTTTATCATCCGGTTTATTATTAAACGGATCTTTAGGTGGCGGCTCGCCTTGTTTGGATTTATCAAGATCGGATTTAGGTTTTTCTTTAGGCACTTCTTTTAGTGGATCATCATCGTTACCTTGAGGATTATCTCCCGACTCGTCTGAATCATCATAAACGTGCTGATCTTGTGTTTCTTTATTGTCATTATCATCGAGCAAAGGGTAAATTTCTTCTGCGGTCATGCCTTCATAGGGTTTTAGGTACAACGATTCGGGTGGCGGCGTTAAACCATCTTTCATTAGCATTTGGTTAATTGCAAAATCACAAGCTAAATCCCAGCGATGTTTAACTCGGTGTACGCGACGTGCAAAGTGAGACAAAGCACAGTGCAAAGCTTCGTGCGCAAAAATAAACTGGGTTTGATCGAGACTGAGTGACTTTATATATTCTTCGTTATAATAAAAATTTTTGGCATCAGTGGCGGTACGTTTGCACCATTCGGGGTCGGCTTTAATCATTGGCAAACGTAAAACCAATGCGCCTAAAAAAGGTTTATCAATAATTAATTTTGTACGTGCTGCACTAAGTTTTAATTCAACGTCGGAGGGTGTATCAATAGGAAGATTCATAATATTAGAGCAATGGTCTCTACTGGTACAACATAATATCGGCAACCTTATTCGACCACTGCGCAAATTGCGGAACGGAAAATATGTCCTGACCAATCGCCCGATGCATATCCGACACTAGCATCACCCCATTTCTTTTTGTGAAAACACACTGGCATAATCCAGAATATGACCAAAGGTTGTTTCTGCTGTATCACTGCCCTTTGCACGTATTGCGCGGCCAACCAAGGACGCGGCCACTGCGTACTGTAAATCAATTTCGGTAGGCGCTGCCACTTCGTCACCACGAATAATGGCATCAATATCGGGCAACTGATCCAGATTGGTTATAAAGGCATTTAATTCAATACCGGCTGCCGGCCCAACACAGGCCTGAAAGCTGCCCAAACGTAATTCAGGGGTATGTTCAAATTTTTGTAACGCACGATGAGCAAACTCCCATGAACGTGGTGACGGGAAGGCTACCGGGTTATGCGCCGGATCAAAGTCAAATAATAATTCAGGACGAAAACGCACAAAGGCAATCACGCGATCGTCAATATTATTTTGATATGCCCAGGCTACCCAGTCGTCTAAATGAATTTCAAAGTCAAAATGTGAGAAACGATTGGCTAACGGTGCGGGCATAGTATAAGTAACACCGCGATCACCTTGTCGGTTACCCGCAGCAAAAATTGCCCAACCTTCTGGCACTTCATACTGGCCGAGTTTGCGATCTAAAATAAGTTGATAAGCTGCCGCAGATACACTGGGTGGTGCCGAGGTAATTTCATCTAAAAATAAAATGCCACTTGCACCATGCCGTTCTTTATCCGGTAACATTGCAGGCACTGCCCATTCAACCGATTCACCATTACGAAATGGAATACCACGCAAGTCACTGGGTTCCATCTGAGATAAGCGAATATCAATTAAAGGTATCTCATGTTTTGCGGCAACTTGCGCAATAATTTGCGACTTGCCCACACCCGGCGCACCCCAAATCATCACCGGTGTATGATGCCCGTGTTCGGTACTTAAAAACTCTTTATCAAGTACGCTCATTAAATGGGCTGGACGCATTTTATTTTCTCCGAAATATTTATCTAATTTGTTACTTTTTTAATTCCGTCATTCCCGCGGAGGCGGGAATCCAGAAAATTAAAAACAAGCTGTTATATTAGACTAGATTCCCACCTCTGCGGGAATGACGGTATAACTTAATGGTAACCTACTCAAGTTCCATGTCGGTAAAACCGGCCATGTCATACCATTTTTTTGCTTCGACTAAATCTTTTTCAACACCATTACCTTCGTGGTACATCATTGCCAGCGTCGTTTGTGAGCCAACCAAACCTTGCTCAGCCGCTTTTTTAAACCATTCAATCGCTTCATTGATGTCTTTATCAACACATTCCCCTTCCATGTACATAAAGCCCAGACCATGTTCTGCAATGGCAAAACCACTCTCAGCTGCCGCTTTCATCCATTTAAGTGCAGCAACATCATTTTGCGCGCAACCCAAACCGTTCTGATACATAATCGCCATGCGGTGTTGTGCGTCGGGATTACCTTTTTCAGCAAACTGACTCAACATGCCCATTGCGGTTGCAAAGTGTTTGCCTTCAAATGCAGACATGGCACTTGCGAAATCAACTAATTCTTCATCGGTCATTTCCATCGTTTTATCTCTCAATATCGATTAAATGTTATCTTTCAAAATTTAAACTGGCGCCAATTCTTCATACACCAAGAGGTGTAGTATATCCTGAAATACTTATCTGGGGCAGCTATTCAACTATTAATATTTGATCTATACCGCAAATAAAGGACATAGAGATGTGTACCTTATTTTCAAATTTGAATGATAATATCCTAACTGTGAGTGTTGGTTTTATTATTATAAAACCCTTCAATATATATTGAAATCAAGCTTGTTCGTGCATTTTGTTATTTGCGGATAAACTGGCACTGCTCAGATATGATTTACTCATGCTTGCCACTATCTTTCTCAAATAGATAACACTCACTCTATAATCTTTATGAGCGATTTTATCTAGACAACTAAAAGAATTATATTGTGTGACAGGACAAGCAAAGACGAGTCCGGCCAGGGCCGGTTGTTAGTGTTTTTTTTGAAGAACAGGCATTTATTGTACTGTTCCTTTCTTTTAAGGATGCAACATCTTTCTGTAACAAGGTTTGTTTGGTTTCATGACAGGAAACGCATGTAACCTGACCATTTTCCAATTTGATTCTGGGATCCAGACTAGTAGCTGCAACATAGTCATCCGGACTTCTACGTACATACGTATTATAAAACATCCCTACAGGGTGATTAGTGCTACCATGGCTCGTAAAACTCATAGCAGTCTCTGCATCTTTTATAATAATAGCTTCAGCATTAGTGCCATTATGGCATTGCATACAGGTGGCGGCCTCACTGTTAGTAGGTAGTTCGACAGAAGGCTGAAAGGTAGAGGATAATTGCCCCTCTAGAATGAAATTAAGGGAACTACCTGCGTTCACTGAAGTTGCAGATATTGATAACCCAAAAATAAGATACTGAACGTAGGTACGATACTTCATTGTGTCTCTCCGGTAGTCCCTCAACCATAGCCCGCACGGGGCGACAGGTAGGTAACTTTGCGTTGCCAGCCTTTCAACTGGTTTGCCATTGTCACGAAACAGATTGTGTTATTGAGGTTATCGGCGATCGATTAGAGATCTTAAGGATTTTTGAGGAAATTTTTAAATTATTTCTCTTATTCTTTTGAAAAAATCAGATATATTGCAGGGTAGTTTTGATGATTAAAAGCAAAAAAGGCTTGACTTTCAATAAGTTAAGATTACTATTTAAGAATATTGATTCACTTGTTGTAGTTGCATATTTTCCCTTATTAAACCAACTTATCCATCACTATTATCATGCGCAAGTCATATCACTTTAGTTGCGAAACATAAGCAGCAAGTGCTTTTACATCATCATCAGAAAGCCCTTTTACAATAGGCTCCATGATGGCACTGCTTCTTTTACTCGACTTACCGTTGTGTTTTGAGTTATCCCGAAATTGTTTTAAAGTCGTTTCAATATAATAAGTTTGCTGACCGGCAAGACGGGCATATTTTGCTCTACCTGTACCCCGCTTACCATGGCATCCTCGACACATCCTTGTATATAAAGGTTGTCCTTTCTTCGCAAGCTGAGTATTTGTTTTAGTTATATTAACCTTCATATTGGCATAAAAAACAGCCAGGTTTTCCTTATCATCGCGTGAAAAGTTTTTTGATAATGCATTCATAACAAAGTTTTTACGTCGTCCATCTGAGAATTTTTCAATTTGACCTAGCAAATACTCTGAATTTTGACCAGCAAGATTTGGCACACCCAGTTTTTTACTATTACCATCATCACCATGACATTGGTTACATAGCAAGGCACGTTCTTTACCCATTGCTATTGTATAGCGTTTGAGTTCATGTGTTGATTGTTTTTTTTCTATACCTGACATCAGACGAGCAAGGCCTGCCTCACTAGCGTGTACGTCCAGACTGGCAAAGAAAAATACCATAATAATCATGATACATTTTGATAACATTAATATTTTATGCCTATGCCTATGACATGAGTCAAAAAACCATGCTGAAAATGCAAAAGGTTGCCGGCAAGTTTTATTTCTATCACGATAACCCATTATTATTTGAACTGTCATAAATAATTTCCCACTGTTATTTGTTTGTTTAATGTCATCAACTGCTACTGTATCTGTTTCAAGTCTGGAAAATTTATTAAAAATTTCCTGTAATATAACCATTACAATCCTTCGAAATGGGTAACGCCGCCAAACCCACCAACCCAGTAATCTTTTCCATCAGTACTTGCCATAGCAAACACCGTATTTGAAAATAAACCATCCATAGTTGTATATATCTTGAACTCATTATTACTATATTTGACAAGTCCATTACTGGTACCAATCCACATACGTTGTTTCTCATCCTGGTGTAACATAAAGATATGATTAGCTGGTAAGCCATCTTTAGTGGTGAGGTTACTCCAGTGTTGACCATCAAATCGTGCCAGTCCACCACCCCAGGTACCACACCACACAATGCCATCCTGATCGACCAGAATCGAAATAATATAATTTGGGTTATAGGATATATCCACATTATCCAGTCCCATCTCAACCTTCTGACGGGCATGATGTGAAGACACCTTGGATGGATCATTTTTAAAGGGAATGTCTTTTTTTACTGTTTCATAATCAGCACCCAGACCATCTTTATGGTTCCAGTTGTGCCATTCATTATTTTTAAATCGTGCCAGGCCACCTTCTGTTGCCATCCAGACTTCACCATTCTTGCCTTCAGCAAGGCCATAGACCCAATCATTAGGTAAACCACCATTAGTATTTTTAACTGTAAACAGCTCCCACTTGCTTCTATCCCGAAGATCGCCACCACGAATACGGTTAGCACCTGACCATGTTGCAATCCAGATATCACCATTTTTTAGTTGTAGGAAATCATAGATAAAGGCATCGCCCAGTCCATCTGGAATATTAAAGGATTCCCACTGTTCAGTTTCCGGATCAAGTAATGACAACCCACCCCCATATGTCCCAACCACCAACCTGTTGCCTAATTTACTAAGATGAAAAATACCATTGGACAGCAAACCATTATTTATATCATAGACCCGATATTCATCTGTTCCTGGTGTGTATCGAATAACACCACCGGAGGTGCCTATCCAAACAAATTTTTTATCAATCAGGATATCCTTGACATTGCGGTTGCCAACCCTGAAGTGAGTAAACTTGAGTGGTTTTGGTTTTTCCCCTGCAGATGATGTTTTTTGACTTACCAGATTTTCAGGTACAACCTGATTTATATTTGAATCCTGTTTATCTGACCATAAATAGCCACCAACAATGATTGCTATCAAAAATATAATACTAATAACTGGAATTTTATGGTTTGAATTCATCATTTTTACCTGGATGTTTATTTGAAATATGGGTTACACCACCCCGTGTGCCCGCCCAAATATCGCCATTGTCTGCAATGGCCAACGCATACACGTGTTCATCGAGTAAGCCATGTTGTCGGGAAATTGTTTGCCAATGTTTTCCATCAAAACGGCTCACACCATGGTTAGTACCAAACCAGTATGCACCGTCTTTATCCTGCGCAATGCTATAAACAATGTTGCCGGCCAAACCATCAGCTGTAGTGTAATTCTTCCATTGCTTACCATTGAAATAGGCTGCACCTCCACCCCAGGTTCCAGCCCAAACGGTGTCTTGTGTATCAACAAGAATCGCAAATACATAATTAGGATTGTAGGTTTCTTTACCTCCACGCATGACATTAAGATCGTGACGCATACGCGTACCCAGGCCAGTGTTCGTACTCGGTTCCAGACCTAAAACATTTTCTGCACCCAACCCATCCTTATGGGTCCATGACGACCACTTTTTACCATCAAACATGGAAATACCACCTTCGGTACCAAACCAGACACGATCATCTGAATCAACCCCAAGGCCATATACCCAGATATTGATCAGCTCATCAGCATAGGTATCAAACTTTCCGGTTTTCAAATCAAAACGATTGGCTCCGGCCCAGGTACCAATCCACAGAGTGCCATCTTTTTGTGAGGCAAATGCATAAATCCAGTAGTCCGCAAGACCATGCAGAGGGAAATAAGTTTTCCATTGACCATCTTTATAACGAGATGCACCTCCACCATTAGTACCAAACCATTTGTAACCTTCATGGTCAATGCCAATAGCAAATACATATTCATTGGCCAGCCCATGTTCTCGCGTAAAAGTCTGGCGTATCTGCTTTGAGTCAAGATCAATATCCAACACACCAACCGAGGTTCCTACCCAAAGACTATTTCTTGCAGACTCTACTGCTAACGAACGTACAAAAACATTTTTACCAACTTCAAATCTTTCAGCTACATGCCAGGGTATTGCTTTTTTTCCCTTTACCTCTTGAGGACTTTTGTCACATGAAGCAACAGCAATAAGCAGGGTAGTTAATAACAATACCTGCACAACAACTCTATTAACGTTCACCACATCATCCTCATATAAAGTAGTATATCTGATATTTCCTTGTTTTTTAACAAGCCATAATAACCTGGCATTGCATTGGTTCCTGAGAGTATTTTTTCACGCAAGATACTGTCTGGTTGCATTAGTGAATCACGCAGTGAGTAAGCCATGGGAATTATCATCTCTTGGCCAGGCTGATGACATTGTACGCAGTGACGATCAAATAATTCTTTGCCAGTTGCTGCATATGCAATAGTTGAAAAAAAATTCCAAAGTACGAAAAATACTAATAACTTTATAAATTTATTCATGCGTATCGCCCCTTCCTTATTTGCTCAAATTCTTCCAGCTTTCGATACAATGTAGACTGACCAATCCCCATTTCTCTGGCCGCAGCCTGTCTGTCACCACAGGCCCTGTCGATAGCTTTAATAATCAGGTTATATTCGACTGCACGAAGTTGATCTCGCAAAGTCATACTGTTCTGAAAAATAGGACTTGCTTGCTCATTAATCTGTTCACCAATGATATGTGACGGGATGTCCTCTGTTGTGATCGTGTCACTGTCAGCAAGTATCAAAGCACGTGTAATCACATTTTCCACTTCTCTGATATTTCCTGGCCAACTATAAGCAATCAACTGGTTTTCAACTTCTACATCAAGAATAATACTGTGACGTTTGGCCAGACGGGAGACATCTCTGGCCAGGAAGAAATGTACCAGATTAATAATATCGTCCTTTCGTTCACGCAGTGCCGGTATATGCATATGAAAAACATTTAGGCGAAAATACAGATCTTCTCTAAACTCACCATTGTCTACCATTGCCTTCAAATCACGGTTAGTGGCGGCAATAATACGAATGTTTACCTGTTTGGTCTGCTCACTACCAAGCGGTCTAACTTCTTTATCTTCCAGAACATGTAATAATTTCACCTGCATTTGCAATGGCAGTTCACCAATTTCATCCAGAAAGATTGTGCCTTTATCGGCTTCAACAAACAGCCCTTTCTTTAATCTGTCCGCACCAGTAAATGCACCCTTGGTATGACCGAATAATTCACTCTCCATTAAATTTTCCGGTATAGAACCACAATTCACCGGTATAAACGACTCATTACATCGATCACTCTGTTTATGAATATTTCGTGCAACAACGCCCTTACCCGTACCACTTTCTCCGGTAACCAGAACAGTACTGTCTGTTTGTGCCACCTTGTCAACCATGCGTTGAATCTCCTGCTGTGAGTCAGATTCCAGACGACACCTTTTTTCTTTTTCACCCAGAACAATGCTGCGTAATAAACGGTTTTCTGTTCGCAGGCCACGTAAATCACTAATCTGTCTAATCTGGTGCAACACCTCTTCTGTATGCACCGGCTTCATCATGTAATCAAAAGCACCCAACTTCATAACTTCAATAGCCGAATCAATTGATGCAAATGCCGTCATTAACAAAAACGTGGTATCAATACCTAACGCTTTTGCTTTACGCATCAAATCAATTCCACTCATACCCGGCATCTGAATATCACAAATAGCTATATCAATATCACCTTTGGTAAGTCGCTCCAGCGCATCTTCTCCATTACCAAAATCCTCCACCTCGTAGCCATGTTGACAAAGGCTGGATGACAATACCTGGCGTATTGCCAGTTCATCATCAACAACAATAATCTGTGATTTAGCCATGACTGCTTGCTCCCAGTACAGGAGTTTCCGGAACAGGCAAATATATATTTACTATTGTTCCATCCAAATATTCTGAATCAATTTTTAAACGTCCATGATGTGCATTCACTATCGACTGACAAAGAGAGAGCCCTAATCCGGTGCCTTTACCGGATACCTTGGTTGTAAAAAATGTTTCTCTTGCCTTCTTCAGCGTTTCATCACTCATACCATGGCCATTATCCTGTATGCAGATAACTACGAATTGATCCTGCATTGCTGTATTAATGTCTATTCGTGGTACTGAGCTTCGTGATTCTTCAAGTGCATCGGCTGAATTTACCAGTACATTCATAATAACCTGTGTAATCTGATCTCCAACTGCCTTAACTGCCGGAATACTGTTATCCAACCCTAAAGTCATATTGATTTTTTTCCAACGCTTGTCATATTGCATAAATTTACAAGTATTTTTGATAAGACTATTAATATCAAGTAACACATGTTGTGTTGACTGGGGTCGGGCAAACTCCTGAATTTCCCTGGTTATAGCTCTTAATCGCTCAGTGTGTTCCAAAATCACATCCAGTTTGCCGATACCCTGTTTTTCTGCACTGGTAAGAATGCTATTTAATTTGTCCTGTTTAACTTCCCTGACCAGAGCTGATATAGCAGCAATTGGATTTCCCACTTCATGAGCAATACCAGCTGAAAGTGTACCTATCGCTGCCATTTTCTCCTGGTGAAAATACTTATAACGTTCAATTTCCAGGTTCTTTTCGTACTGTTCAAGTTCAACAGCCATATAGTTCACTGCATCACCTAAATGGCCTACTTCATCATTTCTCTGCATGGGTAGCGGTTCACTGCGCACACCAGAAACTATCTCTTCAGATTTTTTCTTAAGATTAAGTATGTCACTTGTTAAACGGGCAAAAAATACACCAATTATTGTTCCAAACAAGGTTAAACCAAACAAACCAAAAGCAAGCGAAGTCATAGCAACAAAATCACTGCGTTCACGAAAATCCTCTACAAGATTTTCACGGAAACGTTTTCGTAACTTCACGTTGTTTGAAATAAGTGTTTTTAAATTATTAACACTGCCCGACATGGTTTGAGTATCCCGCTCTAATAACCCTGTACCCAATATATCCAGTTTTTTACCCAGAGGTGGAATATCCAAACCTGTAAGTGGTGTTTTTAAAATACTTTCTTTATAAATGCTTTTAAGCGCTTGCCCGAGCAATTTAATATCTTTATCAGACAAATGTGTAATCGCAACACCATAGGGATAATGAGCCAGAATGTGATTTATGTAATTATCCAATTCATGTAAGCGACTCTCGGTATCGTATGCGTTCTGGAGTAAATCAACCTGTTCAAGTAAAACCGACTTTTGATATAAAATAAAAATAGCTAACAAGATCGCAAATAAAGTCAATGCGCCATAAGCAACATACCCCTTTGTTCGCAACGTTATAAATGATGCTACTTTTCCTGTAGTAAAGTTTACTTTTTTTATATTATTCAAAATAATACATCCTAGACAACTATTCAGCTTCCACTAAAAGACAGTCATTGCAGCTTATTTAGACTGTGCACGTTATAGTCAGTTAAATACTGGCTGCAATTCAAAGCCCAATTTAAAATCCAAATAATTCTTATTATTCCAATGAATTACATATGATTTCTCTGTGAATCTCATAATAATAAACTTCGAATAAAGTATTCCTAGTTATAAGAATTTTCCCCTAACCAACAATTTAAAAACTGATATAGATCAATAAAATCACCAGAAAAGCCTGAAAAATAGCCAATACAATACTATTTTGAATTAACAAAAAGTCAGATGGTTCCCTGATGCGGCACCTCACTAATAAAAGGAATACCAAAGAAAGTCAAAAACGCCAGTGAAAAAACGATAATAACAAGTATTGAAGTGGTGAACGCTGTCACACGCCAGCTTATACGTGAGTGTAAGACCAGCGCCAAAGAAAGCCAGGTCAAAAAAGCTGAAATCTCTAATGGATCCCAGTCCCAATATCGCCCCCATGCATCCTGTGCCCAGACTGCACCACTTATTAACATCAGGCTATGAAAGATAAGAGCCAGAATCAACCAGGGCCATATTCTTGCATGTAGTTCATCTATTGATAACCCAGGGAACAACTCGCTTGTAAACCGCCAGGACTTAAGCAAAATAACACCTGCTAAACCCAGGGCAATAAATATCACTGCAAGAAAAATCTTACCGGTAACTAAATGTGCCCATAACCAGGGAGTATTGTAGGTTGCGGGCAAATGTGAATCATCAGCTGGAACTGATACAAGCCACAAACTCATTAATAAAAGGATAGGTATCAGCACCGACATTGTGATACGCAATTCTGGGCGGCGCCAGTAGACCAGACTAATAATTAACCCCAGACTGAATACATTACTCAACAGAATTTCAAACAGTGTAATAAAGGGCCCATGCCCCAGTCTTACCCAACGTATAGCAATTGCAATAGCAAAAATTGTAACTGCAGAAACAATCAGTTTTGATGATATACAATGCCCCATTTTTCCATAAGGCAACATAATCAATGCCCCGACTATAATTGAACAGCCAAACCATACCCAGACAAGCTCATTAAGATTCATATTAGATTTCTATACAGATTGTTTAGTTGACATTCCCGCTATTAGCGGTTTTTCTAATGTAGTTGGTAGTAACAACACGGGGAATAAAAAATAGTAATACCATAATAGCCCCAATACCCCACAAACAGCACTGATGAATAACCATAATAAGGTTGGGTCGTAATAAATTTTATACCCCATCCAGCCACGTACTTCATCAAAACGCAGCTTTCCATTCGCAAGAGTTATTTGCTCACCTCGATGAAGTATGATGGTCTTATCTGCATTTTTAATTTTCAACCAGGCATCTTTCGCAGACTGACTCAGTAACTGCCAGGACTGTCGCTTTTCTAATTGCTGACGAAGAGAGTCCGGTATCATTAATTCAATATTGACACTTTTTTCCGTACCAGGAATCAGCCACGAGTTAACCTGTCTCCAGTCAAAACGAGGAAAGGAAGGTAAATGTAACGCACCCGTTATTGGCTGACCTGATTTGGGTAACCAGGTCAGGACAACAGCAAAACCTTTATTCGACGTAGTATAAAACTGATAGCCATGCAAGCTTAGTGGCTTATCGTCACCCACAAACTTCCGTATCGACCTACCTTGTGCATCAGGTAGTATGACTTCACTACGTGTTGCACCACGTTGTAAATCATCTGCATACTCAACAGAGTACTTACCTTGCATAAATGATAATTGTTCCAGTCGACCAAAATGTAAAGGGCCACGGGTAACATTACTCAGGTTGTTGATATTGAATACACCCCCCTCAACAATCTCCAGATTAGCTTCAAAACGGCTTAAGCGACCAAATGCAGCCAACAAAAGTAATAACAATAACGACAAATGAAACACGAACAAACCATGTTTTTTGCGTAACCCGGGTTCAACGATTATCGCTGCCAGCAAATTCAAAGCCAGTAATGCAAAGGGCAGGCTCAGCATCCATTGTGCTTGATCATGCAAGCCATACAAGAAACCAGCAAGCAACAATATGGCAACAACTGTCAGCTTGCGATTCGCCAGTAAACGCAACAATCTCATGGCGGGTTCCGACAATTCATTCTCATCCACATTCGTCCACCACAATTACCGGCCATCCATTGCCCACTGGTAGCCCATGATGAAATCCCTAACATCGCATTCTGATAGTAAGGCCCCTTTGTATAAGGTGATGAAACATGAGTACCTTCAGCCAGGCCGGCTTCTGCACCCACATCATTACGATTAACCAGAAATGCTTTGTTCTTCCATCCATGCGGAACACTGGTATGACACCAGGTACACTTGATACGGCCAATACGGCTGGCATGACCGATATGCAAATTAGTTCCCGCAAAAGGCAAACCCATACCCATACCCATACCACCCCCCATACCACCACCACCGCCGCCACCACCACTAGTGCGATAACCACTTTGCTTCGGATTACTGTTATTGGGGTTGGCATAGTCATCATAATTATGACACTTAAAACAAAGATCATCCGACTGTCCGGTGCCCGTATTCAGATCCCAGTCACCTTTAAGAATAAAATCTTTATTCGAACCATGAGGTCCCCAGGGATTGCCATTCACCCCGCCAGATGGTTCTACCGTACCCGGTGCAGTTTCAGAACCATGACAATCAGAACAATACATAGTCTGCGTACCTACATCGGCAGATCCGTTCCAGGGTGATAAAAAGATACTAGGATCAAGGTTGCCTCTTTGTGCCGTTGTGCGACCGGTATCATCAATTACAGGATGCCAGGAACGGTGATTATTCGTTGCCCATCCAGGAGCTGTTAACTCACCTTTATGACTGAGTGGTGCCTGAAACTCCATCGCCTGGTTAGTATATTGTGTAACCTGATTAGTCCCTAATGCTGTACCCCCACCCGAATCACCAAGAAAAGGTGCTGTGTTATAAGCAAAATCGGAGTGACATTTAATGCATATCTGGTACTCACGAGTAACATAGGTATTATTTACAGCCGTACCTGCGCCGAGTCCCCCATCACCACTTTTTACCTGATAACCCGCTGGATTGTTCATAAAGCTGGTGCTGCCGTAAATCGGTTCAACCCCCCAACTACCACGTAGGACACCTGAAGCTATATTACTGTGCCCAGCCGTATGATCATGTGTACCCGCTATTGCATTACCGGGTTCATAAAATTTTGCCGCCTTGGTGAGTCGATGAGGATTATGACAATCAGTACATTCGACATGTCGGTTGTTCAGGTTACCTTTACCAAGTTGAGTCTGGCTTTCGATAAAATCAGCATTACTGATGTTATGTTGTTCATCTCCTGCCGGTTGATCAGTGTTGTTAATCGGCATGTGCCGTGCTGAAAGAAAATCTGTTTTAACATTGGGTACCTGAAAGTTTGCACCACTTTGCCCGGTTAAAGTCCCACCATCCATCGAGTGACAAAGGTAACAGGTTTCCTCAATAGCTGAACTACCACCTGTTTTTGGTACACCCACACCATCAGTACCTTCACGTAATAAACGTCGAGAGCCTTGTACTGTATGAGTATCATGGCAGTTCAGGCAGGATGCCTCCCAAACTTGTATTCCCGAACTAAAGTCACGCTGTGCTGCAGCACTATCTGTATAGACCTCATTGGCAACAACAGGATCAGCATGCACAGAGCCAGCCCATGCCTGCCCCAATTTATCGTGGCAAGCCAAACAAATAATGTCCCCTGATGCATTAAAATTACTACCAACAGGACTTAAGTGCTGTGTACGGTTCAAACGCAGGAATTTAATATTGCGAGTCATATCTTCATCACGAAGATGCGGATCATGACAACTGATACACTGAAGTTTATCTGATTCCAGAGGTACGACAGGTTTGATTCCCGGAACCCGATTCTGGATATAACTTTCAAGTTGTGGATCGCGCAATTCTCCATCGCTACTGGCCAGCGCACTATCATAGGTAAACGATATGGGATGATCGTTACTTAAGTCGGTTCCAAGATAACGGGTAAAACCAGTTTGCACACCATCCCCTGGTGGCATAGTGCCACCGGCTCCTGTTCCTTGAAGAGGTACTGTTACATTCTCCTTACCATTCAATACATTAACTGTGCCCAAGGCCAGGGTACCATCATGACATGACAGACAGAGTTTTGAGCTACCTGCTGGTTGGTTTAAACCGGTTGCATCCATCGAGTTTGATGAATAGGTATTATAGGTAGCACCAGACAAACTTCGGTTCCATAAGGGTGCAGCCGGAATATTTTCTGCATTATGAGGCGTATGGCAAAACACACAAATTTGGCTTTCACTGTCTGCACGTACTGAGCCCGGACCTGTAACTGAAAGGTTATGCTTTGTATTCGCAACGTCTGATATCCTTGCTGCCTGAATAGAGAAACTTGTAATAAGCAGCAATGAACAAATGAAAAATGATCGATAATGCATCATGACGGTGCCTCTAAATATTGCAGTACGACTACACGCCCATTAAACATATCAGCAATAAAAATACGGTTGTTTTTGTCTGTCCAGACGCCTGCTGGCAAAAAGAACTGCCCTACTCCTTTTCCTGTACCACCTATCGGTAAAAGATATCGACCAAATTTATCATATACCAGTAAATGATCATAATAGGATTCAACCACATATACATTTCCCTGTTGATCAACTGCTACGCCCTTAGGCCGTGTAAGGTTACCAACATACAAACCTCGTTTACCTATACTTAAAAGATATCTCCCGGTTTTATCAAATACCTGAATACGGGCATTTAAGGTGTCCGTTACATAAAGACGACCACGGTTAAAACTAAGATAGGTTGGGCCATTAAACTCACCATTTCCCTGTCCACGCCTGCCAATGGTTTTAAGTAACTTTCCTTCCTGAGAAAACACCTTAATGTTATGTGCTTGGCCATCGGCAACAAATACTTGTTGTGAAACACTATCGTAAGCAAGCCCTGTTGGTCGTTTAAGAATCCCAGCTCCAAAAGCACCTATGGGTTTACCACTGCCACTAAGACGATACACTTGTGCTAATTCCGCATCAGCGACCAGAATCTGTCCTTGATTTGTTTTGACTATACCAATCGGCGCCTTAAAACCAACATTAGGTTCGGCCCATTGCCAAAGTGATAACTGGCCTGCCACTTCATCAAAAACAAACACGGCGCCACGACTAATGTCAGTAACATAGATACGACCCTGCTCATCAACCATGCCCCCTTGTGGTCGTTGCAATACATTCTGTTGCCGGCTTTGCCCATCAAGACCAATTAGCCATTTAAAAAAACTGGCCACGGTCCCACCCTGAGAATTTTTTTCAAAAAAGTTTTTTTCACCTGTTAGCTGACCCAGGTAACGATAACGAGGTTGTTCAGGGGCTGCAGGCCAAAGCCGATAGTGCTCAGTATCAGATTGTAAATGTAATGTTCCAGGCCCTGTTGATGTACACGATACCAATAGCAGCAAGAGTAACAGGTAAAAGGAACGAGCTGGTGTAAAAACAGTTTGGCTTACCATTTCCCCGGACCTGCTGTTGAATGTCCACCATAAATTCCACTTTTCACCCCTGGTTTACCCGAGTGGCACAAGTCACAATTTTCTATCCCCCAGGCAGTTTTTTCGTTATGACACATGCCACAGAATTTCCCATCAAGGATCTCCTGCATATTGACATAATTACTCCCTGCACGCATTTTGAACCCCAGTTCAAAATGACAAACTTTGCAACGAAAGCGAATACGATGAAACCAGTGAGGGAAAATCACGGGGGGCATACCCTCCGCTTCTGCGGATTTATTCAAAACCACATCACCGTATTCTGCCATAGCGGGTTGATAACCCATAAATAAGGTCACTAGCATCAGCATGATGCTATACCAGTATATATTAAGAGAGGTAATGAGAGAGTTCATCTGTCGCATCTATATTTGTATACCATTGCCTGATCATTAATGACCACCGTATAGTAATCTCAATTTAGCTTACTTCGCGGTACGCTATGACAACGACCACACTCTGTTAAGGGGAAGGCCACTGCACCATGGCAACGACCACAATATTCCCCATTCAATATTTTAAGCATATTGATCTTATTCGCACCTATTTTTGATTTGAATATTTTTTCGTGACAATTTTTACAATCAAGCCAAAGCGTATGCTGTCTATGTGGAAACAGGACAACCGGCATTTCCCCTGTTTTTTTCATTAGTACTTTAGTTTCACGAATTCTTACTTTTGTTTCAGGCCAGATATTAGTCCGTGGATTAATTACCTTCTGCTCAAGAGCCTTGACCCAGTCAACCTTGTTGCCACTTGTACTTGAAGGTAGTTTTGACAATGCATCACCCGGTTCCTGCAAAACACCAATTGCCGGGCTATCCGGATCATGTATACCGTCATCACCTATATTTTTCCATTTCGGATTAGCAGCAAATGCTGTTCCTGTAATAAGCATTACAATAATGATACGTAATATTCCTGAAAAAAAATAATACCTGAACATTAACCCGTATACCTCTCTATCCTGGTATATACAAACCTGCCGCACGTATGGCACGAACATACTGTTGAGTTGATTTTTCACAACTTTTAATTGCGGCCTTGTAATCATTATCCGCCGCATGCTTTTCAGCTTCTTGCCGTAATAATTTAGCCTTATCAAGATAACCTTGTGTCCTTTTTTTCACAGACAGGCTTTTAAGTTTTTCTTCAAGTAAAAGCTTAACCAGCATCTTATGAGTATCATTTCTATCCATTTCATACAGGTACTCATCTTTTGCAGTCGCAAAATGTAAAGACCGTATCAATGTATCACCATTTCTTAATTTGCTGATTGCAATTTTAATTTGCACATAGGCTTCATCAACAATTACATAGGCTGCATTTATTTTCCCTTTGGACACCAAGTCGTTGGCCGCATCAACTTTCTTATGTACAGCCACCGCCAACTCATCGTACTGACTGGTTACATTTTTTTCTTCACTAATGCGTTTATGTGCTTTTAACAGGGCATTAATACTGTCCATGCGTTGGTTAAACTCCATCTGCTTTTTCTTATCCAGCAACTTTTTATGCTTCACAAAACGAACAGCTTTAAACATAGTTTCGGTAGCATGAGAAAGTGCTTCATTCATTACTTTCGGATCATTATTGTCTCTTGCAGAAACTGCACGTTTATACAAAAGCCATGCTTCTTTGTATAAATCACTAACAACCGGATTATCACTTTGTTTAACTTTACGTGCTGCAGATGAATTTTCAAGTAATCTCTTAATAAATTCAATTCGATCACCGTTCACCTTATTCTTGCGAAAACTATTATGTTGTTCAACTTGTGCAACAACGAGCTGACTGCCCATCATGCCAAGCAATAAAAATATTTTTATTAATCTGGAAATTGTCATTTATCTTACCCTGATACTTTACCAATGTTATTCATTTTGCATAAACCCGATACAAGACGGGGAATATTAATCATAATGCCAGCCCACTAATTCGTAGTGCCTGCATCAGATATTTGGTGCCTTGCTCCAGCATACTAATCGCCTGCCTTGTTTCCCCGGAAGCAAATAATTTATTAGCTTGAGCGATAGATTCATCATTCTTTTTAAATAATCGTCTAACCAAAGGTAATCTCCTAGCCCGTTCAGGCGGATAATGTTCTATTAAATTATTTGCGACTTGCAAATAGCTTTTGTTACGTTTAAGTTCATACACATATTCATCTTCAGGTGTTGCAAACTCTAGTTTATACACAAGAGTTTCCTTATGGTGCGCCTTGATTAATGCAACTTCAAGACGGTTTGAAACAGTTTTCATAAGGTTATAAGCATCGTTATAATGATTTTCTGTGGCATATGTTTTGGCTTTATTGACCAGCACATCTATCTCGGTTAAATCCAGTAATTTTTCTACGGCGATACCTTTCTCTGAAACCACATCGGCAAATGCCAAACAGAAACTATCAACTCTTTTAGATATGTCTTGATAACGATGCTGTATTTCAAGTCTTGCCTTTTTTTTATCTTTCACCATATGAAAAATTTTAGGTATCGAGGCAAATCCGTGTCTTACCAGCTTTTTAGCCTCATCAAAATTACCCTGGTCAAATTTCTCTCTGGCCTTTACATAATCACCACGTATTTTCTCAAGTAAACTTTTGGCTATTTCATTATCACTCTCTTTTATGATTTTAATATGTGGTGACTCATAAACAAGTTTGTCAAAAAAATTCAGCATATTTAAAAGACTTTTCCTTTTAGCACTTATAGCTTTATCTTCTTCTGATACAACCTTTGCTGTTTTCAGCTCAATCTCTGTATCAGCTTTTGTCTGATAAGAAAATATCAGGCAACAACCCCCCACTGAAATTGCCATTACATAGCCAAAACATGTTTGCCTGTTATACATGCTTTACCTCTATCATTTAGTTACTTACTTTTTTACTGCCGATACATTTTTATTTTTAGCTGATTTTTTTGGCTTTTTAGCCTTTGAATGGCATGTTCGACAAGTAGAGGCAGTGACCGGAAAAGCGACTTTACCGTGACATACACCACACTGTTTCCCAAGTAATATTGATGCCATACTCATCTGGTTTGCACCTTTTTGTGGTATAAAAATAGCAGGATGACAATTTGAACAATCCAACCACTCAGTATGTTGTGCATGAGGGTAAACTACATCAGGCATTGACCCCTTTACTTCACGAATAATATTAAGATCCATAATTATCGGTTTCACCTTTGGATCATTCTTGTCATAACGTGGTTGAATTTTTTTCATCTTTAAGGCTTTAACCCAGTCAACATAGTTACCTGCCCTGGACTTTGGTAATTTTTTAAATGCCTCAAGTGGTGGTTGTAAAATATACGTACCATCACTTTGTATGTTATGAATGCCATCTTTTGGTGGAGCAGGATTTCTCACCTTATTTTTTTTTAACAAACGATTAAAAGTATTAGGATCTGCTGCTAATACATTATTCCTTCCTGATAAAACAAAACCTGCCGAATAGACAAACACAAGAGTTAGCAATAAAGAGAGTGTTTTGTTGATACTTTGCATGGCGTTTACTCCTCTACTTTTTTGCCTTGCCTGGCTTTTCAGATTTTATTTTAGTTGGCTTTTTATGTTTTAGTTTTATCAGCATATTTAAAGTATTGCCATGCACCTGAGTTGGTGTACCCGGATTACCTGTATGGCAAAGATTACAATTTTCTACAGGCCATGCAACCTCTCCATTATGACAAGCACCACAATATTGCCCGTCAATGATCTTGAGCATATCTATATCATTACCCCCTGCCTTGAATTTAAAACCAATATCAGTATGACAAACCTTGCAACGAAATCTGATACGATGAAACCAGTGTGGAAAGACCACCGGGTTCATACCCGCCTCATCAGAATAATTATTAATGATAATATCACCATATTCTGCTTTTATTTCATGGGCTACAGTCATCATAAGTGCAATTAACATGACAATTTTAAACGTCATGATATTTTTCACCCCTTTACTTTGTCTGTTTGCAAACAACATCATTTGTGTCTTCCTCACACTAAAATATCAATACAATAGCATGTCAATCAAACCACCTTTTAAGCCTTAACATTAAAAGATCATGTCGAGTATTTCTTATGACTGACTTGCGATAACTTAGCCGTAAATCAAGACGGCCAATTGAATAATCCAAACGATTTTCCCAAACATCCCTTTTGTTGTTGTCTTCAGTAAAGGCAACAGGTAAAACACTCTCGGCATTCAATTTAAGATCTGAAGTGAATCGTAATCGTGGAATATCCATAACCCGAAAATACTGGTATACCAGGCTACCACTGGAGTATGTATCAAATCCATTGTCACTCTCATTCGTATATGTTTGACGCACACTCTGAATACTAAGCGTACCATTCAGACTGGAATCACTTTTAAAGTTTATCAGGCCAGAGAATTGCAAATTAACAAATTGATATATTTCTTCATCCTGCTCACCACTCGTACGTGAATCAGTTACCAGAAATCGAATAAAGGCATTTTTACCCAATCGTGAATGCTGCCAAGCTACCGAACCCGTGTGGGTTAAGCGTATTCGAGATTTTACTACCGTATCCAGTTCTTCCGAGATTCGTTGCCCAAAACTGTAATTCATATTTGAATATGAACCAGTAGAAAAATTCCGCTGTATGGTATGCCCCAACTGAAATATAAATTGCTGCCCCTGGTCATCCCCACCCGATCTGTTTCGTACCAAACCTGATATATCCCAGTTATACATGTACTTGCCAAGCTTGATACTTTTTGGCCTGTATGACAGGTTAATGGATTGTGTTGCAATTATTTTTTTATCAGAATCTGTTTTAGTTTCTGAACGTGTAATATTTCCTGTTAAACGAACTGTGGAATTAACCTTATAGCTAAGAGCAGTCTGTGCATAAAGATTACTGGATTCACTTCTACCAATATCACCATCGTTAGCTAATTGATAATAACGCACACCACCATTAATATTGATAGACTGATTTTCTGGACGAAAGAAAAAATAAGATGATGCCTGTATATGATGAATCTGTCTGTCAATATTGCTTGTGTTGTCGTCGTTATCAACAACGCTTAGCATATTTTCAATTGTGAATGTTGAGTCCGGTTTATATCTGTGTCGTAAAACAGATCCTTGCTGCTTAACAAATTCGCCGGTACTATCACGTTCCCTTGTCTGATGATCTACATTTAACTGGAAAAAATGTTTTTCCAGGCGCTGATTAAACCCCATTCGATAAATATCACTGGCGTCTTCCTGATTCCGGTCACTATCCAGAACCTGACTATTATGATCATACCCAATATTTGCCGTCATAGTACCATTGGGATTTCGGTAACGTTGCATCGCTCCATAGTGGGTATTGGTATAAGATCGTCCCAACAAATTACCACTTACACGGCTATTCGTTTTGTCATAGTTTATGTTCAGAGGAAAACGACTTTGGGGTAAAAAGTATAACCCAATATTACCAGTCACAATTTCATCAGTTGTCTTAACTTGCTCATTATTAACCTCACTCCAACTAAGATTCAACTTACCCAATACTTGTGCAAACCATGGCTTCCAGATATAACTATGTGCATTCATATTAAGACTGGCTAACTGCTGCATAATATCCGGGCCTGCTTCTTCACTCTCTTGCCGATATTCATAAACCAGATCACCTGTGAGCTTTACAGGAAAATGCTCAGTGGCTAATACCCTCAAAGGTACTCCCCCCACTCCAAACAATATGACTATGCATACGAGTGGACACACACCAATGTCTGGTATTGGTAAATGCCTCATACTTCCTAACACCTTTAAATTTAACGACATTATTTTTCATTATTTAATTCTTTTCATATCCTGCGTATTTATGCCTTTACTCTTTACTGGTTTTTTGCTGCATGGCCAGAAGAGATGAATGTTCTTTATTAACCTTTATTAATGCAACTTTCCAAAGCTTATCAATGAGCCGCTTCCATACTTGTTGACGTTTATCTCTCAACAATAATTCAGCCGCCCGCTCACGAACCTGTTTAAAAGAACTTAATTTGGCTTCTTCTTTATCCTCCAGACGAAAAATACCGACACCCTGCAATATGGTAATAGGCTGGGAAACATCTCCAACTTTCATTGTGTCTATGATTTTTTGTACTGGTGGAGCCAACATTCCCTTATGCAAATAACCCATGTCTCCACCCTGATTAGCCGAAGCATCTGCAGAATGTAATTTGGCTAAATCAGAAAAGTCTGCACCTGCATTCAAGTGCTTCAAAAGACGCTCTGCTTCTTCATTTGCAGCCTTCCACACAGCTACAGGCAAGGATGGTTCGACTTTTAGTAATATGACAGAAACACGATAGCGCGCGGGTTGTGTAAATTTATCCTGATGTTGCTGGTAATATTTTTTTATTTCGGCAGTATCAGGGTTTTTTAATTCTGTAACTTTAGTATGCAAATTTCGTATCAGGCTTTCTTCATCAAAATATTGCTTCAACTTAGGTAAAATTATCTTACGCTTTTCCTGCCAGTCTGCATTTTTTGCATTGCGCTTCTGATAGTTAGCCAGAATACCATTTACCCACTCACTATCGGCCTGAATATTACGTCGTTGGGACTCTCTTAGTAGTAACTCTCGCGCAATTAAAGATCGTCCCACATCGCGTTTGACCGTATCGAGTTGTTGCTGCGGAATTTTTCCATGGTATGTCTTTTGGCGAACAGCGGTATGAAAAGCATTATTATAATCTTTAACAGTGATAACTCTTTTGCCCAACATGGCAAAAACTGAATTTTTCATGGACTGGTATTCCACCTTTGCATGAGCCAATCCCATTACAGCCGTTAGACATATCAAACACACCGAAAATGTCATTTGTCGAAACCACCCGGGCCTTTTAAAATCTGTTCTTTGCATAACGCTGACCTTTAAATATTTACACAATTAAACTCAAGGGACTGTAATTTAAAGACAGTCCCTTTGACTTCCACCATGTACACCTATTTACTTGATATGGCAGGCCAGACACACTGCACTGCCTGTATTGGATATACGCAGGAAGGTTGGGTTCGTACTGGTATGCGGATTATGGCAACTTGCACACTCAACGAATGGTTCGGTACTACCCAGATCATTACGAGTATATAGCTGCAGGTCTGTCTTTTCTCTTGAGGCTGTGCCACCCGCTGTATCCATCCACCAGACAGTCTGCCCACCGATAATGGCATAGTTTGGTGCAATAAAATCTACATCATTTGTTGTTCCAGTTGGTGCTGTGCTAGTAAGCCCACCACCACCATATTGAATACCAATAGGATGATCATTACTCAGATCACTACCAATGTTTACAATACTTGCAGTGGAATAATTTAATGAGCCGCCAGGTGTGGCTGAGGCTGTGGGCCCAGTCCAAGTACCAGCAAATGGGGCGCCTGCAGCATTATAACCACCCGAACCAGGTGCATTAATCATTACATTCATGGCCTGGGTGCCATCATGGCAAGAAAGACAGGCAATTGAGACGGAGCCAACTGGTGCTATAGAACCATCAAGACTTGTCGTGCCCAGTGAATCATACGTTGTAAATGTACTGGATACAGGTAAAACCCGGTTCCATAACGGGACTGATGCAGATGTATCCGCACCATGCGGTGTATGGCAAAAAACACAGACAGAACCCGTTGAATCAATCGTATTTGGTCCAGTTCCTGTCGAACTTAAGTTATGCTTGGTATCAACAACACCTGCTTTAGCGAATGGTATTACAACCAGCATTAATATACATACCAATAGGAACCCCTGATTTCGGATACCTATCACAGTTGGAATTATCATTATTTAGTCCTCCCCAAAAATTTCCATTCCATAATGGTAGTTGCAGAATACATGCCACCCGTTATCTTATTGATTTTTAAGGAATTAAAATATTTTTCTTCCCATGTTTGAGAAAGACAATATATAAATTTTCTCTTTAATGAGAGTCAGAGATACCTGGGAAAAGGGTGTAAAAGAAAGGAACTACTTTTTAACTTTATCAGAATGCTCGGGATTTGAACCCTTTTCGACTAACTTGGAAACAGGCTTATAGATGTCAACCTTACGAAAAAATTGATCAATAACATAAACTCGACCATTTTCATCAATATCAATTCCTGCAGGCAACATATATCTGGCGGGTGCATCCTGATTACCTCGTTTGCCTATAACCATTAATAATTTTCCTTCAGGTGAGAAGACCTGTATGTTTCCAAATGCAGCATCAACAATATAAATATTACCTTGTTTGTCAGCACTTATTCCCTTTGGTCTGGAAAATTGTCCCGGCCGCCTGCCGACAGCACCAAACCCAAACTTGAAGTTTCCTTGTTCTCCAAATACCTGGATACGAAAGTTACCTCCATCAACAACATAGAGATCGCCGTTGCTGGTTATGACTGCATCACGAGGCAGATTCAATTCACCATCAGCACTGCCACGTTTGCCAATTGACTTGATAAATTCCCCTGTCTTGGCATTAAATACCTGCACCCGATGATTTTTAGAACCAACTCCTGCGGTATCAACCACATACAAACGGCTACCACTACTATCAACTGTCACACCCGATGGACGAGTAAAATAGGCTTTCCCACCAATTGCACGCAAATAATTTCCATCCTTGTCATACACAATAATACGTTTGGCTGTTGCGTCACAAACATACAATGTCCCCTGCGCATCAATACTCAGGCCAAGTGGCAAATACAATAGCCCTGGGGCTTTCCTCCCAATCTGGAAAAAACGCTTACCTTTAATATCAAACACCATAACACTTCGAAGCACAGTATCACTGACATAAACACGGCCCTGGTATACTTTAACATCAAAAGGTTTTGCCAGACCTTGTCCCATTCGCTGCTCACCGGTAACCAGTCGACGAAAACGATTAACAGAATCTTCTGATGAAACATCCAGACTGGAATAGAGACTACGTTCATATTTGAACCGCGCCTTTTCAGGTGGCGGTGGGAAAACCGGTATTGGTTTTTCCTTTTTGTTCACTTCAGGCGTAGTCGTACAACCACTCAGTATGATAAAGCCCAGCAACAAACTGAATTTTATCAACTGATATAGATGTTGTTGAAAATAGGTTATTCTTTTATTAATTATCAAAATGCTAGCCACTACTTGATTGCACACTATAAATAGTATCTCATAATTAACAGCAAAATTAATGCCAACAAATTACAGGAAATTGATTCTTGTCTTGTGAGGAAATATATGCGTACAATATTCTTCATTGCTTTAGCTTTATTAGTGGCACTGTTATTGCTTATGGTAAGTTTTAGAACTCACATGATGGTAATTTGTAATGACACTAGTTAATCAAAGATGTTTACTCGGGTTTTGTAGTCTATTTATCATACTCATATCTGGTTACATACCAATAGTGTTTGCCAATGTTGAGACAAAAACAACAGCTGCTGATTTATACCATGACAATTGCTCCGTATGTCATGGTGATTCAGGAGCTGGAGCCGTTTGGGGTGGCAACCTGTTACGTACTCCGCCACGCAACTTTACCATCACTCATGTCAATTCGGAGCTGTCACGTGAGCGTATGATTGCCTCGGTCACACATGGCGTTCCGGGGACAGCGATGGTCAGTTTCAGTAGCCAGCTAAATAATCACCAAATTCAATCTATTGTTGACTATATTCGAAACAACTTCATGTTAACGGATAAAAAGAAGAAACGTATTGTTTCAACTAAACAGCCGACATCTCATAAATCTCAACTTGCAGCCAAGTATTTCTCAAAAATGGGAGTTATACGCCGGCAAAAGACTCTCAATGTCGGGAATCAAGCTCAAAAAAGGTCAGCTGATATGAGCGCAATCATGCCGGGTGGACTAAAAGGCGATAGTGCAAAAGGACATGCTTTTTATATTCAAAATTGTTCTACCTGCCATGGTCTCAAAGGTGATGGTGAAGGCCCACGTGCCTATTTTATTTTCCCTCGTCCATTAAACTTTACACAACACCTGGCAAAAAATCAATTTAACCGCCCTGCACTTTTTAAAGCCATTTCCATAGGAAAACAGGGAACTGAAATGCCCGCCTGGAAGATGGTACTCAGTCAACAGGAGATTGCTAATATCAGTGAATATGTATTTAGTGAATTTATTTCCAAATAAATCTAAAATATAATCTGTTTTACAATAACAATGTCGTTTTTAAAATATTTTGCCTGTTTATTGTTATTTGCAAATTTTTCTACGAGTTATGTGCAGGCTGACACAACAGATAAAATTTCTAAACTCAATTCAGCCAACCATGAACGTGGCCGGGCAATATATAATTTTCGCTGTTATTTTTGCCATGGCTATTCCGGTGATGCCAAAACACTCGCCAGCACTTACCTCAAACCACAACCACGCGATTTCACATCATTACTTCCAGAGCAACTTAAGCGTAAGGAAATGCTGCATGTTGTAAAAGAAGGCCGCAATAAAACGGCCATGGCCGGTTTTAAAAATATCCTGACGCCACAGGAAATTGAATGGGTAGTCGACTTTGTTCGTAGTGAATTTATACTGGCAAAACGGCAAAATACCCTATATCACACCAAATCCAATGGATGGCCAAATCATCAGCGTTATGTAAATGCCTTTCCATTTGCTACCGGGGTCATCAAACTGGATACACCATGGGAACAGTTAAGCATTGAGCAGCGTCATGGAAAACAGCGTTTTCTGACAAGTTGTATCTCATGCCATGACCGAGCCAAAGTAAAAAATGAAGGTCTTCACTGGGAACCGATGGCAATTTCCTTTCCTTTAAAAAAAAATCCACTAAAGATTGAAACAGATGTCACTAGTGCTGCCTCGGTGTATCAACAACATGAACAATCACCGGCTATTACCAAATTATCACCTGAAGGAAAAAAGGGCAAAAAACTATACCTTGAAAATTGTGCCTTTTGTCATGCTAAAGATGGCACAGGACGCAACTGGATTGGGACTTTCCTGCAACCACACCCACGTGATTTGACCAAATTAAACTTTACCAAAAAGCAAAAGGGTAAGCTGATTTATATTATTGAAAATGGGCTTTCAGGTACAACCATGCCAGCCTGGAAGAATGTTTTATCGAAAGCTGAAATGAAATCAATTGCAGTTTATATTAATGAAGTGTTTCGGAAAAACAGTAACCTTGCTAACAAACAGGATGAGATTATTATAAAATAAATAACTGTTATTAGTGAACAAGGGGAAAACATACGCTGTTTACTACACAATCCAACCTTTAAATTTTAATCACCCGAAGTCTAATTATATCCCTCTATAGGGATATTCAGACTTCCACCTCTGCTCGGTATACTTTCAAACCAGACTCAATACCCTTTATTATTAGTAGGTTATTAGCTTTTATGAATAATGGATCCGCAGCAGCAATGAAAGCCTGTATTGGCAAAGTGGCCACGGGCCCGGAATACAGCAAAGACCTTAGCTTTGATGAAGCTTATGCTGCCATGCAGTATATTCTCGATAAAGACGCTGATCCGGTACAAGCCGCAGTATTCTTTATTGCGTTACGCATGAAACGCGAAACGATGGATGAAAATAAAGGCATTTTAAAGGCCATTATTGATGGTGCAAACATAGTAACTGCTAATGTAGATGAGCTTGTCGATGTAGCTGACCCATATAACGGCCATAACCGCAGTTTACCCATTTGTGCGTTTATCCCCCCTGTATTAGCTGCTTGTGGCTTACCAGCCGTATCGCATGGGCTAGAAACCATTAATCCTAAATATGGGATTACGACTCACAAAGTACTGGCTGCTGCGGGACTGAATGTGAATTTATCTTCTGCACAAGCCGCGGCACAAATTGAAAACACAGATATTGGCTGGGCTTATATCGACCAACAAGCCTATGCACCCGATTTACATAATTTAAAAGATTTAAGAGAACGTATCATTAAGCGTCAGGTGATTACCACTGTTGAGGTGTTGATTGGCCCGATACGTGCAAAAAAGCATACCCATTTATTAACCGGTTATGTGCATAAGGCCTACCCGCCTGTTTATGCTGAACTGGCTCGTTTTGCAGGTTTTAACTCTGGCATGATAGTGCGCGGTGTTGAAGGTGGTGTTATCCCGTCTCTGCAACAGTCGCATAAGGTCTTTGGTTATACTGATAATGGCGAAGAAAGTCCGGAAACTTTCGACCCATCGAGCATAGGAATAGAGCAAAACACCCGCGCTGTTCCTATCCCGGAGTCATTACCCAAAGGTAAAGACGATAAATGCAAAGAATTTGATGTTGATGCCGCTGCCGAGGCCACAGCAGAAGCAGGACTTGCTGCACTGAAAGGAAATAAAGGCGTTTCCTACGACAGTCTGGTATACTCCTGCGCCATTGTTTTGGCTCACACCAGAAAATTTGAAACTGGGCGAGCCGAAAACTTATCTGCTGCGGCGGATAAGGTACGAAGAATCTTGGATTCGGGTGAAGCCTATACACGCTTCACTGGAGTCAAGTAAGACTATAGTTTAACTTTTTTTGATAATCAGCTGATTTAACAGGAGAAATTCATGAATCAAGAGTATTATGATGCCGTTACTAAAATGGAAGAAATGGGTGTAGACCCTGAGTATGTTCAAGGATGGCAAGGTGGATATGTATTAAACCCAGAACGCGAAGAGCAACGCATTACCGAAGCTTACAGCGCGGGCTATGAAGATGGTAAAGCAAAAACCCAAGATAATTTTGGTAACTGGACTAAATAGTCTTTTGCTTTAGCACTAAAAAAAGCGGATAGAGGGCCCTCTATCCGCTTTTTTAGTGCCTGTTTAAAACAAACAGGCTCAAAGCCTGTTTGTTTTAATTACAGGCACTTATGATCTTTTTCTCCCAGGTTAGAACCCCAAGTTCTTACAAGTGATCTTTTTCTCCCCCAACAGAAACAGCTAGTTTTTTTCAGCAACTACCCATTCCCTGCCTTTTTTACTTGCTGTAATTTAATGGCCTCAAGCTCATTCTTTACTTTTTCAAGCGCAATTCGTCCTGTTGCCACATCGGTTACGTCATAAACAATAATCCCGATATGGTCAACTGTCCCATCCGCTGAGCTTAACGGTAAAAAGGTAATATTCTGATACATAAAATCAGCCATGCCAGTAATCGGCCGATAATTTTTGAATTTAAACAAATATGGTCGTTGTTCCCATGTCGTAAAAGCACTGTTATTAAGCTGAAAAACCGACCTTGTTTTATTTCTTAACCAGTCTTCAGGTAAATCATTAAAGCGCTCAAATAAATTGGAATTAATCACATGCTCGCCGCGAATACCACTGTGGTTGGTCATAAAGTCATTCCAAACTTTTATCGTAAAGTCTTTATCCAACACAATTAAGCCCACATCAATGGAGCGCAGCATACCCATTAAGCGGTGTAATTCCTTTATGTCAATTTCACTCATGCTGTTTATTCCACTAAATAAGAAACCAGTTCATCCAAAGGTTTAATCGAATCTTCAGTAAACAATAATAATAAATCGCAACTTATGTTTTTATCTTCAATTTTATATCCCATTTCTATGGTTAACGTTTTTGTCCAACGATTTGCATTTTGGCCGAGTAGTTCATCTACTTTGACATGCCGGCCAATCACTAAGGGGTGTCCCTGACTAAAACTAATATCCAGTTGTTCCGCAATCCCTTTCAAACAAGCACCAATTAGAATATTGGCAATATCCATTAACAGTTCCACCTGTACCGCTTCATCGATATCACCCACGTATTTCATTAAACTGGCAATATCTTCAAAACTGGCTTCGTTAAAAATTAGCAATGCTTCACCGGCGATACCGGCACCAATAAATCCCTGACAAACACCGGAGACCATATCATTATCATCCACTTGCTGGATTGCCATACGCAATTCAGACACCTCGATCATATTCACCAGTGGAATCGGCATCACCACAAACGAATCTAAAAGCTTTGCCAGTAAATCCGCTGCACGCCCCATCGCAACATTGGCAATCTCTTGATAACCTTCCTGATTATCAGTTTTAGACGTTTCCGAAACCAGCGTGGTTAATGCTTTTGTCGATTTAGTGGCAATAACTTTGGCATTGAGATCAAAAATAGCATGTGCCCGAAGCACCTCACCCAGTTCTTCTTTATTAATGGGTTTTTTAACAAACTCCAGTGCGCCCATTTCCGTCACACGTTCAACCGCAAGGGGCTGAATGTCACCGGATACTACAATGACGATCACTTCAATATCCTGCTTGATAATGGCTTCTAGCGTCTCATAGCCATCCATTACCGGCATATTCAAGTCCAGAAACATCACTTTGGGTGCATCTTTAAGCAGAACTTCAATCGCTTCTTTGCCATCAGCAGCATTCAGGACTTCAACATCCCATTCGGGCGGCAAGGCACGTGTCATTTGTTTACGCGCAAAGCCGGAGTCATCGGTAATCAGTATTTTGGTGGGCATGAAATGCGGTCAGTTCCTTATTGTCCAGGTTTTTGTACTTAGACTAAGTATCGGCATGCAGACCATAAATATTTAGAGGAAGTTGCGTATTTTGCAATATTTGCAGTACCTGTTGGCATAACAAACACCTAAATCATTTTACTTTGATTCTGTTGATATACATCATGATCTTGCTTGAATACCAATGATAGCTTCGTTCCATTTTTTGCATAATCAGGAAACCACCAATGCCCACTTCCAACACTTATACTTTTAAAAATCTTTTTTTTGAAGCAACCCGATTATGTAACTATGCCTGTCCTATGTGTATGGCAAGCAGTAACGATGTCAAGCTCGTTAAAAAAAGCAGGAAACAGGAGCTCAGCACAAGTGAAATCGAACAACATATTTTCAAAACTGTCGATAAAATCGGGGTTGAGAAAATAACATGGAGTGGTGGTGAATTTATCCTGCGTAAAGATGCTGTCGAATTAGTAAGACTTGCTACAGACTACGGTTATTCGTCTGTGATAACCACCAATGGCTCAAAGATGACGCGCGAGAAATTACTCGAACTTAAAGAAGCCAGTAATGGCAACGTGGTCATTGCCGTAGGCATTAATTCGATTGAAGATGAAAATTCCTGGACCCGGGATACCGATTGTGAACAATCTCTTGCGGTACTGGAGCTGTGTAATGAACTTAATATACGGCAAAATGTGGTGGTCACTGTTGGTCAGCACAATTTAAAAACTATCGAGCGTACGTTACAGTGGCTTGATGATCATCATATCCCTTATAATCGCTCACCCTACACAGCACGCGGTTATGGCCGCGAATACTGGGAAGAACTTAAATTCAGTAAGGAAAATATGCAAGAAACCATCCACCCCGCCTTGCGTAAACATGCCAATGGTTATATCAGCTATACGCCTTTTTTCCTTTCTCCCGAAGTCCATAATGAAATATCCAGTGGCATCAGCAATGTGACCGTCCCACAGAATCCATCAATAGGATGCTGGTGTGGTACCTGGCTGGCCGTTAATGCAGAAGGTGATGTTTCACCCTGCGGCATACTGCTGGATGATGTGAATTGCGGTAATGTACGCAAAAAAACTTTCCAGCAGATCATTGATGACAGTGGTGTGTTTCAAAAGATTCTCGACAGAACCCATTTAAAGGGAAAATGTGGTCGCTGTCGTTATCAATTTACCTGTGGCGGCTGCCGTGCGATGGCCTTCTATGAAAGTGGCGATATTATGGCAGAAGATCCAACCTGCTTTTTTGAGCCAATTGATAAAACCACGGTGAGCGAACATGAGCAGGAAACCAATAAAATGTTCAAAAAATTTGTTGCCATTTCACGTTTTGCCGACAAAATTAACGCCATAAAAGTTGCGGATAAAAGTCGGGGCATCGATAAGTTGAAATAAGCATTATTTTAGAACAGATATAGCTTTAAGTTAGATCTTTAAGATATTGATATTATTCAATAATATTTTTCATAATACACTTTAAGTGACAAAACATGGCTGGTACTTCAATATCGATCATTTGCGAGGTTACCCATTGATTGTACTTCTCCCCCATAATGCCGCGAACGTATTCACCGTAGTAACGCTTCATTGCAAAACCGGGGCCGTCCTCATCACTAAAATCAAATTCGGTATACTCGGCAACACGGCTATTGAATAAGTCGATAAAATCCTGCTTGTAAGTACCGGTACCGTAGAGTTCATGGTAATTATCGTTTAAGTGCTTACCGCATTTATTAGCTAGCTCGCCAATAAAACGCATGCGTTCATCTTCGTCAAAGTATTCGAGGGTCATGCGGTCAGCAATATGAATCATAAAAATTAAGTTCTCGGCAACCAGCTCCAGTCGCTGCTTGTTACTGTCCGTTTGATAGTCTGCAATTTCAAGGTTTAAAATAGCGTCCATGGCCACTTTCCACATATTGTAGGCAATCACCCCCGCTTCTTCTTCAAGAGAATGCGATTTATCCTGTTTGTGCCATTTCATTTTCAGACGAACCATGTGGATACCTCTATAGTCTATTATCGATCTGGTTTATGTTTAAAACCCATGCTAGGCTTAAATTCTATTTTACTTTGTTATAGCTCTCGTTACCAACCTTGCATGGGGAAACAATGAACGCAATAACAGCTAAATCATTACAGACTCTACGTGATCTGGTTCAACACAATTGCCATATATCCGATGCCAATCATGCGGGCAATTACACCCTCTGTATTTATCTTCTTAAAATGCGTGAATATTACCGTTGGGAACAACAAAAAACCATATCCACAAAATTGGAACGGGACGATGTGGGGTTGTGGTTACGTGAACGCGAGAAATTGTGGGATGACATAGAATCAAAACCATACCAACAACTAACATTCAATAATCAGCACTTTGATCCTTTTGACGCAACCGCAATAAACGCTTTACTTAATAAGCAGGGGCTCGTTTACAGTGCTGGCTTGGGCTCAAAATTAACCCCCCATTTCTTTTTAGCCAAACTTGAATCTGAAGAGACCTACGAAAATTACACGGTTTATATCTCATCAACTGAATATGCTCGAGACTTAACGTCCCCCCCTGCAATGACATTAGGCAATACTATCTTTATTCGCAAAGAATCGATTAAAAGGATGATATGGGAACATTACGATCAATGGTTGTGGAACAAACCTAATAACGCAATGAAAAAGGTGATTAACTGTTATAACTTTAACCATATTGATACCGCACTTGAGGAAATGACCAATAATGAAATAGAAAATATTATTTTACATGAGATAGGTGAAATACAGGCGGGATTAATTTTAGGCGAGCAGTGGGAACAACTAATATTAAACGTGCCACATACACAGGCAGAAATTATGCTCCGAGCTGTACGCGACACTCTGGCTGATACAATAACCACCCTCCCCGCTTTAATACACAATAACAATAAGGCTTCGATTCATTTTTATTTTTCAAACCTGACGAATATGCGTAAACACCTTAACCCAAAACTGCTCACCGCGTATAATGAATGGCAACTGTCAGGGAATTATGCTCCTCTAAAAAGCCTTATCACATTAAGTCGGGAACATTGGCTAGGGCTGATTAAAAAGATTCTTCAAATACATAAAATTAATAAACAGCCACAAAAGCAGATAGAAGCATTGATAGAGGCAAGCCATTTGTAAGATAATGTCTTTTTATTTATTAAGACGCAGCAGTATGCCAACACATAAAAGTAAACTCACAACCATTCACGAAATTAAAGACAACACCTTTATCTTTGAAAAAAGCAGTGCCTTAAGCGCGCAACAATGCGAACAGATGATTCAACAATTCGAATCGCATAAAGATGAACAGTATCTCGGGCGTATCGGGCAGCAGGCAATGCAAGATACCAGTATTAAAAAATCAACCGATCTGGTTGTAAGCGGTAAACCACATTTTAAAGACATTGATGCGGCTTTATTTCATTCTATAAAAGAAGCACTCCTCGAATTTAGAGAAACTTATCCCTATTTCAAAGGCCCGTTTAAAGATATGGGTTATGCCATTCAGCGCACTAATCCGGGTGAACATTACCACTGGCATATTGACGGGGGCAGCCATGAGTTTAGTCAGCGCCAGCTCGTTGCCGTCTGGTATTTAAATGATGTTACTGGTCCGGGTGGTGAGACAGAATTTTTATTTCAGGATATAAAAGTAACACCGCGGCAAGGGAAACTGATTTTATTTCCTCCTTTTTGGACACATGAACACCGTGGCGTCACCTTGGAAAAAGGCGTTAAATACATTGTAACAACGTGGGTTGTTTTTAGATAAGAAACGTTCACTTACTCAAACCAAGCTGTTCAAGTTTACGATATAACGTACGTTCACTCACCCCTAACACTTCTGCCAGAGCCACTTTATTTTGAACCCGACTTCTGGCCCAATACAAATAACGTTTTTCCATCTCCTTTAAACTAACTAGTTCGGAAAAACAACTTTTGCCTACGTTTTTATGTTCACCAAGGCACTCCTCTGGCAAATGATTAACTTCTATAATATCACCATCAGCCATTAGCGTTGCCCGTTGTAGAATATTACTTAACTCACGAATATTCCCGGGAAAACCATAGTTTTTAAGTTGTTCAATCGCTGCGACAGACATACAAATATTATATTCAGGATAATAACGCTTTAACAATGACTCAACCAGTAATGGTATATCTTCTGCACGCTCTCTTAATGATGGTAGGTGTAATGGAAAGGCGCTGATACGGTAATATAGATCTTCTCTAAATTTACCTTCCTGAATCATCGCTCTTAAATTTCGGTGTGTCGCTGATACTAGTCGGAAATCTGCTTTTAAAACTTCAACACTTCCTACACGCCGGTACATACCTGTTTCCATCAAGCGCAATAATTTTGTTTGTAAATTTAAAGGAATATCGCCAGTTTCATCTAAAAATAATGTTCCACCACTCGCAGCTTCAACTAAGCCAATTTTTTTGGAATGCGCACCTGTAAACGCGCCCTTCTCATGGCCAAATAACTCACTTTCAAATAATGTTTCGGTTAAGCCAGAACAATCAACAGCAACAAAGGGACCTTTTGCCCGACGACTTGCTTTATGAATAGCTTCAGCAACTAACTCTTTACCCGTTCCTGATTCACCTTGAATAAGCACACTGACATCACTGCATGCAACACGTTGAACCATTTCAATGACGGTGTTAAATGCGATGGATGTACCCACCAAACCTTCAGCTTGAGGACTGGTACTGACGCATTTAACGGAATCCATCGTCTCGAGAAAATACTTAATCTCGCCAGCATCATCATAAATCGGTGTTAGCTGGACATCGACATGCTGATCACCTGACTCGGGTGAATGGACATGTAAAGAACGCTGTGCGCTATTACTTTCAAGACATAATTTTAAAGGACAAGTTTCACCCTCAAGGTCACAGGGCTTTGAATACTGGTGGGAGACCTCATAGCAATGCTTCTTTGCGCCTATTTTAAAACCGTATTGCTGCTTATAAATCTCATTAGCCGCAACAATGACATAATTTCTGTCAATAATAACTGCCGGCTTTGTATAACTGTTTAGCAAGCCATTAATAAATTGTGCATCTCCCATCTGAGAATTGTGTATCACTTGCTCTGTCACGCTATCACCTCCAAGTTAAAGTTATTATTATAAACTGTCACTAATGTCATTTCATTAAAAGCATCATGTCATAAATGGCATGATTTACTGGCAATATCTGGGATATCTTTATAAACAAAACATATCTATTTGTTTTTACTGGATATTTAATTTAGGCCTGTTTTTTGCACTAACACTAAAAAACAATGAGGAGAAACAAATCATGGCACATATCGTAATATTGGGAGCAGGTGTGGGAGGCTTACCCTGCGCCTATGAAATGAAAGAAGCTTTGGGCAAGGAACATAAAATAACAATTATCAATGAACGTGATCATTTCCAGTTTACCCCTTCGAATCCCTGGGTTGCCGTTGGCTGGCGAACACAGGAAAACATATCCGTTGCACTGGCACCGATACTCAAGAAAAAAGGAATCAACTTTATTCAGGATCGCGTTATTAAAATTTATGCCGAAAATAATATCTTGCAATTAAAGAACGAACAAGCTGTGGATTATGATTACCTGGTTATAACAACCGGTCCAAGGCTCGCTTTTGAAGAAGTCCCCGGCACAGGTCCCGATGGTTACACAACATCTATTTGTACAACTGAACACGCAGTGAGTGCTCTAGACGATTATAATAAATTAATAGAAAATCCGGGCCCCGTTATTATAGGTGCCATGCCTTTTGCAAGTTGCTTTGGTCCCGCTTATGAATTTACTTTCATTTTGGATACGGTACTACGAAAAAAACGTATTAGAAATAAAATTCCGATGACATTTGTGACATCAGAACCCTATATCGGGCATTTAGGTCTGGGAGGTGTAGGTGATTCAAAAGGAATGTTAGAGAGTGATTTACGTCAACATAATATAAAATTTATTACTAACGCTAAAACAACAAAGGTTGAAGATGGCACCATGTATGTTGACGAAATGAATGAAGATGGTAGTGTGAAAAAACAACATGAACTGCCTTTTACATATTCAATGATGTTACCAGCCTTTAAAGGTGTCGATGCTGTTGCTGATGTAGAAGGCTTATGCAACCCACGCGGATTTGTCTTTATTGATGAGCATCAGAGAAACCCCACCTATAAAAATATTTATTCAGCCGGTGTTTGTGTTGCCATACCACCAATAGAAGCCACACCGGTTCCAACCGGTGCACCAAAAACAGGTTATATGATTGAATCCATGGCAACCGCTATTGTTGAAAATATAAAACAGGAACTGGCCGGTAAGGAACCTAAAGCCTGCGCAACGTGGAATGCTATCTGCCTGGCAGATATGGGCGATACAGGGGCCGCTTTCGTTGCCCTGCCACAAATACCACCACGCAATGTCACCTGGTTTAAAAAAGGCAAATGGGTGCATCAGGCAAAGATTGGTTTCGAAAAATACTTTATTCGTAAAATGCGAAAAGGTAATACCGATTCAATTTATGAAAAATTCATCTTGGGAGCATTAGGAATTAAAAAGCTGGAGGATTAAAACAAATTTTACCATTAACAAAATAATAAAAAAGAAATAAATACTTCAGTATAACTGTCATTATCAAATGCACAGTTATACTGAAACTATACAAATATTTATTTACAACCTCTATCCTGTTAAACCGTAGGTATTATTCAAATAATATTATTTAGAGGCAAAAGTAAAATATTTATGTCCATAATAACTGGTAACGACGGGCACACTGATTCCAATCAAATGTGCGACACTTTCGGGATAAAACTCAAAATTTATAGCCGGGAACCCATACTCAACCAATCCTACGCTGATCAACCAAACCTGAATCACGGCAGCTATATTTACTAATGTAAAGCGTGCAAATTCGTGAGATGTCGATTGACTACTTTTATCAAATACCAGTAATTTCGCTAAAATAAAAGCGGTGATCATACCTATAATATACGCATAAAATACTGCAAAGCGATAAGTTACAAATTCACTAAAACCAATACGACTTAAAAAATTCACGCCCGCAGCAAAGCCACCGGTTAGAATAAAACGTGCGAATTCAGACTGTATTTTTATGTTGAGCATGTTAGTCAAAATTTTTATATATTAAAGCTTTGCGATTTTACGCCCTAGGGCAACGCTTTCGGTAATCGAACGATCTTCGGGATAATAATACGAAGTATCGGCAATATATAAACCGTCGATATCCGATTTAATAGGTGGTAAATCATCCATAAAGTTCGGTGGGCATATCGGTTGAGCAAATCCATAACGCGAAACATTAACATCAATAATGTCGTCTTCGTTTAAAGATGGATTAATCTTAAATAAATAAGCCTTCGATTCATCAACAAAAGCCTCGTCATCACGATTAAATTTAGGATGTGTTTGCGGCATATAAAATGGAATATAGGTAATATGCTCATGCTGCTTATTTAAGTTACTGTATTCAATAATGCCAGGAATTTCCATAGAGTCATCGTTTACATTTAACCAAAAATTTTCAGTCACCGCTTTTTTTAATTTAAAAATTAAGCAGACGCAACCAATGTTATTGATAGAGGCATATTTTCTTTGATGTTCTTCAGGCAGGTTATCAATTATTTTCGTTACAAAAGGTAGAGGAACGGTACTGTAAACTTTATCATAGTGATTAAACTCACCATTCAGCATGAGCCCTTGTACCTTATTATCTTTATGTGCAACTTTTTCTATGGGGCTATTTAAATAAATGGATACACCCAAGTTCTCTAATTTTTCTTTTAAAGCTGTTAATAGCGTATCTGAACCGCCTTCCAAATAACCCATTTGTTCGTTAAAAATACTTTTACGCGAACGCCCTACTCGTCTAATACGTGCCCATATCCAAGGGGCAGATAAGTTTGGAGTAAAATTATAAAATTTTTGTGCAAAAAGTTTTTCCCATAAAATGTTGTAGGTTTTTTCCCCTTCGGCTTTTTTTAACCAACTAACGGCATCGATACCTTCCAGTGCCTGCCAGTTTTTTCGTTTCGTCGACACAAACATATGCAGGCCGTAACGTATTTTAGAGATAAAAGATAATTTGGGGAATTTTAACAAGGCAAAGGGATTGCCCCATTCATACAACTGACCATCATAAAAATAACCCATTTTAGTTTCATGCCATTTTAATTTTGACTCAAGATTGAGTTCTTTTAACAGCGCGAACAAGGCATGGTCTTCTTTACAAATAAAATGATAATAACGTTCTATGCTCAACCCGTTAAAATCAAAATGTGCCGACATACCACCCAGACGATCGTCTGCTTCATAAAGATCAACCTGATGGCCATCTAATACAAGTTGATAAGCACAGGCAAGCCCCATTGGGCCGCCACCAATTACGGCCGTCTTTGCCATAGGATTTACGAACCTCGTAGAAGTGTGTGACAGGCTTTAATTAAGCCCACCAATAATAATTTCTGTTTCATTGATGTCACCATCTTCAGAAATTCTTATCGCCGTTGAACCGGGTACTTTATATAAGACATAGGCTGACATCATCACTATTAATTGCTTGTTTTCAGTTTCAATGGCAGTCAATATTTTATCCCCAACGACCTGACAACGTTGTTCTGCATTTAAGTTGTCGACCCAAGAGCGGCTCATTTGCCAGCCCTTATCCATATCCTTATCCATTTTCTTAAAAAATTCCTGTGCCTCAGTCAGCATCATATCGGGGACATCAACCGGAATCGTTCTTCCGCTAATTAGTACATTTAAGAGCATTAAAACACCTTGGAATTTGACGGGTTTAATTAATTGGAATGAGGCACGATTATACCGCATACTATCCCCTGTTGCGATTACAGATTGAAGATAACCATGCTATTAAAAATTAATGCCTTATTACCCCCTGAACGCTTGCAAACCATTACATCTATTTTAAAAGAGGCTCCCTTTGTTAATGGTGCCTTATCCGCAGGGAGTGCTGCCAAGCGAGTAAAAAATAACGAAGAGGTGGCCATGAACGCCGCCCAGATGAACCGGCTTAATAATATAGTGATGGCCTCTCTGGTCGCTAACCCGCAATACAAAAGTGCGGCTCTGCCACATCGAATTGCCGCCCCTTTTTATGCTCGCTATACAGAAAATATGGAATACGGAGACCATGTGGATGACCCCATTATGGGCGCAGCGGATCGTTATCGCTCAGACGTGTCCATTACCGTATTTTTATCCGGCCCCGATGATTATGACGGCGGTGAACTGGTCATTAAAACTAGCTTCGGTGAGCAGTTAGTCAAATTAAACGCCGGAGATGCCGTTTTATATCCGTCTTCCAGTCTGCACCACGTCAACCCAGTTACACGCGGTGAGCGACTGGTTGCGGTTACTTGGGTTCAAAGCATGGTGCGCAGTGCTGAACAGCGAGAGTTGCTTTACCAGCTGAACACCGCGAGAGAAGACCTTCTTCAATCAAAACCGGACGACCTAGCAAGTAAGACCGTGGATATATGTTATGCAAATTTAGTGCGGATGTGGTCAGAATTATAGGGAGTAAAAGATAAAAAATGGCTATCTGGCTTAGAGTGTTATCCAAGGATAAGAAATCTGGCACTAAAAAAAGGCCGCTTTATTTCTAAAGCGGCCTTTTTTAGTTCAAATAACGTTTAAAAGAAGCGTGTTGAACCTTTTTCTTTGTGAGCCATTGAATTTAACTCCATAGCTAACTCGTCATATTTTTCTACATATTTGAATAATACGTGGCCTTCTTGGCTCGCATAGTAATCTTTCATATCAACGCCATTTTTCTGTTCAAAAGCAATGAATTTCTTTTGCATTTCTAGCATTTCAGCAATGATTTTAGTTTTATCGCTCATTGTATTAACCTCAGTTTAAAGGCCAAAGCCTCTATGTTTGGTGAATTGAATTCGTTTAAAATATACTTTATTTAAAATCTGTGGGCGCAAATTTAGCAGCCCCACTCTCACCCTTCTATATCTCTGATGGGTTAAATGGGGCTTTTAAATTGATTAATAGCCGCCTTTACGCACACTTTGTGGCAAGCCACCAATTTTACGGCCTTGCTTGGACGGCATACCCGGGAATAACTGGTACATGTACTTAGAGGTTAATTTTTTACCCCATTTTTTTGCCATATCTTTCATAATGCCGCGTTCGTTGGGCTCTACACCTGGGTTTTCGGCATGTTCTACACGTAAATACTTAACGACATCCCAGTGTTCATCTGTCATTTCAACTTCTTCATCAACAGCAATTTTGCTGCCAAGGGCTTCAGTCCACTCGTTATAATCAACTAAATAACCGTTATCAGTCACTTCTACTGATTTTCCATCTGCTTCTAGTGTTGGCATAAAATTTCTCCACTAAACCAATAATATAAAACAATTAAAATGCTTTTCCCACGATGAAAACAGGCTGAAATATCAACTAAAATCTCATCATGGCCTAAAATTTGGCGCTATTTAAACAAATTTTGTTGCTAGATCCAAGTCTCTCTATGGGGATACCTTGGCTTACGACCACTTAATTTTAGTCTTCGTTGATTTTTTTACGAAGACTTATGTTGTTTACTGATATTTTACTTGCAGATCCGCAAGAAATTAACACACCTGTTCCAATTTCTCATACGTTTAATTGCTTTGCCTCAGTCTGGATTAACCGCATCAATCCCTTTTTGAGGTAAAAACAAGCCACAACCCAACTTGCGTCCAACACCAATGCCTTTTTCCTGTAATGCCACTGATTCGGCTTTTTCCAGATCAGCGAGCATCAACCCCCGCGTAATCAACTTTTTATCCGGCAATTGAATATAACGTTCACGACCGCACATCATTTTTTTGATTCGAATGCCATATTCCTTGATTTGCTCTGCACAAGCCTGCATAAAAGCATCTTCGGGTAAACCAGCTTCACTCACCACCACATGGCGTGCAAAAACAATATTCATATCACTTAATTTTCGTACCACTGATTTCCCAATGATTAATTCATAGTTATCAACCATCAACGTTTTGCCCGTTAAACTCTGAATATCACTTAGGCGTTCATTCGCGACACGAATGGTCAACTTTTGTCTGCGGGATAAATAAAGCACTTCATTTTCTGTATTTTCTGGACGTAACCAACCATTGCCCGATTCCGCGCCAAACACCTGATGAATACCAATTTGCTCCTCATCGGCCACCCACGGTAACACCTGCTCTATCGCTTCTAACAAGGCATGTGCATTATCCAGCGGAATAGCCTTACCTTGCAGATTAAACACCACATCAACCACATTATCCGAAATAACAAATTCGCTTTTAGTCTCTTTATCTTCTGTCCAATACATAAATATTTTCCCAGATTAATTAACGTGCCGAGGTAAATCGTACTTCCAGATGCTCTTCCCAGTTATCCGGGGTATCGGGAAAGGGCGGCTTTACATCCATCTGAAAGAACATTTCACCCTGTCTGGCAACCGATTCAACGGCCTTAACAAGATCCTCATAAGAATCCACATCATTGCCGATTAGCAAATCACTTAACATCAACATATCCAACCCTTCTTTACTCTAAAAATTTATATGACAACTATGTTATACGACAACTATGTCGCCGTTGCTCGATCATAATAACGTGCGCGGTAGATCAAGCGTTTACTTTCAGGTTCAGCTTGTTCTTCAAATGCTGTTCGGTTATGCAGCACGTTATTGCAAAGCACGCCTTGCCCTGATTGTAACTTATGCGTAAATATAAACATCGAATCGCTTGCTAAATACTGCGTAATTTCAGCTAAGGCCTGTTTTAACAACGAATTATCATCCCATTCGATGCTGCGCGTTCTTGCGGTATAACGTAGATGGAGGCAACCGCTTCGATTATCAAGGCTAAAGACCGGGCCTGTTTGAGCCGCACGCTCGGCTCCCGGTTCATCATTAGCCGGAATCGTCATCGCATTTTTGTCCATCAAAGCCCGAATATAATCTGGATTCTTATCCCTCAAGTGGATATACAAGACTTCTGGATCCAAATACTGATTCTCACCACCGAACGGCGCATTGTTAACACAATGCAGTAACATACCTCGAATGGTGTTTTCCGGTTTATTATAGTAACCATCCGTGTGCCAACTGATCTTTTTGTTTGAATAAGGGATATATCCCGCATGACGCCCAACATCTTTTGTTTGCAATGAGCTAATACTGTCTTCATCTGCACATATATTAGTATCTAAATTTTTATAACCAAACTGCGCAGCAAACTGTTTAATGGCTATCTTATCCACCTGAGTGGGATCGTTGGCCTGATAGACACACATATTAGATTTTGCGAGCAATAAGAATGGCCGCATGTTCATCCGCTGTTAGAGCCATAAAATCATTGATACCAACCAACAGTTCCATACTGGAACGGGGATAATTCAATAACTTTCTTTGTCTCCAAGCGGCATATGCCTTTTCATTAAGCAAATCAAAATGTGCTAATGGTGCTATTTGGCGGGTTCCTGATAATGACACTTGCATTTACTTCCTAAATTCGTACAATACGCGCACATTTTATATGTGTATTGTTGTTCAATCTCGGGTATTCATTGAAGAACATTTTATTCGTTAAGTTGGTTGCGAACTGAGTATTTCTAACTAAACTGGTTCTATTAAAATTTGCTAATTAAAGAAATTTTATACGCATATTTAATCAACGCTAATTAAATCACAGTGACAACTTCAGGTTATATATCTCCCCCGAAGTATAGACTAAGACATTGATTTGATTATAAAACTGGTAAATATTAGATTTTATTGCAGCGAAATAAATGGGAAAGAGTTTCGATAGCATTAGAACGTCTATCCCTTAAGGGATAAGTTATAATGCTAAATTCACCCCATCAGGTGGGTTTTCGATAAGCGACTCAGCCCCTAGACTTCACCGCAAATTATAGAACCCGCTAACGCAGGTTTTAAATGTTAAAAATTTAATTTAGTAGTTAGCTAACAGGTAACGCCTCAAGGAGAAAACCATGGCTAAAAGTCAATACCCAACACCCATGCTCGACGAGCTAGAAAAAGGTCCTTGGCCTTCATTTATTTCTGGTTTTAAACGTTTACGTGACGATCATCCCAATGAAAAAATTAATAAAGTTGCTAACTCCTTATTAGGTCAGTTAGAACATTCATACGAAACACGTAAAGGCTACTGGAAAGGCGGTACGGTTTCTGTGTTTGGTTACGGCGGTGGTATTATTCCTCGTTTTTCTGAAGTAGGCGAAGCATTCCCAGAATCAAAAGAATTTCATACATTACGTGTACAGCCTAGTCCAGGTAACTACTACACATCAGCCATGTTAAACCAACTGGCAGACAGTTGGGAAAAATACGGTTCTGGTCTTGTTACTTTCCACGGTCAAACGGGTAACATCATGTTCATCGGTTCAGACACCGACAACATTCAACACTTCTTTGATGAAATCAATGAATACGGTTGGGATTTAGGTGGTGCAGGCCCATGTGTCCGTACTGCAATGTCTTGTGTTGGTGCGGCACGTTGTGAAATGTCTTGCACAAACGAACATGCTGCTCAACGTTACCTTGTAAACGAATTTGTTGATGACGTTCATCGTCCAGCACTTCCATACAAATTTAAATTTAAAATTTCTGGTTGCCCTAACGACTGCCAAAATGCAATTGAGCGTTCTGACTTTGCCGTTATTGGTACATGGCGTGATGACATGATCATCGACCAAGATGGCGTTAAAAGCTATGTAGAAACTAAAGGTCGTCAATACTTGATGGATAACGTAATTTCACGTTGCCCTACTGCATGTATGACATTAAAAGACGACGATACACTTGAAGTTGATAACCACAACTGTGTACGTTGCATGCATTGCATCAATGTTATGCCTAAAGCACTTTCTCCAGGTAATGACAAAGGTATTACACTGCTGATTGGTGGTAAACGTACTCTTAAAATTGGTGATTTAATGGGTACTGTTATTCTCCCATTCAAAAAACTTGAAACTGAAGAAGACTACGAAAGCCTTGTTGAAATTGCTGGTGACACAATTGATTTCTTTGCGGAAAATGCACTTGAGCATGAACGTACTGGTGAAATGATTGAACGAATCGGCCTTGTAAACTTTTTAGAAGGCATTGGTATTGATGTTGATCCAAATATGGTTTCTAGCCCACGCCAATGTTCATATGTACGTATGGACGGTTGGGACGAAGAAGCTGCGGCTTGGTTTGAACGAAAAGCAGAGCAAGCATAATTGCTTGATCACTTTTTAACGAATTCTAATTTAAATATTTTAAAGATTTAGGAGAATTACCATGGCAATGGCAGATATGCGCGAGCCGATTGAATCAGGGTGCCCAGACGGGTTCCAATATATGCACCCAGCAATGCGTAAAAACTTTGGCATGTGGAGCTATCACGAAGATCCACAACCCGGTGTTTTAAAACATGTTTCTAAAACAGGTGATACTATTTACACCGTTAAAGTAGGTACTCAACGTATTTTAGATTTATTTACCTTACGTAAATTAACTTCAATTGCAGATGAATTTGCAGACGGCTATGTTCGTTTCACAATTCGCTCTAACATTGAATACTACGTAACAGATGAAGCAAAAGTTCAGCCTTTAATTGCTGCAATTGAAAAAGAAGGCTTTGTTGTGGGTGGTACTCGTAACTCAGTTGCGATGATTTCTCACACACAAGGTTGGTTGCACTGCGATATTCCTGGTACTGATGCATCCGGTGTTGTTAAATCAATGATGGATGAACTGATTGATGAATTCAAACAGTGGAACATGCCTAACCGTGTTCATATGACAACTTCATGTTGCCAAATTAACTGTGGTGGTCAAGGCGATATCGCTATTAACATTCAACATACCAAGCCACCTAAAATCAGTCATGATTTAGTTGCTAACGTATGTGAACGTCCTACTGTTGTAGCACGTTGCCCAGTTGCTGCGATTCGTCCTGCAATAGTTAACGGCAAACCTTCTTTAGAAGTAGATGAGAAAAAATGTATCTGTTGTGGTGCATGTTTCCCTCCTTGCCCTCCTATGCAAATCAATGATCCAGAGCATTCTAAACTGGCTATTTGGGTGGGTGGTAATCACTCTAATGCACGTAGCAAACCTTCTTTCCAAAAATTAGTTGCTGCTGGCATCCCCAATAATCCTCCACGTTGGCCTGAAGCGACTGGCATTGTTAAACGTATTCTTAAAGAATACAAAGACGGCGCTAAAGATTGGGAACGTATTAACGACTGGATCGACCGCATCGGTTGGCCACGTTTCTTCGAAGTTACCGGTTTACCATTCACCAAATATCATATTGATAACTGGCGTGGTGCACGTAACTCGTTAAACGCTTCTACACATATCCGTTTCTAGAAAGGTAACTGACTATGAAATTTGGTATAAGCGTTCACGAAGGACCCTATACTCATCAAGCTTCTGACTCTGCTTACTTCTTTTGTAAAGCAGCGTTAGAAGCCGGTCATGAGATATTCCGGATATTCTTTTATCACGATGGTGTTAACAATGGCACGACCTACGCAACTCCACCTCAGGACGATCGTAATGTAATGAATCGTTGGTCTGAGCTTGCTAAAGAACACGATCTCGATCTTGTTGTTTGTGTAGCGGCGGCTCAACGTCGTGGTATCGTCGATGAAGGCGAACAACAACGAAACGGTAAAAGCGGCAACAATATTGCCGACGGTTTCCGTATCTCGGGCTTGGGCCAGCTTATTGAAGCGGGTATTGAAGCCGATCGAACTATTGTGTTTGGCGATTAATAAAGGTACATAGAAATGGCTGTTAAAAAGTTTTTATATGTAAATCGTAAAGCACCTTATGGAACGATTTACGCGTGGGAATCGTTAGAAGTTGTCTTAATTGGCGCTGCTTTCGATCAAGATGTTACTCTGGCTTTTATTGATGACGGTGTTTATCAATTAGTTAAAGGTCAGGACACAAAAGAAATTGGCATGAAAAATTTCTCGCCAACCTATTCCGCATTAGGTGATTACGACATCAACAAGATTTATGTTGAAAAAGAATCATTAGACGATCGCGGACTAACCATTGACGACCTTCAACATCTCGTATGGGAAGATGAAGACGAAGATTGGGCTGAGAAAGATTCTATTAAAATTGTTACTGCTACTGAAATGGCAGAAATAATGGATCAATCAGAAGTTGTTTTAAGCTTCTAGGAGAATTAAAAAATGTCAATGTTACATATTGTAAATAAATCGGCACTTGACCGTAACTCATTAGAAACCTGTGTGAATCACACCGTAAAAGGTGCCACCATTTTAATGATTGAAGACGGTGTTTACAGTGCAATGAAAAATACTGCTTCTTCAAGCATGGTTGAAGGTGCGATGAAAGATGTATCTGTTGCGGTACTCGGGCCAGACTTAAAAGCTCGTGGGATCAGTGAAGAAAAATTAATCGATGGCGTAACAATAGTTGATTACGCTGGATTTGTTGAATTAACCACTAAGAATGACACTGTTCAGTCTTGGTTATAACTTTTAAATTTTAAGTTCACCTGAACGAGGAAAATATTATGTCTAGTATTGAAGTAAATGGTAAAGAGTATGAAGTTGACGAAGAAGGCTACTTAGTAGATCTTGCTTCATGGGTTCCTGAAATTGCAGGCGTAATGGCTGCTGCTGAAGACGCAGAATTAACAGATGCTCATTGGGAAGTTATTAACTTCTTACGTGAATATTACGAAGAATACCAAATCGCACCTGCTGTACGTGTATTAACTAAAGCGATTGGCAAAAAATTAGGTAAAGACAAAGGTAACAGCAAGTACTTATACGAGTTGTTCCCATATGGACCAGGTAAACAAGCATGTAAATATGCTGGCTTACCAAAGCCAACTGGTTGCGTATAAGTTACACGCACAATAAAGTTTGGAGGTTAGGCCCGGCCTACCTCCTCTCTTTTATAAATAATTGACCCAAGATACTTAATTTTAAGTTAACTATAGCGAGACCTGATAAATGTCAGCTCTATCAGTTTTTTATACAATTTTATTTTATTCAGCAGTGACTGTTTTTTTTGTAGGCGTTGCCTACCGTGTTTACGTATACGCAAAAACACCTGCACCTTTAAAAATTCCTACAACCCCTGCTCCCGTTACCAAAGCAGGTGTTGTTTTCCGTCTATTTACAGAAGTTGCGCTTTTTAATAGTTTATTTAAGGCAACAAAATGGACGTGGCTTTTTGGCTGGATGTTTCATCTGTCTTTGTTACTCGCCTTCTTCCGCCACTTGCGTTACGTGATATCCCCCGATTCCGTTTTTTGGCCATTGATTGATAACTGGTTGGTTCTCTTTGCCGGTCAATACGGTGGTTTCTTAATGCTAATCGGCTTACTTGGGCTATTTGGTCGCCGACTCTTTGTTGATCGCGTACGCTATATTTCTGCTCCGTCCGATTATTTAATGCTTATACTTATTTTTAGTATTGCCACTACCGGTATGTTGATGTCTTTTGTTAACCACACTGACATTGTGCAGCTCAAAGCATTTGCTTTTGGCTTAGTCACTTTTAATCCTCAGGATTTACCAAGCGACATACTGGTACTAACACATTTAGCACTTGTTGCATCACTGTTGATTATTTTTCCTGTTTCAAAACTATTACATGCACCAGGTATTTTCTTTAGTCCAACACGTAATCAGGTTGATAACCCACGCGAAAAACGACACATTGTTGAGTGGGCTGCAAAACTTGAAGCAGATAGAAAATAAATAATATAACGAATTTTTGAGGAATCTACTGTGGCAGATTTTGAAGTACCTGAAATAACACAAGCGTACACCAGCGTTCCAAAGCTTAAAAGAGGCACCATGGCACACAGCCAACCTTTTAAGGCAAAACTGGAATTCCAGGAACCTCTTGGGTATCCAGCTGGGCTTATCGATAACTGGAAAGAAGTGGTTATTGATAAACTTAAGGAATTATCAGGTAAATACCGATCTTTAAGAGTATTTCTGGATTCTTGTATTAAGTGCGGTGCTTGCACAGATAAGTGCCATTATTTTCTCGGCACACAAGACCCTAAAAATATGCCGGTTGCACGCCAAGATTTATTACGACAAGTCTATCGCTATTACCACACTTTCACTGGTCGGCTTTTCGCTAAACTGGGTATCCCCGGATTTGTCGGTGCAAAAGAATTAACCAAAGAAGTCATTGATGACTGGTATGTTTACTTTCATCAATGTTCACAATGTCGGCGCTGTTCTGTTTACTGCCCTATTGGTATAGATACTGCAGAAATTTCAATGGCTGCTCGCGAAATTCTTGACCATATTGGTCTTGGCCAAAAATACTGTAACCAGATTATTGAAAAAGCAGGTCGAATTGGTAACAACCTTGGTCTGCCTGAACGTGCCTTAGCCGATACATTAGAAGGGCTTGAAGAAGAAATAGAAGAAGATGATGGCGTCGCCGTTAAACTTCCTCTGGATGTTAAGGGTGCAGATATTTTATTAATCACCCCTTCTGCCGACTTTTTTGCCGAGCCTCATGTTGATGGTTTAATGGGTTACGCCAAAGTTTTCCATGAAGCTGGTGTCAGTTGGACAATCAGCTCCTACGCATCAGAAGCCGCTAATTTTGGTATGTTCATTGGCAGTTACGAAAACATGCGTACTCTTTCATTGCGTATCCGTAAAGCTGCTATTGATTTAGGTGTTAAACGTATTGTATTTGGTGAATGTGGTCACGCATGGCGTGTTGCTTACAGCTTCTTAAATACCCTGGCCGGTCCCTTTGACTTCCTGGATCAAAACTACCCTATACCACAGCACATCTGCGAATTTACCTATGACATGCTCCAAAAAGGTGAGCTCAAATTTGATAAGTCAAAAAATGATGATATGACTCTCACCTTCCATGACTCATGCAACGTTGCACGAGCATCAAGAATGGGTGATCAACCCGGTGGGCAATTTACAATTCCTCGTGCTGTTATTAAAGCAGCCTGTAACAACTATGTTGATATGCCATCCGATACTATCGGTGAAGCCACTTTCTGCTGCGGCGGCGGCGGCGGTCTATTAACAGACGATATTATGGAATTACGTGTTAAAGGTGCCTTGCCAAGAGCAACAGCATTGCAACATGTAACGAACGAATACGGCGTAACACATATGGCGGCCATTTGCGCCATCTGTAAAAGCCAGTTTACCAAAGTGCTTCCTTATTATGGATTCACTATGGATCAAATTGTCAGTGTGCATCAACTTGTTAGCTCTGCCATTATCTTAAGCGACGCGCCTAAAGATGATGAAGCTGACGAAACAGATGCCGCTTAATAAATAACTTTTAACATATATTCAAGTATCATACGTATTGGAGACATAGATATGGCAACATCAAGCGAAGATATCAATACAAAGCTAACGTTCCGTAAATACAAAGATGGTGACCATGATGTCACTAACTTTGCTAAAGCAATATTTGTAGAAGACACTTCTTACAAATGCCCCACTTATGTGAATCGCACACCACCTTGTCAAGGTAGTTGCCCTTCTGGTGAGGATATCCGTGGTTGGTTAGATATTATTCGTGGTATTGAAAAACCTGCTGGTGATATGACAATGCAAGAATATGCATTCCGTCGTTCAACTGCAGCCAATCCTTTCCCATCTATTATGGGTCGCGTATGTCCAGCACCTTGTCAAGACGGTTGTAACCGTAACCAAGTTGAAGACTTTGTTGGTATTAATGCAGTTGAACAATACATTGGTGATACTGCTTTAGACAACGGTTTCACCTTTGAATCTGCAGCAAAAGACACCGGCAAAAAAGTGGCTATCATTGGTGGCGGCCCTGCTGGTTTAGCAGCTGCTTACCAGCTTCGTTTAAAAGGTCATGCGTGTACTATCTTTGATGACCATGAAGATCTTGGTGGCATGATGCGCTATGGTATTCCTGGCTATCGTACGCCACGCAAAGTACTTGATGGCGAAATTAAACGTATTATTGACATGGGTGTTGAAGTTAAAACAAACACACGTGTTGGTGTTGATGTCAGCATGGACGATGTTGAAAAAGAATTTGATGCCATTTTATGGGCATTGGGTGCTAAAAAAGGTCGACCTCTTCCAATCCCTGGTGCAGAAGCTATTAACTGCTTAACCGGTGTTGATTTCCTTGAAGCCTTTAACATGGGTAAATTACAGCTTGTGTCAGAACGCGTTGTTGTTATCGGTGGTGGTGATACATCCATTGACGTTGTATCCGTTGCCCGTCGTTTAGGCCATATCACAGAAATTCATGAAAATGATCGTCCAGAAAACGTTATTCTTGGACACACCGCACATGACGTTGCCTCAAGTGCTAAACGTCAAGGCGCAACGGTTACATTATGTTCACGTTCTGCCATCGAAAACATGCCTGCGGCACAACATGAAATTGATGATGCAACGCGTGAAGGCGTTAGTATCCTTGGTTGCATAAGCCCGATTGAAGTTGTTCGAGATGCCGATGGCCGTGCAACTGCACTTAAAGTTCAAAAACTTGAAGATGATGGTAAAACACCTATCGAAGGTTCTGAATACGATATCGAATGTGACTTAATCGTTGCAGCGATTGGTCAAGGTGCAGACTTAACCGGTATTGAAGGTATCGGTAACGATAAAGGCTTTATCGATGCTGATGCACATTTCCAAGTGTCGGGGAAAGATGGTCACTTCGTTGCAGGTGACGTGGTACGTCCTCACTTGTTAACAACAGCAATTGGTCAAGCATCGATTGCAGCCGAAAGTATTGAACATTACTTCTCTTCTGAAGAAATGGGCCGTCGACCTAAAGTTGATAAGCATCATTTTAACTTGTTACAAAAATTACGTGAAACCGGTACTGAACCAACTGAGTACGACCATTCAAGTGCATGGGCAACAGAATCAAGTAATTTTGCTATCCATAACTACGAAGATCGTTCCGCACATGAAATTATTGCATCAGACCAATTATTCCTGGGTCATTTCGACTTCACTCCACGCCACAAACGCAAAGAAGATGTGCCAGATTCCGAAGAAGTTTTAGGGCATTTCAAAGAACGTATGTTTGGTCTAACTGAAGAAGAAGCTATCGAAGAATCAGACCGCTGCATGAGTTGTGGAATGTGTTTCGAATGTGATAACTGTGTTATCTATTGTCCTCAAGATGCGGTTTACCGTGTTAAGAAAGACAAATCAACCATGGGCCGTTACGTAGCAACAGACTATGACCGTTGTATCGGTTGTCATATCTGTGCGGATGTATGTCCGACTGGTTACATCGACATGGCAATGGGCGACTAATAAACTTGAGGTATGATTGTGTTAAGCCATAAAACTATAATAAGCATATTGACAGGCGTTTTATTACTTCTTCCTGTGTTCGCACAGGCAAGCGATATACTGCCAATTGTGCCTAAAGCAAAAGCTAAAGCAAATCCGAAAACATTGTGTGTTCGTGATGTTAAAGATATGCGTAAAAACCATATGAAGTATCTCTTGCATCAACGTGATGAGACTATGTACAAAGGTATTCGAACCAAAAAAGATAGCTTGGCTCGATGCATTAGTTGTCACGTAACAAAAGATGCCAAAGGGAATTATCCAAACTTTGGTGAAGACAAGTATTTTTGTAGCTCATGCCATAATTATGCTGCGGTAAAAGTAGATTGCTTTGACTGTCATAATTCTAAGCCAACCGTAGCAAGTAGAACCGGGAGCACCGTTAAATGACACAGCCAGTCAATACTAACGAATCAACAACTGATTTATACCGTAGACAATTTTTCGGTAAAACTGCAGCCGCTGTTGGCTTTGCACTCGCACCGGGAATGCTTTTAACTGAAGTTGCTCAGGCAAAGCCACCAGGGCAAGCCGTCACTAGTAAGAACCGCTGGGGATTATTAGTTAATACCAGTAAATGCAGTACAGGTTGTACGGCATGTGTCACTGCTTGTCAGGTCGAAAATGGCTGGGGCGAAATAAACCATTCAGAAGAACATTCTCGTGCATCACAAAAAGCAGTTTGGATCCGTAAAGTAAAACTTAAGGATAAACAAACAGGCCATGTGCAGTCATTACCGTTACTGTGCCAACATTGTGAAAAAGCGCCTTGTACTGACGTCTGCCCTACTGGTGCTTCATTCAAACGTGCCGATGGCATCGTATTAGTGGATAAGCATATTTGTATTGGTTGTCGTTACTGCATGATGGCTTGCCCATATAAAGCACGTTCATTTATCCATGAAGCAGTTCATAACCAGAAAGTATATGCACCACGCGGTAAAGGAACAGTTGAGTCTTGTAATTTATGTGTACACCGTGTTGATGCAGGCGAAACACCTGCTTGCGTTGAAGCCTGTAATGCCGAAGGTCATCAAGCCATGTATTTTGGTGACTTGAATGATAGCAATAGTACTATTTCAAAAGAACTGGCTAAAAATGGCGGCCAACAATTACGCGCTGATCTCGCCTTGAATACTGGCGTACGTTATCAAGGTTTATAACCGCCAATTAAATTATGGTTGGACGTACGCAATAATATTAACTTTTAATTAATTTAAAGTTGTTTATAACGATGAAAAAAAATA
>CAYYLL010000010.1:0-81811 GCA_964472525.1 uncultured Thioalkalispiraceae bacterium | reverse complement strand
TTTCTGATCTTAAGTTTTTAATTCCGTCAACTTGCTATTATTTGAATAATTATTTCGGTTTTGAGGGTAAAAATATAGAAAAAAGAACTCCGTTTATTAAAAAAAATAAAAAAATATCATGAAGTATCTTGGTAAAACTAACGGTGAAAAATGTATCTCCTATCTCGCAACAAAATAATTCTAACAATTATATTAGCCGATTTTTTACATATAGCTGAAATGATTGAAGAATTAGGCCTAATCTGGGCAAAAGGCAAAAAAGGTATCAGTCGCTCTCTATGTACTGCGTAGTAAAAAATCAAAACCCCTCACACAAAATTTTACAATATCAATCTGTGCTGAGGTGGCAATGTGACTGAGACGGCCTTAACTGCAATAGCTCAAATCTATGCCTTATCCGTTGTAAAAGCAATAACATCCCGAATCGAATCTATTCCCATTGCCAACATCAGTACACGCTCGAGTCCTAATGCAACTCCCGAAACCATCAGCATCCCTTGTTGCAGGGCTTCGATTAAATGGGCATCGATAGGAATGGTTTGTTGCCCGGCTGCTAACCTTTGCTTGTTTTCGTTTTCAAAGCGTTGCTGTTGCTCGGTGGCGTCTAACAATTCCTGATACCCATTTGCCAATTCTATTCCGTTAATAAATAATTCAAAACGTTCAGCAACATTGTCTTCGCCCTGACGAATATTGGCTAAGGCAGCTTGTGTTGCGGGGTAGTCGTAAATAAAAACCGGTTTATCTTTTGGTAAGTTAGGTTGAACGATGACACTCATGATTAAATCCAGATAGGCATCATGTGTTAATGTTTGTTCATGCAATTGAATATTATTTTCGGAAATAACTGTACGCAATTGCTCACGACTTGTCGCTAACGGATTAAACCCCGCATACTGTTCGAAAGCTTGTCGGTACGTTAAGGCGACCGTTTCATTTAACGGCAATGTGTCTTTGAGTAAAAGCCGCACAAACTGATCGACTTGCTCCATTAGCTCACGGTAACCCATGCCCGGTTGATACCATTCTATCAGCGTAAACTCGGGATTATGGTTACGCCCAGCATCACCCTGACGGAACACTTTACAAATTTGATAAATCGCACCACTGCCCGAGGCGAGTAATCGCTTCATTGGAAATTCGGGTGAGGTGTGTAAAAAATAGCGTGTGTTATTAAATTGGGTCGTAAAACTTTCAATATTGGGGTCAGGCGTGGTGGATTGTGATAAACAGGGAGTATCGACTTCCAGAAAATGGTTGTTTTGAAAAAACTGTCGAGCTATGTTTAATAACTTAGCTCGGCATTTTAATGTATCAAGAGTGGTGTTTGGTTGCCAATTAATCATGGCGATAACTTTAACCCGTCATTCCCGCGGAGGCGGGAATCTAGTACTGTATATTTAGTTTTCTGGATTCCCGCCTACATGGGAATGTAGGCTGTTCTCTACTCTTTAACTCTACCAACATACTCACTGGTACGTGTATCAACTTTAATTTTTTCACCTTCATCAATAAACAAAGGCACCCGTACTACCGCGCCGGTATTACAGGTTGCAGGTTTGCCACCACCACCCGAAGTATCTCCTCGTACGCCCGGATCGGTTTCTGTGATGGTTAAAACAACATGATTCGGCGCAGACACACCGATAGGGTTATCATTCCATAAAGTAACCGTATAAGTTTCCTGCTCAACTAGCCATTTCATTGCATCACCCACTGCCGTTTCGTCAGCAGAAACCTGTTCATAGGTTTCTGAGTCCATAAACGTCCAAGTGTCGCCATCGGTATAAGAATATTCCATTTCGGTCTCAAGCACATCGGCGGCTTCAACCGACTCACCCGATTTAAAAGTACGTTCAAGTACCCGACCTGTTTTTAAATTACGGATTTTTACCCGATTAAAGGCCTGACCTTTACCCGGTTTTACAAATTCATTTTCAATAATGCTGCAAGGGTCATTATCCAGCATTATTTTTAAGCCACTGCGAAATTCATTGGTGCTATAGTTAGCCATGCGTCATCCTGCTAAAAGTTTTAATTTCGAAAATAATAAGAGCCTATGATACCTCGAATGACCCCTCTCTGTCAGACCCCTTCCTGGCAAAAACAGCTAAGCAATGCCATTAGTTGCCCGACAGAACTGCTCAGGCTACTTTCGCTGCCAGAAAACTTGCTTGCGGCTGCCAACGAATCAGCCAGATTATTCCCTTTAAAGGTTACCCACAGTTATCTGGCACGTATTGAAAAGGGCAACGTTGATGACCCCCTATTACGTCAGATATTGCCGTTAATTGACGAACAAAACTCACATCAGGACTACTCAACCGATCCTGTTGGCGATCTGAGTGCCACACCAGTTCCCGGACTTATCCACAAGTACCGTGGACGCGCCTTGCTGATGGCCACTGCAAGCTGCGGGATCCACTGTCGTTACTGTTTCCGACGCCATTTCCCCTATTCGGTGCATAAATCGTCAAATAATTGGCGGCAAGCCATTGAATATATTCAGAAATATCCTTCTATTCATGAGGTTATTCTAAGCGGTGGCGACCCCCTGAGCCTGAGTAACAACAAGCTATTTCGGCTACTCGACTTACTCGAACCCATCGCCCATATTAAACGACTCCGCATTCATACTCGTTACCCCATTATTCTGCCAGACAGAATCGACCTTGCGCTAAGTGATTACTTACACCAATACCGTTGTAAAGTTGTTATGGTGATCCATTCAAACCACCCCAATGAATTGGATCTTAATGTACAGAATGCACTTAACTTATTGAATAAAAAGAATATTACTCTGCTGAATCAAAGTGTTTTACTCGCCAAAGTTAATGATAACGTTAGTACTTTAAGCCAATTAAGTGAGCAATTATTTGACTGCCACGTACTGCCTTATTACCTGCATCAACTCGACAAAGTGCAAGGCGCACACCACTTTGCCGTTAGTGATGAACAAGCAAAAAGCTTAATCAAGGCGCTACGCGAGCAACTTCCCGGTTATTTAGTCCCTCGATTAGTCCGTGAAAATAGCGGTGAGCCCACCAAACAACCTATATTGGGTTAGCCTACCTGATTCTGGGTTAACCCAAAATAGTGGCTTATCCCCCGAATGGGTTAACTGGCATCCTATTTGCTACAGTCAGTCAAGTAAACATGTCATAATTCAGAGAGTTAGACTAATTTTTTTCCAAAGGATTAAAATTATTTTCTTAATTATAACTTTTTTTAATTACAGCTTTGACCGTACAGCATTAAAAGAAAGAGGATTAATCGTGAGTAATACGCTCGGCCTAGAGGTTGCAGACCGACAAAAACCATCCAAAGGTGCTTTTAACATTCGCCACAGTAAAGTGGACAAATGGTTAGCAGAACTACCAAAAGCAAATGTTGGCGAAACAGCCAAGCTCGTTTTTAATACTCTAGTTGAAACCAATCACCTTAGATACACCCATAAAGATCGTGCCCGGTTTTTAGAAGAACTGCGTCCAACCATACAATTTGTCACTGCCGCCATGCGCAAACACTTTGTTGGCACTAGCTTTCCTTTACCAAAGAAAAGCCAACGCGTTGCCGCAGCGACACGCGAAATTTATTCTCAACTCGCTATGGGCTATATTATTTGTGTTGAAGATTTACTTGAAAAAAGTATTCTGTTTACCGACAAAAGATTACTCGTTACCCTTATCCATCGGGCAATAAGCTGTTTAAGCCGTGTACTATTAACCTCGTATCAGGTCTATTCACCCTATCCAGAGGAAATCTGGATAAAAATACATAAACTCTATGCTTATGCAGAAGAGCATAAACTGTTACGTACCGAAGTCACTGATAATCAACGTGTCTTTATAAAAAAATCGAGCATATCAGAAGAATACAGCCGTATTTTATTGTTATCACTTGCATCACCTTACCGCTTACGTCAGGGTGAAGTGCATAAAGTATATAATACTCTCGAACGCTGGACCATTAAAAGTCATCTGTTTCAGATAAAACAGGATGAAATCATACAGGGCTACTTTGCGGTTAATTTAAAATTAGACAATCCTCCGCGTAACATTGCTCTGGTTAACCAGAATTGCAACCCGATAGACTGCCGCACGCTAGATACCGATATTCTCGCTGATGCCATTCGTGATGAAATTCAAAATACTCAAGATGCAGGGCAAACAACTATCACCGGGATTGAAATGTCCTCACCTGAATTATCTCACGATTTATTGCGCCGTTTACTCACTGCTTGGGCGGTCATCGCCAAACGCAACTTTTCTCGCTCAGAAAAACATGAGCGGGTTCTTGTCGCTATTGGTTTAAGCGCCTCCCATCAAATTATTTGTGATTCAGCCAGACGGCGCTCCCCACAAGGCCGAGGTAGGGTAAAAGATAAACCTAATCCTTTTAGTGGCAAATCACACTATGGCACGGCAGAGGTCAATAATGTCAATTCTACTCAACAGGATGTGTGGAATTTAGTTTACCCTACCAAATTAGCTCAAGGCTATGCGCCCCTTGATGCCGATAAAGTATCCAATGTTGCCAATAAAAAAGAAGATTTGCTGTACCATGCCGAAAGTTGGGCAATAGTAAATGAAAGTGCTAGTGGCTATTGCATACGAAATAAATCAAATATCCAAACAGCCGTACAAGTCGGAGAGCTTATCAGCATTCGCAGAAGTGGGGATGGCCATACTTGGAAGTGGGGTGTTGGAGTCATTCGCTGGATGAAATACGATGAGAAGATAGGGGTTACACTCGGTATTGAAATGCTCACCCCTGATGCCGCTGCTGTTGGCATTAAAGCCGCCATTGATGATGCTGATGTCGATTACCAGCGAACACTAATGCTGCCGGAACTAACGACTATAAACCAGCCTAACACCATCATTACCAACCCAGTACCCTTTCGGGTTGGTCAGCAACTTAAATTAAAGATTGTGAGCAAAGAAATCAGAATTAAACTGAGCAAACAATTACAAAATACCGGCTTATTTGCACAATTCCAATATGAAGTGGTGGACTCTAAGCACCCGCATAACGATAATGACTGGGAAGAAGAGTCCGACTTCAACCAAGTTTGGTCAATTATATAAAGAAAGAGACCTCCTCTAATCCATTTACATCATCATGGTGTATACTCTAAAATACCCGCAAACGATTAGTGCTATGTAATTAGCCCTACGCTAAAGAAGGACAGCAGCATTGAGCAGTAACAATTTACTCCGCTTACTCACCATCTTCGATATTTCTGAAGAAGCTGAAGTCCTTATTAACTCCCTTCGCAATGCCGGTTTCATTGTCCGTGATGTACGCGTAGAAGATGATGAAGACATGCTGAGCGCACTAAACGATAACCCCATAGATATAGTACTTTGCAAACACAGTTTGCCCATTTTTAGTGCTGCAGCTGCAGCTGAAATTATTGCAAAATCTGGCCGGGATCTCCCTCTTATCGTTATTATCCCGCAACACAGTAACAAACTTATTATTGAGAGCTTAAAATTTGGAGCTAGAGATGTTGTCAATTTTGAAAATAGTCAGCAACTTCGATATGTCTTAAGCCGTGAACTTAACGACCTTAAAAATCGCCGCGCACATCGTCATTGCGAAAAAATGTTACGTGAAACCGAAAAACGTTCGCGTTCTTTAATAGACAGTTCACGCGATGCCATCGCTTATGTGCATGAAGGAATGCACATTTATGTTAACAATGCTTATTTACTGATGTTTGGCTATGAAGACATTGATGATGTGGAAGGTATGCCCATACTTGACATGGTCAGCACCGATGACCATGCACAACTAAAAGACTTCTTACGCGCTTACTCCAAACAACAATCAGAAGATGACACATTAAATTTACATGGCCAGCATACCGATGGCAGTGCCTTTGAAATCACCATGGAATTCTCACCCGCCAGTATGGAAGGTGAGTCATGCACACAAATTATCATTCGAGATCAGGCTGACAACAAAGAACTGGAAGAAAAATTAAATATACTTAGTAAACAGGATCTTGTCACCGGCCTATACAATAAAACCTACCTTATCGAACAACTGGATAAATTTATTTCTGCTGCGCTTGTAGGCCATGCACGAGGCGCTTTACTTTATATTACGCTTGATAACTATGAAGACTTGAAAGAAAGCTTTGGTATTGCTGGGCTTGATATGCTGTTTATCGATTTGGCCAATACACTCAAAGCTAAGCTAGAACCTTTAGGGATTTTTGCACGAATGGAAGGCTCTGCGTTTTGCTTGCTAATTAAAGAGACCAACAGCAGTAAAGCTAAAAAAATAGCAGAGGCCATTTGCCAAATTATTAGCAACCATATTTCAGACATCAACCATAAAACAGCCTCAACCACAGCCAGTATTGGTATTACATTAATTAACGAAACCACCGGTAATATCCATGATTGTATTAACCGCGCTGAAAAAGGTGCCTCTATCGCCTATAAACATGGCGGCAACCAACAGCAGACTTACAATCCATCTATCAAAGACATCGAAGAACATGAACAACACTCCCATTGGGAAAAACAAATAAAATTTGCGTTAACGAATAATTTTTTCCGTTTATTATTTCAGCCCATTGTGAGTTTACATGGCGAACCCGGCGCCCATTATGAAATTTTTGTTCGCATGTTAGACGAGGATCAACAGGAAATTTTACCTGAAATTTTTATTCCTGCTGCAGAACAAGCTGAATTGATGGGCTTTATTGACCGTTGGGTTATTGCCAATTCATTTTTGGTACTTGCCGACAGACTCAAGAAAAAAGAAGAAACCCGCCTATTTATAAAAATATCAAGCAGCACCATTGTTGACCCTGAATTTTTAAGCTGGGTCAGTGAACGTTTAAAAGCGCTACGCCTAAATGCAGACTACATTACTTTTCAGGTAAAAGAAGAAACTGCGCTTAATTATTTAAAAGCAACAAAAGCAACCTTTGAAGGTTTAAAGGCTTTACACTGCCGTATTGCACTCGATAACTTTGGTATAGAAGAAGATATATTCCAGTCAATTAAGCACTTTGATGTCAACTATGTAAAAATTCACCAACAGCTAATCAGCCAACTCGCTACCAACGTAGAAATGCAGGAGCGTGTACGCAATATATCAGCCGAAGTATCGAAAAAGAATATTCAAACCATTGCGGCCTTTGTTGAAGATGCCAATTGCCTCGCCCTACTCTGGCAATGCAGCGTCGACTTTATTCAGGGGTATTTCTTACAGGAACCCGATGTGGTCCTGGAATATGACTTTGAAGAGTCTTTTTAGTATTTTTTTAACCACACAGAAGCCTGCTCCCGCTGTGGTTAATTTACAAACTATCCAACAATAACGACCTTAATCAAGCACCAACGACACCAAGCCATCCGCCAACTTAGGTTCAAACCAAGTCGATTTTGGTGGCATTACTTCATCTGCATCGGCAACCGCCATTAAGGCATCCAGACTAGTTGGAAATAAAGCAAAAGCCACTTTCATTTCGCCAGAGTCCACTCGTTTTTCAAGTTCCTGCAAGCCACGAATACCGCCGACAAAATCAATCCGCGTGTCACGCCGCGGGTCATCAATACCTAAAACGGGCGTAATCAAATAATTTTGTAATAAGCTTACATCTAAGCGTGCAACAGGATCATTTGCAGGATATAACGCCTCTTTTAAGGTTAATTGATACCACTGCCCCGCTAAATACATACCAAACGTTTTAGCCGCAGCCGGTTTAAAAGCACATTCTGATGCTTTAACGTTAAAATTTTCGGATACTTTGTCTAAAAAGGCACTCGCATCCAAACCATTTAAGTCACCAATAACCCGATTATAGTCCAGAATTTGCATCTGATTATCAGGGAAAATAACACTTAAGAAATAATCATGCATTGCTTCATCTGAATCGTTATTATTTTTGCGTTGTGCAGCAACCCTTGATGCTGCCGCAGAACGATGATGACCATCGGCAATATATAAACAATCCATTGCGTCAAACGTTGCGGTAATAGAATCAATCAAGCTACTATCGTTAACAACCCAAATGGTATGTTGTACACCATCATCTGCGGCTAAGTCATACTCTGGCGTAGTTTTGCAAACTTCGCTTACGATGCCATCAATCACTTTATTATGTCGGTAGGTTAAAAAAACCGGACCAGTTTGTGCATTAAGTGCATCAATTTGACGTACCCGATCGTCTTCTTTTTCTGGGCGGGTAAATTCATGCTTACGAATACGATTAATGTCATAGTCTGCAACTGATGCTGCCGCAACTAGGCCATATTGCTGGTGTTCACCCATTACCAGTTTATAAACATAATAGCAGGGAGAACTATCTTGAAATAACACGCCTTCCGATACCAGATTATTCAGGTTCTCGGCCCCTTTCGCGTAAACAGCCGCGTCAAAAGGATTGGTTCCCACTGGCAAATCAATCTCCGGCTTGGAAATATGCAAAAAACTACGTGGCCGCCCAGTAACACGCTGACGTGCTTCTTCTGTATTTAATACATCATAGGGAGGGGCAACAACATCTTCAGCAAAATCTTGTTTTGGACGTAATCCTGCAAACGGTGTAATCAAGGGCATATCTTTACCTGCTATTCAATATAGTGAAAGCACCATTTTAAACGATTACAGGGCACTCGCCCAGTTATTATTCCTTGCTGTTTGGTGAGCCTTACGCGAAAGCTAAAATGCTGGAATGTCGGAACACAAGAATATTAACTCGCTTTATTGCAATGCCTGAATACGCGATGGAATCGGGGGGTGGGTTAAAAACATGCGCAAAACAAAGTTCTGCATGGGTTTAGGCATAGAGGATAAACACCAGTCCAAAGTGCTTGGCATTTGTCTTTGTGATGCATGTACGGCCTTTAACGCACTTACAAAACTTTGTGGATTAACACAGTTCATTGCCACTTTATCGGCACGTAATTCATAGCGACGATTGATGGTATTTAAAATAATTAAAGGTAATAAACCATAACAAAATAAGACTAAAATCGAACCAGAAATAAAACCTATATTTTTATTCCGCCATTTATATAAAAAAATCAGGTCAATAACCAGATGTAATAAATAAACAGGCAACCAAACACTAAGAAAAATTAATAAATTAAGAATGCTCATGCTAAAAGTATCACGCATGGCAATATGTGCTAACTCATGCGCAACAACCGCTTCAACTTCATCGGGGGTTAATTTATTTAACAGTCCCTGAGTTAACACAATTAAAGATGGGTGTAGCAAATCAGGTAATACTTTCGCATTAACGCCATTACAACCATCAACCGCAATATCTGGCGTAGCAATATTTAATTTTCGTGCCATTTTAGCGGCTAAATGATAAATCCAGTAATATTGGTTGGACGATAAATGGAACCACTTGGTCTGCTTTGGTGCGTTAGTCACAAACCAGGCTGAGAAAACTCCAGGGAAATATTGGTGGTTCTTAAGCATTAAGAAACACAATACGAGTAAACGGGATAAATACCAGATAACACAGCATAAACCAAAGCCAATAAGTAAATATTGAGCTAAAAGGTCAGGATGGTTATACAAATAAAAGAAATACCTTTGCAGAAAGCTGCTAAACACATTGAATTGAAAAATCAGGCTAACAAGGTAGAGTTGAGCTAACATGACCAATGGTATAAAGACCACCAGAACATATGATTTAAGCATCGCCAATAATTTTAAAGAATATTGTTGGTTTACCATAAATATCCAGTTGCTAAATATGAGCTACTAATAATGATAAATAGTTAACGCATTTTATGCGCCAACTTCAGCATTATGAGCATTAATTCATTTGGTATTGAGAACTATATCACATATTTCAGGCTATATAATCATTTCATAAATAAGCCACAAAAACATGTTATGCTTTACCGCAAAATTTATGCTTAAAATGATGTAAAAAGCTAAACATTGCGGCAACCGTGCCGAAATATAAAGGGAGAGAGTAAAACCTCGCAAATGGAATAGCTACGAGGAAGCTGCTTACAAATGATACTGGGTAAATTACAACAATTACGCAAAAAACGGGTATTAAAACAATTCCCTATCGCGTATAAACTCGCCATTATTATCACAATGCTGATAAGTTCTGGAATGATTTTATTAGGGCTTGTGATCGTTTCAAACCAAACCCAGTTATTACGTGGGCAAATGGCAGATTTCGGCCAAACCGTTGCTGGGCAACTCGCTAATTCATCTAAAGAACTTATTTTATCGGATGACATATTAAGCATTATGGTATCCGTTAAAAATCTTGGCGCGCACAAAGGTATTTTGGGCGCGGTTGTTTATTCTGATAAAGGTAAAAAACTGGCTCATTCTGGAATAACACCGGAAGCAGATATTCTAAGTTTGTATGCCCAGTCAAAAAATAATCAACGCAAAGGTTATTCATTTGAGTGGCAGGCCACTGTTCCTAATAGTGATGAACGCCTTAACGTTATTTCCTTCATTACACCCATTCGTTTTCAGGATTTAATTGCCGGTCATGCACTCGTCACTTTTAGCAAGGCATCATTATCACAATCACTTAATGAAACGGTTAATGCCATTATTGCTGCTACCATTTTTATGATTATCTTGGGGATTTTTACCGCATACGCACTTGGGCAACGTTTATCACGCCCTATACATAACTTACTCGATGCGAGTAAGGCCATTGACAATGGTGATTATTCATACCGTATTCATGAACAGCGTAATGATGAAATTGGGTCACTCATTGATGGCTTTAATAGCATGGCTAAAGGCTTGTTAGAAAAGTCACAGGTTGAAAATGCGTTTTCACGATTTGTATCCACTAATGTTGCAAAACAAATCATGGATAACCTCGATAGTATTCAGTTAGGTGGGCAGCATGTGCAAGCCACAGCTTTATTTGCCGATATTGTTGGCTTCACCAGCATGTCTGAAAAACTGCCGCCGATAGAAGTTGCCAACCTGTTAAATGAATACTTTACCTATATCTCAATGGCTTGTGAGCTTTACAATGGCACCATTGATAAATACATGGGTGATTGTGCAATGGTTGTGTTCGGTGTTCCAGAAGAAGATCCAGAGCATCAGTTTAATGCTATAAGTTGCGCCATAATGATTCAACGTCTCATTCAACGTCTCAATATCTTACGCGAACAACAAGGTAAACAAGCGGTACACTTTAGAATTGGTATTAATAGTGGTGAAATGCTTGCAGGTAATATGGGCTCTAACGACCGTATGCAGTACACCGTTGTTGGTGAAGCCGTTAACCTTGCCGCACGTCTACACACAGCAGCTGAAAGTGGCCAAATTGTTATTACCGATACCCTTGTTAAGTCAGCCGATATACAATGGCGTATCATCGCTTACCGACATAAGTCAATTGAACTTCGCGGCATTGCAGACCCCGTTACAACTTATATTGTAACCGATCTAAAATCACCCTATACAGAACAAATAGATCAACATATAACAACCGTACTTGCTAAAAAGTTCGTTGCATGAAAAATTTTTTAATTCTTTTTACTTTAATTGCCATTCAATTTAGTTTATCCAGTTGCGCCTATATTTATTCAAAAGGTGATAATGTTGCTGAACGTGTTAAGAAACTCGCTAATGCTAAGGAGTATGGGCTTGCCCTAGATACGCTAGCATATATTCAGCCCGATCATTTTAATTATGTTTTTTTAATGTCTGAAAAGAAACAGATTCAGATATTAGCTAATCAATTCGAAAAAAAATCATTAAATCAGGCTCAAATACAAGTTGATAGCAAACATTGGGCTGAGGCAATGAATATTTATGATTCAGCTCTGAATAAATTACCTAAAAGCAAGGCATTACAAAAAGCACGTAAACTCTTTATCGCAAAGCGTGATAAATATTTAAATCAATTAAGAAATAAATTATTAATTTCTAATGCCAAAACACTTAGCGATACAACAGCAACAACAAAAGAAATCGCCCAAGTTAATCCAAATGATAATAAAGCCAAGAACCAGTTACGTTCACATATTCGTGAAGTCGAGCTGACAGCAGAAAAACTGCTTAGTTGTGCAGAAGATGGGATTAAGAGCAAAGATGTTCAATTAGCCGAAGAATGTTTAAACCTTGCATCAAATTTATCAACAACTGTTGATACTAATAAAGAAATTGCTGTATTAAATAAAAAACTCAACCATATAAGAAAGAAACAAATAAAAACAAATAAAAAATCAATTCAGGTTGTTAGTAACCAACTTGCACACATCAAAACAAATACCCAACTTATACGCTACCAGAAAAAAGTACTTGCCTTATATAAAAAAAATAAATCTAATAAAAAAATTATTCACTTAAAAAAAGAACTGGATAGTCGCATTAGTGTTATCTTAAAAAAAGGGATTAAACAAGGACAGGAATTATATAGTCAGGGGCGAATACAACCTGCACTGGATAAATGGAATGAGTTACACCAACTGGCTCCTGCTAACCAGAAGCTAAATGATTACATACACCGAGCTAAAAGAGTATTAAAGAAAATACAAAGTTTAAGTAGTAACTCAAACTCTATCCCATCTTCAAAATAAATTAAGCCTAGAAAATAAATTAAACCTAGCCAGCTTAACAATGGTTCAGCATGAATTATTAACTATTCTTCATCAACATCAACAACCGGAGCTAATCGCCAGACATTGCGATAGCCTTGCGGTAACTTACGGCCACGCTGTGCGCGTTCACCTTCAAACGGTTCCATATCAGCCGCTTCAAAAACTTTGTGTCGCTTGCCTGAATAAATAGATAAAGTATCATCTTCATTAATAATGGTGACCGCAGCCAAATATTCTAAATGGTTTTTCGATTTAGCGGGTGGAATATTTAATATTTTAATCCCTTTACCTTTCGGTAACTGGGGTAATTCGGCAATATGATGAATTAACATATTACCGTCATTGGTTGCAGCAACCACCCAGTTGGTTTCCATATCGGTCACTGGCACAGGTGGAAGTACCGTTGCACCTTCTGGTACTTTTATAATTGCCTTACCTTTTTTATTTTTTGTTACCATTTCTTCAAGGCTAATCACAAACCCAAAACCGGCATCGGTTGCGAGTAAAAATAACTGTTCAGGAGCGCCGGCCATTACACCACAAAAACTAGCGCCCGGTGGAGGTGTAAAACGACCCGTTAAAGGTTCACCCTGACCACGGGCAGAGGGTAGCGTATGCCCCATAGTGGTATAAGTACGCCCAGTCGAGTCAATAAAGACGGCTATCTGGTTGTTTTTACCTAAAGCAAAAGCCTGACAGGCATCCCCGGCTTTGTAGTTTAATTCAAAGGTATCAATTTCATGGCCTTTGGCCGCCCGCACTAATCCTTTTTGTGACAAGATAATGGTAATTGGATCGGCACTGATTAAAGACGACTCGTCCATTGCTTGCGCCGCTTCACGCGAAATAATCTTGCAGCGACGTTTATCACCATAATTATCTAAAACAGCTTTTAATTCTTTCTTAATCAGCGTTTTTAAACGTGCTTTCGAACCTAAAATCTTTTCAAGTTCAGCACCTTCGGCTCTTAATTCTTTTTGTTCGGCCTTAATTTTCATTTCTTCAAGACGAGCCAACTGTCTTAAGCGTGTATCTAAAATATAATCAGCCTGAACTTCGTCTAACTTAAAACGTTTAATTAATTTTTCTTTTGGTTTATCTTCTTTACGAATAATTCGAATGACTTCATCCAAATTTAGAAATGCTATTAATGATGCATCTAATAAATGCAAACGTTTATTAACTTTTTCCAGACGATATTCCAGACGACGAGTAACCGTTTGAATCCTAAACGATAACCAGTTGGTTAAAATATCAAATAAATTCATCGTACCCGGACGACCATCCAGATCAATTAGGTTCATATTAACCCGATACGTCCGTTCAAAATCGGTCGTTGCAAATAGATGAGTCATTAACTCATCGGCATCCACATTTTTATTTTTTCGAACAACGACTAAACGGGTTGGGTTTTCATGATCTGATTCATCACGTAAATCAACCACCATGGGTAATTTTTTCGCTTGCATCTGACTTGCAATTTGTTCAAGAATTTTTGCAGGTGATGCCTGATGAGGTAAGGCCGTAATAATAATATCGTCACCGTCTTTCTCGTATACTGAACGCATACGGATACTGCCACCCCCTTTTTCATACATTGCAACAATATCTTTACGCGGTGTGATAATTTCTGCATCGGTCGGGTAATCAGGGCCTTTTATAAATTTACACAGCTCTCTTACTTTTGCTTTGGGGTTATCCAGTAAGTGAATGGTTGCATTTAATACTTCGGTTAAGTTATGCGGAGGAACATCCGTTGCCATACCCACTGCAATACCGGTAGTACCATTCATTAAAATATTAGGGACTTGTGCGGGTAAAATAACCGGCTCATCAAGAGAGCCATCAAAATTAGGTGCCCATTCAGCCGTACCCTGACCTAACTCACCCAGTAACAAGTCTGCATACTGTGACAACCGCGATTCGGTATAACGCATCGCAGCAAACGATTTAGGATCATCGGGAGAGCCCCAGTTACCCTGCCCTTCTAACAAGGTATAACGGTATGAAAAAGGCTGCGCCATTAATACCATGGCTTCATAACAAGCACTATCACCATGTGGGTGGAACTTACCTAATACATCACCCACGGTTCTTGCTGATTTTTTAAACTTTGCGGTCGCTTTTAAACCCAGCTCAGACATGGCATAAATAATACGACGTTGTACCGGCTTTAAACCATCCCCCACATGTGGCAGGGCGCGATCGAGTATGACGTACATGGAATAATCCAGATACGCTTTTTCAGTAAAGTCTCTTAGTGAGAGCTGTTCTACCCCCGCATCAAAACCGGCATTAAAATCAAGACCATCCTGTTGTTGTTTCTTTTTCGATCTTGTTTGTTTTTTCTTTTTTGTAGCCATTCAATATATACCATTATTCTAAAAATATTATCCACGTAAAACATAATGTGCTATTAATACATTACCATATCTAAATATTTCTTTGTCTACCCAAAGCATTCGCCAAAGTATTAATGAGACCGGCTTCTTTTTGTGATAAAAAAGCGATACCTTAAATATCAGCCATAGCACCTTTGGACTCTAACCACTGACGCCGATCGGCTGAACGTTTTTTTGCAAGCAGCATATCCATCATCTGGTGCGCTTCATCTTCCGCATCAACCGTTAACTGCACTAATCGGCGAGTATCGGGTGACATGGTTGTTTCACGTAATTGCAGTGGGTTCATTTCACCCAAGCCCTTAAAGCGCGTCACGCTAACCTTGCCCTTTTTCTTTTCAGCTTCAATCCTGTCGAGTATACCCTGACGTTCGGCATCATCCAGGGCATAAAACATTTCTTTGCCCACATCCACTCGGTATAGTGGTGGCATCGCCACATACACATGCCCTTCTTTTACTAAAAGGCTAAAGTGACGTAAGAATAAAGCGCACAACAATGTCGCAATATGTAGACCATCGGAATCCGCATCGGCAAGAATAATTACTTTGTCGTAACGCAAACCGTTCAAATTGTCTGTTCCGGGATCAACGCCAATAGCGACCGAAATATCGTGTACTTCTTGAGAAGCAAGCACCTCGGATGAATCAACTTCCCAAGTATTTAATATTTTACCACGTAGCGGCATAATGGCCTGAAACACACGATCCCGTCCTTGCTTGGCCGAACCACCCGCTGAATCACCTTCAACTAAAAATAATTCACTGCGTTCCGAGTCCTGACCACTGCAATCGGCTAACTTACCAGGTAAAGCTGGACCTTGGGTAATTTTTTTACGTACCACTTTTCGTCCAGCTTTAAGACGACTTTGTGCATTGCTAATAGCCAATTCAGCAATTTGTTCACCCAACTGAATATGTTGACTTAACCATACCGCAAAGGCATCTTTAACCACACCCGAAACAAAAGCCGCACATTCACGCGAAGATAAACGTTCTTTGGTTTGACCACTAAATTGTGGCTCGGCGAGTTTAACCGAAAGAATAAAATTAACCTTATCCCAAACATCGTCTGGGCTAAGTTTTAAACCTCGTGGAATGAGATTACGCAGTTCACAAAATTCACGCATGGCATCGCTTAAACCAGTACGTAAACCATTCACATGCGTGCCACCTTGTGCAGTTGGCACTAAATTAACATAACTCTCGTTAACAATAACACCTGCGTCCGGCGCCCACACAATGGCCCAGTCAACGGCTTCACTATTTCCTTCTAGGTTCCCCATAAAAGGGTCTTCAGGCAACGTCACCGCACCATCGAGTTCATCAATTAAATAGTCTTGTAAACCATCTTCATAAAACCAGCTTTGTTCTTCATTAGTTTTTTCTTCGTAAAAGGTAACGGTTAATCCCGGACAAAGTACCGCTTTGGCACGCAATACATGACGTAAACGAGGTACTGAAAAATTAATTGAATCAAAAAATTTCTCATCTGGCCAAAAGCGTAAGCTGGTGCCCGTTTCTTTTTTCGTAACCTTGCCAAGCACCTTTAAATTGGTCTTTTTATCACCATTGGCAAAGCCCATTTTATGTTCTTTACCATCACGTCGAATAACCACTTCCAGTTTTTTCGACAAGGCATTCACTACCGAAACGCCCACACCGTGTAAACCACCTGAAAATTGATAATTATCATTTGAAAATTTGCCACCCGAATGCAAGCGAGTAAGAATAACCTCAACACCGGGTACTTTTTCTTCTGGATGCTTGTCAACCGGCATACCACGACCATCATCGGTTACTTCCAGTGAACCATCTTTATAAAGTGTGACATAAATGGATTTTGCATAACCCGACATGGCCTCATCAACACTGTTATCGATCACTTCCTGTGCTAAATGATTAGGGCGTTCTGTTTGGGTGTACATCCCGGGACGTTTACGTACGGGTTCTAAACCGGTTAATACTTCAATATCACCGGCACTGTATGATTTTGTTGCCATAGGGTTTCTTATACGCTGCAATTAAAACGTACAAATCTTATTATATTTTGATCACTGTTAATAGCCATAAGAAAGGAATTAACAAATATATTTTTAAATACCTTATCCGTCACGTAAACAAAAGCCAGCAAAAGCTGGCCTCCAGGATATAAACAACCCGTATTTACGGGTTTATACTTTAAATTTAGCAATAATGGATTGCAACTGATAGGCTAAACCCGATAGCTCTTCACTTGAAGATGAAACCTGCTGAGAACCCGTTTCTGTTTCATGCGCAACAGAGGAAAGTGTCGTAATATTCGCGTTAATCTCTTCCGTCACCATACCCTGCTGACGCACTGCCTCGGCGATTTGCATATTCATATTTGAAACCTCAGTGATAGAAGTGGATATTTGATTGAGTGAATTATCTGCTGCGGATGCTTTTTCAACGGTCATGTTAGCTTGTTTTTGGCTGTTATCCATCACCGCAACCGCATTTTGGGCTCCCGTTTGCAAACGTTCAATCATATTTTGTATTTCCTGAGTGGATTCCTGCGTTCGGTTTGCCAAACTGCGTACTTCATCGGCCACTACTGCAAAACCTCGTCCTTGTTCACCGGCTCGTGCTGCCTCAATGGCTGCATTGAGTGCCAATAAATTAGTTTGTTCGGCAATACCTCGAATCACTTCTACCACGGTGCCAATTTGTTCTGTATCAGCTTCCAGTTGTTTAATGGTTGAAGATGCACTTTCAACCTCATTCGCTAAACTATTAATTGCGTTCATTGTCTGGGAAACCACATTGCGACCTTCATCAGCTTGCTGATCAGCTTGTTGCGTTCCGGTTGCTGCGTTGTCTGCATTATGCGCAACTTCCTGTGCAGTACTCGCCATTTCATTCATTGCAGTTGCAACCAGTTCAAGCTGTTCTTTTTCTTTGCTTACGTTCTGGTTCGCAGTAAACGAGGTTGCCGATAATTGCTCGGCTGCTGCGGCCAGTTGTGATGAAGCATCGGTAACTCTGCGTATCGTGGTGTGGATTAAATCAATAATTTCATTGAACCCCGTCGCCAGATCGGCTATTTCATCTTTACCTTTAACCTTAAGGCGTTTGGTTAAGTCGCCTTCACCGGCAGCAATTTCATGCATTGCTTCAACCGTTTCATTGATCGGGATAACAATCATACGGCTAACTAACCAAGCACTCGCAATGCCCATAATAATTCCCACAATAAGTAGCGTTAAAACAATACTATTAGCTGAAATCACGTCGTCTAAAATACCCTGACTGGCTGTTTCAACGGCTTGACGTTGTTGTTTTACTAAAGCACCAATGTCTTTTTTTATCAAGCTGACAAGCGGGCTAATTTCTGTCCGCATTAAATAGGAATCTGTTCGCCATTTGTCACTACTGTGAACGGCGATTAATTCTTTCATGCCAGACAAATACGACGGTAGCACTTCTTTAATTGCCTCTAGCGAGGTCTCTTCTTCAAAGTTTAATGCTGAGCCCGCCTTCTTTTCAAATTTGGCAAGTTCATCCTGAAATCCTTGTGCGTATAGCCTAAGATTAGCGATATCAGTCTTACCTCTCATTGCCATAAACGCACGATTCGCTATTAATAAATTCATCCAAGTCTGACGTAAATTTGCAACTTCGAGTAAAACTTTACCCCGTTCAACAGTGCCATCGGGTTCTTCTGATTCGATCATTTGGGTTAAACTACCCAGAATGGTTGTTGCTTGTGCGCCCATTTTGTCTCTGGCAATCACAAACCCCGGTTGGTTTAAATTAAAATCCTGAGCAAGCTTAACCATTTTATTTTTATATGAGGCAAATTTTTCAGCACGTAAAGTAATGCGCGATACCGCTTTGCGTACTTTAGAATTGTTTGCCACCTGAGGCATCGCTTTTAATTTGGAAAGTAAATCTTTAACTGATTTTAATGACGAGTCATACGCTTTAAGATCGGAAGCATCTGAACTCAACAGATAGAAACCGAGCGCCACACTGGCCGAATCAATTGTCGATTCCAACTCAATCATTTTTAACATCATCGGTTCGCTATCATCAACCATATAAGACACTTCATCTTTAATATTTGAAAAATTCATCACAGCCGTGCCAGAGACAACACCTAATATAACGAGCATAAATAACGTCGCAGCCCATAATTTATGGCTAATACGAAAGTAAGACAGGGTATTGGATACGAAATTTGAAAGTACGCCACTCATGATATAGCACCATTTTAAAAGATTTGGACCAAAAACAATTAGTTACATTTATGATAGCGGCAATGATATGGATTTCTTTAACTAAAAAAGCCGACCAAATCAGTTGATTTGATCGGCTTAATAGAACCTATAACTAGTTGTTTTTACATGAGAATTTAGTTAATCCGGCAAGGCAACACCTAAACGTTGAGCAACCTGTTCGTAAGCTTCGACAACGCCACCCAAACCTTGACGAAAACGATCCTTATCCAGTTTTTCGCGGGTTTCACTATCCCATAAACGACAGCCATCGGGGCTGAATTCATCCCCTAAAATCAGCTTGCCATTATAGCGACCGTATTCCAGTTTATAGTCCACCAGTAACATACCGGCATCCGCAAAGAGTTTCTTAAGAACATCATTCACTTGATAAGTGAGTACTTTCATTTGATCGATTTCATCTTGCGTTGCCCAGTTAAAGGCAATAATGTGCGAATCGTTAATCATTGGATCATGCAGTGCATCGTCTTTAAGGAAAAATTCAAAGGTGGGAGGCACCAGATCCATACCATCTTCAACGCCTAAACGCTTAACCAGACTGCCTGTTGCAATATTTCGAACAACACATTCTATCGGTAACATTTTTAGATTCTTAACCACGGATTCATCATCTGAAATCCGTTCTTCAAAATGCGTTGCAATACCCGCTTTTTCAAGCTGTTGCATAATAAAGGCATTAAAATAATTATTGACCATTCCTTTTCGATCAAGCTGCTCGATTTTTTCACCATCAAATGCCGATGTATCATTACGAAAATGTAAAATAAGTTTATCATCTTTATTGGTTGCGAAAACAGTTTTAGCTTTACCAATAAAACGTTGTTCTTTTTTAATAACAGAAGTCATTTTTAAATCCATTTCATTACAAATTAAAAATTATATTTTATGCCATGCTAAACCGTGTTGTTGGTCTGCAATATTAATCCAACTGTGTTCACAATCGAGTACCTCACTTAGCGCCGCTCTTGCTAACTCAATTTGATTGTTTTTTTCACTGATATGCATTGCTGCAATGTATTTTAAATTACTTGTATCCAATTGGGCTAAAATTTCGGCTGCTTGCCAGTTACTTAAGTGCCCTAAATCTCCCGCCACACGTTGTTTTAATGAAGGCGGATATTCACCTTGTAGCAACATATCACTGTCGTGATTGCATTCCAGTAACAACGCATCACACAAAGATAAACGTTCAACAATATGCGGTGTGCCCCGCCCCACATCCGTTAACAAACCTAACTTATGCTTGCCATTACTAAACACATACTGACACGGTTCTCTTGCATCATGCGGTACGGGATAAGCTTGCACTCGCACATCGCCAATTTTAAATTCTTCTTCCGCATTAATAAAATACTGGCGGCTCACTTCACCTAATGAATCAGCCTGTGCCGTACCACGGGTAGACCAGACAGGAATACCAAATTTTCGTGACATGGCTCCGGCACCACGAATATGATCCGTATGTTCATGGGTTAATAAAATAGCGGTCAGTTGTTCTGCCTGTTTACCACACGCTTCAAGACGCGCTACCGTCTCACGCATCGAAAAACCACAATCCACCATAATACAGGTGTTACCAACCGAAATTAAGGTTGCATTGCCTTTGCTACCACTTCCTAAAGAGGAAAATTCCAGTACCGAGAATGACTCACTCTCTTGCTGATGTATTTGCATTACTTTGTTTAACGTAAATGTTCTTTTAATTTTTTAAGAATAAAGTAACCCGTTTTACTCTTGTCTTGCTCACCATCGGCATCCATAAGTCTAATCACGCTTCTATTTTCCAAGTCTTCAACACTTAAGCGAAACTCTGCAACTTTGAGTGGTTTATCATTCGATGAAAATATTGATGCGAACCAACCCTTATCTTCTGTGCCATTCTTAATAAAATCTTCTGTTGTTTTTATATAATACAAACCTTTACTGCGGTTTCTATCTTCAATAATAATGCCCATACGATCTAATGCAATACTAATACGCCGCCAGGTTCGAGGGAAAATTTCAGCCACTTCAATGATGTAACTATCTGTCGTCTTATCTTTAACCAGTTTGGCACGCTCAATACTTTTATTTTTTGAAACAATCTGCTTCGCACGTTTTTTTGCAATACCACGGAAAATTAAGAACCGCTGGAGCATTTCAGCTTCTAATTCGGGGTCAGGTTGTCGCGGTACCCATTGTATTGAAAGATCGGTATCGCCGTAATAGTCACCCGATGCTTGTTCTTTTAAACCCTGATGGGTAATAAACAATAAACTCACGCCCTTTTTATCGGTACGTTCTATACGAATACGATATTTATCCATTAATCCCGTTGAGAATAACCCGCCTAACATCGAAGCAATCCACCCCGTCGGTACATCAAAACGATTTTCGAGCCAGTTCGTTTCGAGTAAACCATTTACAGGACTCTCGGTAACAAAACTAAAGCCTAAATCTTTAAAAAAGGTACGCACTTGCCCCCAAATTTCTTCAGGTTTTGCATTAATTTGCAACCAGAACATATCGCCATCGCGCACAAAACGCACACCCGACGATGATGCCGGTAAAACATTACTGGAAGAACCTGCCCCTGAAGTTGAATACTCCGAAAAACTTGTTCCAGTATTCGATAAACCCGGAATAGACATAGCACTGCTTGAATCTGGCGATACAAGATCGGGCGGCACATCGAGTGATTGCTCAGTCGATACGGTACCGCTATAAATACCCTTATACCCTTCATCTTGCGCTGTTGTTGAACATGCTGATAATGTAATAAATACCAACACCAAAATAAAAAACTGATAACCTTTAGTTACAACTGACATTTTTAAACCTACATCAAAAATTAATTTATTTTAAACCTGCAATCTGCATGGCTTCACGTACAACACCATGATATTGCTCAGACAACACCGTCATGGGTAAGCGTTGCCCTATTTTTATCTTGCCCATTTCTGCTAACGCCCATTTCACAGGAATAGGATTCGCTTCCACAAATAAAGTTTCGTGCAAGCCCAATAGGGGTTTATTGAGTTGCGTTGCGGTCACTGCGTCACCGGCCAAAGCCGCTGCGCACATCTCATGCATGGCGCGTGGTGCAATGTTTGCCGTCACCGAAATATCCCCTTTTGCACCTTTCAAAATACACGCCATTGCAGTGGCATCATCGCCGCTGTACAACACAAAATGACCATATTTTTCAGTATTTTTGCAGCAGCGTTCTATAATATCCGCAGCACGCGCTATATCACCGGTGGCCTCTTTAATGCCCACAATATTGTCTATTTCTGCAAGTCGCTGTACCGTTTCAGGCAACATATCCACCGCAGTACGACCGGGAACATTGTATAAAATTTGTGGTATATCCACCGCTTCTGCAATCGCTTTAAAATGCAGATATAAACCTTCCTGTGTTGGCTTATTATAATACGGCGTCACCAACAAACAGGCGTTTGCACCGGCATTGGCCGCGCAACGGGTTAAATGAATGGCTTCGGTGGTGGAATTAGCACCGGTTCCCGCAATAATGGGAATACGGCCAGCCACATACTCAACAATCTGTTTAACGACTTGGCAATGTTCTTTCTCATCCAATGTGGCCGATTCACCGGTTGTACCCATAGCAACAATCGCATCCGTGCCATTTTCGACATGGAACTCAACTAAATTTGCGAGGCATTCATCATCGACCCGACCGTCCGTAAACATCGGCGTAACCAAGGCCACAATACTCCCTTGAATTACATTTGAAGACATATTTTACTCCACATTAAAGCCAGAAATTCGAATCGCACATAGTACTTGTGGGGGGCTATAAACTCAAGTAAAACCATCGCTCAAAACAGCTCGCCATTTACAAGAAAACATCATAAGTCATTGTTTAGACTAAATTAATATCCAATCAGCGCAACTACAAATAAAAACAATATCTGCAGCGGACTACAGATATAAGGGGGAAAACAGGATGAACGCCCCCTCTCTGTCTAGCTACGTGTTTAGTGCGAATCACAAGGCGTGATAATCCTAAAATTTACCCGCTGACAACAATTCGAAATTAAAACAGACTGTTGTTGACAAACACAGGCAAAACACTTCAACATTAGCCTATGGTTTTAGAAACAGCGCACCTAGACGCAGCAAATAAAAATTTACTGGTTATTACCGCATTAGGCGAAGACCGTTCCGGCCTAGTTGCGAGCTTAACCGAAGCCATTACCCAACAACAATGTAGCATTTGTGAGTCTCGAATGAGCCTACTCGGTGGCGAATTTGCGCTTATTATGCTCATTGAAGGGCAATGGAATAATATTGCCAAGCTTGAACAAACTCTTCCGGGCTTGCAGGAAAAATTAAATTTAACCTTGCAAGTTAAACATACCGAACAACGTGCCAATACCGAAACTGCTATTCCTTATTGCGTTGAAGTACTCGCATTAGACAACCCCGGCATTGTTCATAAAGTAACAGACTTTTTTTATAATCGAAAAATTAATATTCACGACCTGCAAACCGATAGCTTTAATGCTGCCCACACAGGGACTAAAATGTTTGCACTTACGATGACGATTGAAATACCCACATCCATGCACATACCCAGTTTGCGCGAAGATTTTTTAGAGTTTAGTGACGAACTCAACCTCGACTCTATTATTGAACCTTTAAAAATACATTAACAAATAAAAGTTATATGACCATGCCAACTGTTGAATTAAATAAAACTGTACCAAAATTTACTCTCGCTGCAACTGGCGATAAAAATATTTCGCTTACTTCACTAAAAGACAGCAATATTATTATTTATTTTTACCCTAAAGACAGCATTCCCGGTTGTACTCAGGAAGGTATCGATTTTCAGACTCACTTACTTAAATTCAAACGCCAGCAAACAGTGATTCTTGGTGTATCACGCGACAGCATCAAGTTGCATGAAAATTTCCGAACCAAACAGGGTTATAAATTTGATTTGCTTTCAGACCCTGATGAAATACTTTGTAAACTGTTCGATGTCATCAAAATGAAAAATATGTACGGTAAAAAGGTACGCGGCATTGAACGCAGTACTTTTTTAATTGATAAAAAAGGCAAGTTACGTCAACAATGGCGAAAAGTAAAAGTAGACGGTCATGTCGATGAAGTGCTTGAAGCCGTAAAATCATTAAACAAACAGAATAAAGAGAAATAATAATCACAGTGAAATCAGCAAAACGTCTTTTCGCACTAGACTCAAACGTGCTTATGCACGACCCGACCGCACTATTTCGCTTTCAGGAACACGATATTTTTATTCCAATGATGGTGTTAGAAGAGCTGGATGCGAATAAAAAAGGAAACTCTGAAGTTGCGCGCAATGCAAGACAAGCCAGCCGTTTTCTTGATGATCTGATACTAAAGCACGGCTCAAATAATATTAGCAAAGGTTTGCCGCTTGATTTAAACCCGTCAAAAGACAGTGATATTATTCATGGTAAATTATTTATTCAAACACAAGCCTTTAATTCTGAACTACCCGATTATCTGCCAAGCCATTTACCCGATAATACAATCTTAAACACGGTGGTTGCTTTATCAAAGACCCTACCTGATACAACCATTACACTGGTATCTAAAGATATTAATATGCGGATCAAGGCTTCCGTATTAGGTATTCATTCGGAAGAATATTATAATGATAAAGTGCTTGAAGATGTCGACCTTCTCTATACCGGCTTGCATGAACTTAATGATTCATTCTGGGAAAATCATTCCAGTAAAATAGATTCATGGGTTGAAGAAGGTCATACCTTTTACAGAGTAAGTGGCCCAGATGTCAAAGACTGGACAGTAAATAGTTTTATTTATAATAACAACAACCAGAAAAAAGACAGCTATCGGGTTAATTCAATCGATAAAGACAGCGCCACCATAGAAACAACGCAAGACTATACTAAACCCAACAACGCGGTATGGGGCATTAAAGCCCGCAATCAGGAACAGAACTTTGCGCTGAATTTATTAATGAACCCCGAGATTGATTTTGTTTCCCTGATGGGTATTGCCGGTACAGGTAAAACATTGCTCACTCTTGCCGCAGGTTTGCAACAAACCATTGAAAAAGAAATTTATAGTGAAATTATTATGACTCGAGTAACCGTACCCGTTGCCGAAGATATTGGTTTTTTACCCGGTACAGAAGAAGAAAAAATGACACCCTGGATGGGAGCATTAATGGACAACCTTGAAGTATTAACAAAAACGGATGACGAAGGTGGCTCATGGGGACGAGCTGCAACGAATGATGTTATCAGTAAACACATCAAAATCCGTTCTGTTAATTTTATGCGCGGTAGAACCTTCCTCAACCGTTTTATTATTATTGATGAAGCCCAAAACCTCACACCCAAACAATTAAAAACGCTGATTACCCGAGCCGGCCCCAATACAAAAGTTGTTTGCTTAGGCAATATTTCTCAAATTGACACGCCCTACCTGACCGAAACCACCTCGGGGCTAACCTATGTCGTGGATCGTTTTAAGAACTGGGAACACAGCGGACATATCACCTTAATGCGTGGCGAACGCTCACGACTGGCAGATTATTCTTCTGAAGTCTTATGATATTCAAAGTGAAACGATAATATATTACCAATTATGCCGGTTGCGGTTCTTCCCGGGTTATTCTCGGCCATGCAATTAATAAGGCATTGACTAACGTCCCCAGTGGAATCGCAAAGAACACACCCCAAAAACCCCACAGCCCACCAAAGACCAGAATACTCAAAATAATGGCAACGGGATGCAAGTTAACCACTTCGGAAAATAATAACGGTACTAATATATTACCGTCTAATCCTTGTACAACAAAATAAGCAATAATCAAATACCAGAATTCACTCGTAATACCCCATTGAAAATAAGCAACGGCGGCAACCGGAATACTGACAACCGTTGCCCCAATGTAAGGAATAAGAACAGACAAGCCAACCACGGCACTTAGTAACAAGGCATACTTTAAGCCAAAAATTGCAAAGACAATATACGTTGCGATCCCCACTATAAATATTTCCCACACTTTGCCGCGAATATAGTTGCCAATTTGCTGATCAACTTCAGCCCAAACACCCGACATTAAGTCGCGTTGCTTGGGTAAAAATGAAGAACTCCAAGCTAGCAAAACGTCTTTATCTTTTAAGAAAAAGAAAACCAGTAATGGTACTAAAATAGCATAAACCACCACCGTTAAAATACCCGGAATAGATGACAGTGTTCCGGTTAAAACAGTTTGCCCAAAACCAGCTATTTCTTTATTTACAACCGTAGTAATTTCCCTGATTTGTGTATCGGAAATATAAGAAACATGTTGAGGTAATTGTAATAGTGCTTGTTGCAAAAACCCGATATAACTGGGTACTTCCTTAAAAAATTCAGTTAACTGAGATGACACTAAAGGAACTAAGCCACCAAAGAAAAAAACCAGAAAGGCAATAAACGTTGAAAAAACTAAAATAACAGCACGAAACCGATTCGAGCTATGTGACTGCACAAACCTCACCAAGCCTTCTAACAAATAGGCGATAACCAACGCCGCAAGTGCCGGTGTCAGCATATCGCCCATCGTAATAATTACCGTAAAACCAATAGCCAGTAAAAGAGCTAAAACAACTGCTTGTGGATCTGATAAATATCGGTGAAACCAATCGCCTAATGTTTTAATCATTGCTATCACCATTAGCTGTGTCTATTTGATTTGCAATGACTTGCTCGTCATAATATTTTTTAAATAAAACTTCAAGCTCATCTATCACTTCTATGGCTTCGCGTCCTTGTAAAATATGTTGAGACATAAGTGATGATGCTTCATTCAATATATTATCTTTATCCAACATAAAATATGTTTCAGATAAACGCCGCATGGCTAAAACAACCGATTCTTTATCAGGTCGAATAATATTTTTAGGGGGGGCAATATCTTGCTCAGTAACAGGATGTTGCGAACTTAAAAAGTCACAAAAATGGATAACTGAAAGTTGAGCCTCTTCGGGCAGGGCTCTAAATTGCTTAAGAAGTTTTGTTTCACTCTTTTTCAAGAGCGCATCCTTTTACTGGTGATCAGTACAGTAATTACGTGCAAAATTCAGCAGTTCATCCATGGCACGTACTCTGAACTTTTGTTTTTGATGCACAAAAGAAAATGGACGGGTTAAAGGTGGGTCCAGTTTAATCGCAACCAAAGTCCCTAGCTTTAACTCTTTCACAATAGTCGCACTGGACAAAACAGAAACGCCCATGCCGGCTTCCACAGCCCCTTTTATCGCTTCTAAACTACCCAATTCCATTGAAACGCTCAAATCGGCATTGCTGATACCTGCTTCGTGCATACTTTCGATCATAACTTCGCGCGTACCTGAGCCTTCTTCGCGGCAAATAAAGGGATACTTGGTAATTTCAATCAGAGAAATAACATCTCGACTGGCAAGTTCATGGGCTGGTGGAACAATCAGCACTAATTCATCTTCACGGCACTTTTCGACCACCAAATTCTTATTACTCACCGGCGCTTCAACCACACCCAGATCAATCATATTATTTTCAACCTGAGAAACAATACCATCTGTATTGGCTACTTTTAAGCGAATGATGACATCGGGAAATTTTTCTTTAAAATCACCCAGTAAAACCGGCAGCATGTATTCTGCAATCGTGGTACTCGCACCAAGAATTAAAACACCACTGATATCACCAGTTAACTCACGCACCGAATTGTCCATTTCGGCATACAATTGAAATATTTTTCCAGCAGACTCAAAAACCCGATGGCCTGCATCGGTTAAACTGATGCGGTTATGGGTTCGATCAAACAAGCGGGTGTTAAATTGTTCTTCGAGTTGGCGCACCTGAAAAGTGACCGCCGGTTGTGTCATATGAAGCTCATCCGCTGCCTTGGTAAAACTGAGTAAGCGAGCGACCGTGTGAAAGACCTGTAAGCGTCGATCAGCCATGATAATTGAGCCCCATATTAATTATTGATTGTATCTATAACGACATTGAGAAAATTTAATGCCAGCATATTAGCAAGGATTAACACAAACAGGAAGTACCCACTATTATATAGTACCATTGCGGCATTACTAATACATATTAACCTATTGATTTAATATATTATTTTTATTTCATCGCTTCTTCAAACTGATTAATCATATTATGAATATCGGATGCAAGTCCGGCTAAATATTGGGTGGTTGCGAACATTTCAGTTGCGGTTGTATCCGTTGATTGCGAAAGCATATTGATATTTTCAACATTCTCGGCAATTGTTCCACTCACCACACTTTGCTCTTCTGCTGCACTGGCAATTTGAGTGTTTAAACTACCCATTGTTTCAACCGCCTTTTTCATTTCCTGAATGGCATTGGATGAGGTCGCCACATTTTCCATTCCTTCATTCGACCGTTTGCGCACATCAGCCATTTTATCAACAGCACTTTGAGTACCATGCTGAATTTTTTCAATCATTGCCTGAATTTCTTCGGTGGACTCCTGAGTCCGACTTGCGAGCGTTCGCACTTCATCAGCGACTACCGCAAAGCCCCGCCCTTGTTCACCGGCTCGCGCCGCTTCAATTGCCGCATTTAATGCCAGTAAATTAGTCTGCTCGGCAACACCTTTAATCACATCCAGCACTGAACCAATATCAACACTGTTATTCGCCAGTTCCTGAATAGATTGTTCGGTTTCTTTAATGTCCACAGACAAAGATTCAATCACCCGTACCGCATCGGCCACCTTTGTTGCACCAACACCGGCTTGCTCATTGGCATTATTAGCCACTTCCAGTGCAGTTTGAGTATTATGCGCAACCTCTTGCACCGTTGCGGTCATTTCATTCATCGCGGTTGCAACCTGTTCAATTTCAGACTGCTGCCGCTGCACACCCAGACGGGTATCCCCCACCAGATCGGCCGCATCCATTGCATAACTCTCTAATTGTCCGCAAACCTGATCTAAACGTTTAAGAATAGTGCGATTCATCGCACTGAGCATTCGTAACGACAACTCAATTTGCCCAGCTTCATCATGCCGACCGGTATAAACGTATTGTGTTAGTGGATTATGGATTATGGACTTTGCTCGTTGAGTAACAACAGTAATCGGTTTTAATAATGCTTTTGCAAAAAAATAGCTCAATATACTGGTCGCACCCCAAACCACGATGGCAGGTAACATAGATAAGTGACCGCTAGCCCATAACCCCGTCACCGTTATTAATTGCAAAAGGCTGAATGACACGATTACTTTAGTCGCATAGTCTGGTTTAAATTTGGGCATCTTAAATTTATTCGCCCAAATAGCCTGATAAAGCTTTTCGGCCCGTTGAGTAATTGTTTTATCCGCCTTAACTCGGGTAGATTCATAACCCGATGTTTTACCATTGTTTAATAATGGGGTAACAAAGGCATCGACCCAATAAAAACTACCATCTTTGCAGCGGTTTTTAACAATGCCCATCCAAGGCTTGTCCTGTTTCATCGTCGTCCACAAATCAGCAAAAGCAGCCGGTGGCATATCAGGGTGACGTACTACATTATGGTTTTTACCAAAAAGCTCCTCGTCATTAAAACCACTAATGGATTTAAAGGTTTCATTTACGCTAGTAATCACGCCTTTTAGATCCGTCGCTGAAATAATTACCTCATTGTCAGACAGTTCACGCTCAGTATTATTAACGGGAAGGTTTTTTTTCACAGTAAGACAACTCCTGAAATTACATGCTTAATGTGCGCTATATCGGCGTAAATAACCGAAACTTAAATCTATTGTTAACAATCAACATAAAATTGATCTAGAGCAGTAATTTGGTAAAGGATGCACTTACACAACACAAAATGCTACTATCAATACCGTTGTTTAACGAGACCAAAGGCTTAGAACAATGGCGCAATATATTTACACAATGGACCAAGTGGGAAAGATTGTTCCACCTAAACGAAAAATTCTGGAAGATATTTCTTTATCCTTTTTTCCGGGAGCCAAAATTGGTGTTCTGGGGCTGAATGGTTCAGGTAAGTCAACATTGCTACGCATTATGGCCGGTATCGACAAAGACTACGAAGGTGAGGCTCGCCCACAAGCAGGTATTAATGTTGGCTACCTGCCTCAGGAGCCACAGCTTAACCCTGACAAAGATGTACGCGGCAATGTCGAAGAAGGCGTACAAGAAATTATCGACCAACTCAATGCCTTTAATGACATCAGCATGAAATTTGCTGAACCGATGTCCGATGATGAGATGAACGATTTACTTGCCCAGCAAGCCAAATTACAAGATGCGATTGATGCAGCCGGTGCTTGGGAACTTGATCGAAAACTGGACATTGCCGCGGATGCACTGCGCCTTCCTCCGTGGGATGCGGATGTCACCACCTTGTCTGGAGGTGAACGTCGTCGCGTTGCCTTGTGCCGTTTATTATTGTCCAACCCCGATATGCTATTACTAGATGAACCCACTAACCACCTCGATGCCGAATCGGTCGCTTGGTTGGAACGCTTTTTACACGACTTCAGCGGCACCGTGGTGGCAGTGACCCACGACCGTTATTTTCTGGATAATGTCGCCGGTTGGATTTTAGAACTAGACCGTGGTCACGGGATCCCATGGGAAGGCAATTATTCGTCCTGGTTAGAGCAAAAAGAACAACGTCTGGAAACCGAGAAAAAACAGGAGTCGGCCCGCCTTAAAGCTATGAAGGCTGAACTGGAATGGGTTAAAACTGCACCCAAAGGACGCCACGCCAAAAGCAAATCACGTCTTGCTCGTTTTGAAGAATTGTCATCAAAAGAATACCAACAACGCAGCGAGACCCATGACTTGTATATTCCCCCCGGCCCACGCCTAGGTGATTTAGTTGTTGAAGCCGAATCCATTGCCAAAGCCTTTGGCGACAAATTACTGTTTGATGACCTCAGTTTTAATTTACCACGCGGTGGTATTGTTGGCATTATCGGTGCCAACGGTGCCGGTAAAACAACCCTGTTTAAAATATTCGCCGGTGAAGAACAACCCGACAGTGGCAACTTGCGCATTGGTGAAACCGTTAAAATTGCGTATGTGGATCAATCCCGCGACTCACTCGCCAATGATAAAACCGTATGGGAAGAAATCTCGGAGGGCTCGGATAACATTACCATTGGTACTTACGTTGTGCCATCCCGAACCTATGTCGGCCGTTTTAACTTTAAAGGCAGCGACCAACAAAAACGCGTTGGTGATTTATCCGGTGGCGAACGTAACCGAGTGCATCTTGCCAAACTGTTACGCAGTGGTGGCAATCTGTTACTGCTGGATGAACCCACTAATGATTTAGACGTGGAAACGCTGCGCGCATTGGAAGAAGCCATTCTGGACTTTCCCGGCTCGGCGGTGGTCATTTCGCATGATCGTTGGTTTTTAGATCGTATTGCCACCCACATTCTGGCCTATGAAGGCGACAGTAAGGTGGTCTGGTTTGAAGGAAACTATGCCGACTATGAAGCCGATCGTAAACGGCGACTCGGTGACGACTACAAACAACCCCACCGTATTAAATATAAAAAGATAAATACCTAATAGGTTTACATTCAGAATTAAAGCTGATTGTTAATGAAAACGCCAACTAACCGGTAAATAACTATTTTGAATATGACTAAGTTCATCACTTTCAATCTCATCGAATGGGCCACTACCATCATTCGGTTCATCGGCTGGAAGAATATTTAACATATACCAAACATCCATATCAAACTCGTCCACATCGCCATCGAAATACTGAATTTCTATCGCATCAAGATCCCATGCAACCACTTCAAAAACACGTTGCTCATCATCCTGATACCATTGTCCAATTGTTGGTTCAAACGGTGTTGTCATAGCCTAATCACCTCTATAAATTAAAGTCAATTTCTAACTCAAAGAGTCTATATAATTTAACCCTAGCACGATTTTATGTCACTTGCAGGGGTAACATAAACAGCCAAAAAGTTAACACTTCATCTATGTATTTAATTCAATAAGCTAAGACCATGATGTTACAAACAAAAAAATGCTCCATTAAAAATGGAGCATTTTTTGCTTATTATTTATTTTTATTCCGCTTTTATTGTATCGGGCACCGCCTCCATAGCAGCAGGTGTTAACGGCTTATCTTTTACATTTGAAACAGAGGGTGCTGCATCCTGAACCTGATTAGTTTTATCGATTGTTGGTTCAGCATAGGCTATCACTTCTTCTGAAATAACATCCCCCACACCGTTAATAACTGAAACTTTCCAGTCTCCGGCCCATCCAGGTGTAAAACTTTTTTTAGACCAAACGCGCCAGCGTGGACCACGCACCTTAAATTTTACTTCCGACATAATTTTACCTTTAAATTCCCAGCGGTGCTTTGCCGTTTGTCCAGTCATATCTCGTAATTCTGTAAAATAAATAATATCGTTCTTTTGTTGAGGTACTTGTTTTACTTTATCCACCGGTTCACGATGATCAATCAAGGTTGTAAAAACTGAACGGGCTACGGTACCACGCGAAAAACCGGCCATTTCTTCAGGTACTTTTGTTTGTTTAATTTGTAATTTTCTTTCAGTGAGCGTTTTAATATCGCTACTATTAGTTTTATGTGTTCCCATCATGTCGGCTTGCTGACTGCCAGACATACTGTGTTCGGCGGGAGCCAAAGCTTCATCTGCAAAAACAACCTGCGACACAAACAATACACTAAACACTAGTAATAAATTTTGTTTTGAAATGATTTTCATAATGCGTCCTCTCGATATGAATAACAACACAGAAGAATACTCTGAATATGTAGCATAGCTGTGATAGCTATCACACTACGAATAAACAATCGTATTACACAATAGCAGCCTCATCATATTTGCATCTATCAGACACTAACAGTAGAATTAAAGCTTATGTCTTCTGATAAAAACACACCCTTTAATCACTCAACACCTTTCAAAATCGGCATATTATTGGTCAATCTGGGTACGCCAGATGCACCCACAGCGTCGGCTGTACGTCGTTATCTAGATGAGTTTTTAAGTGACCCACGCGTTATTGATAAACCCCGTTGGCTTTGGTGGCTGATTTTGCACGGTATTATTTTGCGTATTCGCCCGCATAAGGCTGCCCACGCTTACCAGCAAATATGGGCTGAACAAGGTTCCCCCCTGCTTACGATTAGCCAGCAACAAGCTAAAAAGTTACAGCATTATTTTGATTCAAAACGTCAACCAATAACCGTTGCACTGGGTATGCGTTATGGTAAACCTTCCATTAAACAAGCATTAGATTCACTTAAACAAAAAAATGTTGATAAAATTATTATTTTGCCCTTATATCCTCAATATTCAGCCACCACTAGCGCATCTATTTTTGATGCGGTTGCACAGGCTTTTAAGCATTGGCGTTTTTTACCCACGATTGAATTTATTAACCACTATCACGATAAACCGATATATATAAAAACTCTGGCCAATTCAATACGTAGCCACTGGCAACAACATTCACAACCAGAAAAATTACTGCTCTCCTTTCATGGCTTGCCAAAATCCTACCTTGCTGCTGGTGATCCTTATTTTTGTGAATGCCAGAAAACAGCTCGCTTACTTGCTGAAGAATTAGGGTTACACGAAAGACAATGGGCAATTAGCTTCCAGTCACGTATGGGGGTTGAACAATGGCTCACACCCTATACCGATAAAACCTTGTTGCAATGGGCGGAGCAAGGTATTAAAAACGTGCATATTGTTTGTCCCGGTTTTTCAGCCGACTGCCTTGAAACCCTCGAAGAAATTAATATGCAAAACCGAAAGATATTTCTTGATGCCGGTGGTGAACATTATCACTACATACCGGCACTGAATGATGCTGATGAACATATCGCAATGATGGCATCGTTGCTTGAACCACAAATTGAATTATGGCAACAACAAATCAGCACAGCACCCGAATTAACTCAACAATTAGCAAAACAGCTCGGCGCCAAAAATTAAATCTTAACCATAAAAAAACGCCAACATCTCTGTCAGCGTTTCTTTATAAGGCCATTTAAAAATACTCTTAACTGGTTGCACCCAGATAATCTTGCATACCCGGATTAGATTGCATCCCTTTAATATTAGGTGTATTAAATTTACCAATCTTGGCAACTTTCTCATCACGTAAATATTCTGCAACCACATCCCAAATAGGTGCGCCCGGTGCTTTAGAACCCACCGTTGCCCAACCTGAAACAGTGTACTTTTTATCTGCTTCAATCACCGTACCGTCATCCAGACGCATCTCGGTAATACGCTTACCAATGGTTAGATTTGGAGCAATGGTGTAATCCAAACCACCCACACGCACCATATCACCACCTTGCTGATAGTAAGGGTCGGTATTGAAAAGGTTATCGGCCACATCTTCTAAAATGAGTTTAAGTTCAGAGCCTGCCATTTCACGCACATAGGTTTCTGGATAGGTTAAGCAGGTTTGATCCATCACGTTATCCATGGTGATCACTTGCCCTTCAGGAACAGTTGTTCCCCAACGGAAACCCGGCGACAAGGAAATTTGAGCACCGTTTACCGCACGTAGCGCATCACAAATAATTTGGTCGAAGGTACCATTGAAATTACCACGACGATACATGGTGGATTCTGCAACAGCCAACTCTTCGGTGAGTGTTTTAAGATAAGGTTTACGCACATTATCAATGTACGCCTGCATTTCTTTATCCGCTTCCAGCATTTTAGAGAAAACAGGCACTAAACGGTAACGGAAGTCCTGTAACTTGCCATTTTTAACATCAAATTGCATGATACCAAGGAATTTACCGTTTGAACCGGCATTGGTAACCAAGGTTTTACCGGCTTTATTCGTCACAATGGTTGGTTCTGGAATGCCATCATGGGTATGGCCGCCAAAAATAGCATCAATACCGGTTACCCGTGATGCCATTTTTAAATCCACATCCATACCGTTATGTGAAATAACAACCACTAAATCCGGTTTTTCTTTTTCGCGCACCATATCAACGGTGTTTTGCATTTCTGATTCACGAATACCAAAAGTCCAGTCTGGAATAAAACGTTGCGGGTTAGCAATAGGGGTATAAGGAAAGGCCTGACCAATAACAGCAACACGTACGCCACCTAAATCTTTTATGACATACGGTTTAAATGCACGTTGTGTACTTTCATTATAGCCAGCAAAGTCTTCAAACTTATAGTCAAAGGATGCATCGTCTTTTACAAACACATTTTGACAAACAAAATCACCATTAAAGTCTTTTACATTTTTAATGATTTCGGCTTCGTGATAAGTGAATTCCCAGTGACCGGTCATCACGTCCACACCTAACATATTACAAGCACCCACCATGTCCTGACCACGCGTCCAGTATGCGGTGCCCGAACCCTGCCATGTGTCACCACCATCGATTAATAATGATGGCCCCATTTCAGCACGTAATTTTTTAACTAAAGTACGTAAATGTGCAAAACCGCCCACTGCACCGTATTTTTTAATCGCCTGATCATAGCCTAAAAAAGTAAACGCATGTGCTTCAAGTGTATCGGGTTTAATCTTAAAATGTTGCAATAGCTTGTCGCCCACCAAATGAGGAGGCTGCCCCAAGCTTCGACCTACGCCAAGATTGACATTAGGTTCACGGAAATAAATCGGATTAAGTTGAGCATGGCAATCTGTAAAATGCATAACAGTGGCATTACCAAACTTGGGGATATTGTAAATATCTTCTGGGGACTTGCCTGCAGCAGACTTACTTTGTGAATCTGATTTGCTGCAACCCGGTACCATACCCGCTGCGGCAGCCATACCCATTACTTGAATAAATTCGCGACGATTAATCGACATTCGGATCTCCTCTACGGTATCTCGCGTAGTTGTAAAATCTGCTCTAAAGGCAGGTTTTGATAAAAATAATCAGCAAGTATGCCATAGCGACTCGCGTTAAAACATAACCATTTTTAAGTGATTTTAGTTTTTCATTAAAAAACAAATAATTAGCAAAATATTAATATGGGCTTGATATTCTAAACTCATATCTTATTGTATTTTCGTAGGATTATAACTATCACGGCTTGAAAAAGCCAAATTTTAAGCGCTTTGCGGGTGAATAAAAACAGCGGAATATGCAATCTGCAACATATAAGACTATTCTAATATTTAAGATTCTACTCCAAACTTATTCTTGTTTCGACAACACTTTAAAAGTAAATAAGTGGCTCCATTGCCGTTGAGTCATCCTGACACGAAAGGCCATTAAAACAATAAAAATTAAACTATAAAGAAGCGGCCACCAATAATCCGCTTTAACTAGCATAAAATAATGGAGCAACACCAAAGTTCCGATTAAATAGACAAGCTGATGTAATTTTTTCCAATAACGACCAAGCCGTTTCTTCATTCCCTTTGTGGATGTTACTGTTAATATCAGAAGAATAAACCATGACAGTACACCGATTGTTATAAAGGGACGTTTAACTATATCTACCCAAATTTCAGACCAGTCAAAGAATTGATCAAACCAAACATAGGTTAAAAGATGAATAGAAGCATAGAAAAAGGTGTACACACCCAACATACGACGAAATTTTAAGGGCCAACTTTTGAGAATAAGCATCTTTAATGGCGTAAGACTTAAAGTTATTAACAGGAACCGTAATGTCCATTCCCCACTTTGCCGAGTTAACACTTCGAATGGATTAGCACCAAGATCATCAATATAAAATTGATATAGCAATAAACTAATCGGAACCAGACTCAGAATAAATACACTGCTTTTACAAAAACGTATCACTTTAATTTACAACATCAATCAGGGACTAAAAATTTTCAGCTAGAAATATTTTTTTAGGTCCATATTTTTATATAAATATGCTACATCCTCAGCATAACCATTAAACATTAACGTTTTTCGTTTAAAAAATTCACCAATGCGCCGTTCACGTCGCTGACTCCAGCGGGGGTGATCAACCGCAGGATTTACGTTTGAGTAAAAACCGTATTCATTGGGTGCAGCACGGGTCCAACTACTAACCGGTTGTTGCTCAGTAAAACGTAAGCTTACGATTGATTTAATACTTTTAAAACCATATTTCCATGGCACCACTAAGCGTATTGGCGCACCATTCTGGTTAGGTAGAACTTCGCCATAAAGACCTACCGCAAGGAATGCTAGTGGGTTCATAGCTTCATCCATACGCAAACCTTCTACATATGGCCAGTCCAGTACACTACGACGCTGCCCTTGCATTTCTTCGGGACGGTACAAGGTTGAAAATTCAACGTATTTTGCTTTAGAAGTCGGTTTTACTTTCTTAATAAGTTCAGCTAAAGGAAAGCCTAACCAAGGCACAACCATCGACCAGCGTTCGACACAGCGTAACCGATAAATTCTTTCTTCTAATCCCTGTTCTTTAATAATATCTTCTAAATGATAAACAGCCGGTTTCTCAACATGACCTTTTACTTCAATTGACCAAGGTTGAGTGGTGAGTTTATCTGCGTTGACCGCAGGTGAAGATTTACTGGTGCCAAATTCATAAAAATTATTATAAGTCGTAATGTCTTTGTATTTGGTTAAATCATCATTAACAACATAGTTATTATTTTTAGTGTGCTTAAGAGAGGCTAAACCATAACTGGCAAAAGCATCACTAGAATAGGGTGCGAGCAAACCTGCAGCAGCAAGCCCCAAACCGGTATTAACCGATGTTTTTAAAAACTCTCTGCGCTGTTGGTAAATTGCTTTAGGTGTGATTTCTGATGACTTTATCTGCTCAGGCTTTTTTATTAACATTTAGAAATACTCCACTAAACTGTATCTAAGGGGGGGGATGTAAATTTTATTACAATAAAATAACAACAACTCAAATAATGGCTATAAATCCAACATTATAATCTTAGTACAATAAGTAAATAAAAAGTTCGTGATATATACATTATTTTGAGACCTTTAATTAAAATCAATGTAAGATATGGGTATTGTAACCATTAAATATCACGAATTTATAACAGAACTCATTGTATGCCTGATCAAACTGTCAATTCACAGCTTAAGCAAAAAAGCAAAGCGAAAAGTGAAACTCGCCAGTTTAAAATTTTCAATGAAAAACATATTCAGGTTACAACCAGTAACCTGGTTGAAGAAAAGTCTTTTAATATTAACCTTGGTTTATTAGAACCTTGGCCGGTACACCATCGTAAAATTTCTATTGCTTGGTTAGCTGCTGTACTTTATTTTGCCAGCAGCACAGTCATCTATATTTTTTATTTAACAATGCATATGGATAATGACTTACTTAGTAAGCTAGTACCTTTAATTGTTATTTTTATACTTTTAACCATTGCTTCACTTATTATGTTTTATTACCGTTCCCCCAACGTAACAGAATTTAGGAGCCGTTATGCTGGCTGTGTCTTGTTAAGTTTTTTATACAATAAACCCACACCCGAAATATTCGAAAAATTTATTGATGAAATGCGTGCAAGAATTTTAACAGCCAGTCAAAACATAAGAATGGACAAACGCCGTATGTTAGTCATTGAATTAAAAGAACTGGACAGGTTAAAAAAAGAAGGAATACTCGATACACAACATATTAAACAGGCACATCAACGCGTACAAAATTTAAACTTTACGCCCTGATTAATTTAATAGCAGGTTAAGTCAAAACGAATACGCTTTAGCCGTCAAAACAAACCTCTACATAAAACTTACCCGCATCACAATTAAAAGGCATAAGTATTTTTTGTCCTTGCGCCTTATGAACGATTTCATGGTTTACACCAGTAACAACGACCGGGGTTGCCATGCCAATATCGTATCCTTTTTCTTCCAGTTGTGCTTTGGCTCCACCCACAATCATATTAGTTAATTCACCCACCAGATCGGTGACCGTATCATTTACTTCGTTCACCGTTTCACCCAGCATTTTGTTCACGATATCGAAAGCAACATTGGCAGGGAAAGTAATCGCCATTGAGCCATTTATTGTTTTAGTGGTCATCCCAATTACACCGGATACATCACCTTTCGAAATATTATCATTTTTAATACTGGGTTTTTCAGGAGAAACTTTGAGCATCGCCATAGTGGATAAAACATTAACAACAGAGGATAAAAATGGGTTAATAATATCAGCGTTCATATTGGCTCTAATTTAATGTGACATAGGTTCTACTAGCCTTTATCGGCGGCAATCTGAAATGATTTAGGACTAAATTTGCCAATTTGGGATAAGTCCTCCTTGAAAATAGGTGAAAAATGGCTACAGGTAACACAAAAGCGAGAACACTTTTGATTAAAAGCATCCTCGCTACCCCTATAGACTATTTTAAGCGGCTGACGCCTTGCTCGTTAATTTGGTAAAGGTTAAATCATTGTCTTTTAAGGCTATTTCAACATGATCACCGGATATAAACTCACCTGACAAAATAGATTGTGCTAACGGATTTTCAACCAATTGCTGAATAACACGTTTTAAAGGCCGCGCACCGTATACCGGGTCAAAACCGGCTTCACCGAGTTTATCCATCGCAGCATCCGTAATTGTTAACACGATTTGCCGATCAACCAGACGTGCAGCCAATTCATCAATTTGAATATGTGCAATTGCACGAATTTGATCTTGTTGCAATGGCCTGAATACCACCGCATCATCCACCCGATTAATAAACTCGGGTCTGAAATGCTGCCCCACTTCGACCATCACCGCATCCTTGATTTCGTTATAGTTCACTTCACCGGCACTGTCATTCAATAACAGTTCCTGAATTTGTTGTGAACCCAGATTGGATGTCATTACAATCACTGTGTTACGGAAATCAACTGTGCGACCCTGACCATCGGTTAAGCGGCCATCATCGAGTACTTGCAGTAAAATATTAAACACATCGGGATGTGCTTTTTCAACTTCATCGAGCAGTACCACCGAATAAGGTTTACGCCGGACTGCTTCGGTTAAATAACCGCCTTCTTCGTAACCCACGTATCCAGGAGGCGCCCCCACCAAACGGGCAACGGAATGTTTTTCCATAAATTCCGACATATCAATGCGCACCATGGCATCGTCTGAATCAAATAAAAACTCTGCCAGTGCCTTGGTGAGTTCGGTTTTACCCACACCAGTTGGCCCTAAAAACAGGAACGAACCATTCGGCCGATTCGGATCTGACAAGCCTGCCCGTGAACGGCGGATTGCATCCGATACTGCTTTAACCGCTTCGTCCTGACCAATCACACGTAAATGCAATTCATCTTCCATACGCAATAACTTATCACGTTCGCCTTCGAGCATTTTTGATACCGGAATACCGGTCCATTTAGACACCACCTCGGCAATTTCTTCATCGGTAACCGAATTGCGTAACAAAGTGGTTTCCTGCATTTCAGCCTGCGCAGCCATATCGAGCTGTTTTTCCAGTTCGGGAATACGACCGTATTGTAATTCTGATACGCGTGCGAGATCACCAGCACGTTTTGCGGCATCTGCATCCAAACGAGCCCGTTCGAGCTGTTCTTTAATATGTTGAGAGCCTTGCAAAGCGGCCTTTTCAGCCACCCAGATTTCATCGAACTCTGCGTATTCTTTTTCCAGAACACTGATGTCCTGTTCCAACTTTTGTAAACGAGTTTTGGATGCTTTATCTTTTTCTTTAGATAAAGCTTCGCGTTCAATTTTAAGTTGAATCAGTTTTCTGTCCAGTTTATCCATTGCTTCGGGTTTGGAATCAATTTCCATCCGAATACGACTCGCCGCTTCATCGATTAAATCAATCGCTTTATCTGGTAGTTGTCGGTCTGCAATATAGCGGTGCGATAAAGTTGCCGCAGAAATAATAGCAGGATCGGTAATATCTACGCCATGATGCACTTCATACTTTTCTTTCAGGCCACGCAAAATAGCAATGGTATCTTCCACGGTGGGTTCAGCCACCTGAACTTTTTGGAAACGTCGTTCGAGTGCGGCGTCTTTTTCAATATACTTACGATACTCATCCAGTGTTGTTGCACCGATGCAATGCAATTCACCTCGTGCTAATGCAGGTTTAAGCATATTACCGGCATCCAGCGCGCCTTCGGCTTTACCGGCACCAACCATAGTATGAATCTCATCAATAAATAAAATAACCTGACCTTCCTGCTTTGCAAGATCCGTTAACACTGCTTTTAAACGTTCTTCAAAATCACCGCGAAATTTTGCTCCGGCCAATAACGCGCCCAAATCTAATGACAGCACCCGTTTACTTTTTAAACCTTCAGGCACTTCACCATTAATAATGCGTTGTGCCAAACCTTCGACAATGGCGGTTTTACCAACACCCGGCTCACCAATTAATACCGGGTTATTTTTAGTTCGGCGTTGTAATACTTGTATGGAACGACGAATTTCATCATCACGACCAATCACCGGGTCAAGTTTACCCTGCTCGGCACGTTCGGTTAAATCAATGGTGTATTTTTCAAGTGCCTGACGTTGTTCTTCTGCATTCGGGTCGTCCACCGTTTGTCCACCACGCACTTGTTCAATGGTTTGTTCCAGAGCTTGTTTAGTCGCTCCAGCTTTTTTTAACATTTCGCCAACCGGGCTTTTATCACCCACGGCAGCTAAGGCAAATAATTCGCTAGCGATATATTGGTCTTTTCGTTGCTGTGCAATTTTATCGGTTAAATTTAATAATCGAGACAAGTCATTAGATAAATGCACTTCACCGGTTGCATCCCCGATAGTCGGTAAATTATCCAATGCTTCACCTAACTGTGACCGCAATAAATTAATGTTCACATCACTTTGCATTAATAAATGGCGTACACTGCCACCATCCTGATCGAGTAACGCAGTCATTAAGTGGATCGGTTCAATATAAGCATGGTCACGACCCACGGCCAAACTTTGCGCATCGGCAATCGCAACCTGAAATTTGCTGGTTAGTTTATCCATTCTCATTTTAAAACCCTCATGCACCCATAAATTAATTAAACTGTTTGTCTTATAATTAATAGGGGCTATGGCAAAAAATTCAAGTGGTATTGATATAAAGTGCTGAACGATTCAGCACTTTATAAGTTAAACCAATGGGAATTTTATATCAGGATAAGGATACATCACGTCAAGAGGCATACTAGCACCAGGGTTTAAAACCAACCGCACATGTTCACGTTTGAATTCACGTGCATTCGGCAAGCCACAGGAATGGGCTAATACATTTACTTCGTGATTAACCCAGTGTGCATATTGATTAACCCGTTCGGCTTTATCGGCTACCACCAATCCCCTCACCATACGTTTATTATGGGTTGTAATACCGGTAGGGCAAGTGTCCTGATGGCATTGCATGGACTGGATACAGCCGAGCGAAAACATAAAACCTCGTGCGCTCACAATAAAATCTGCTCCCATACAAAGTGCCCAAGCCACTTTGGCTGAATGTACCAGTTTGCCGGAAGCAATCACTTTAACGCGATCTTTTAGGTCATATTGGATCAGAGTATCAACTAAAATGGGAAGCGACTCATTCAATGGCAAACCAACATGGTCGGCTAATAATTGGGGTGCCGCACCGGTTCCTCCGTCTCCACCATCAACCGTAATAAAGTCAGGAGCAAAATCCCGTCCACGCCGATGAATGGCTTCACAAATATCTCGCACCGGTTGTTCCGAACCGATAACTGCCTTGTAACCCACCGGTCGCCCCGTCACTTCCCGAATATGATTGATCATGTCTAATAGATCATCGGGAGATTTAATTTCTTTGTGTCGATTTGGACTACTGGACACTTTGCCGATAGGAATACCACGAATTTTTGCAATCTCAGGTGTTACTTTTTTACCGGGTAGTACGCCACCCCGCCCCGGTTTGGCTCCTTGTGACATTTTTATCTCGAAGGCTTTTACATGTTGAGCAACGTCACGTAAATGTTCGTCACTGAGTTTACCTTCGCTATCACGAACACCGTATTTAGCTGTGCCTACTTGAAAAATAATGTCACATCCGCCTTCCAGATGGTAAGGTGACAAGCCCCCTTCACCGGTGTTCATCCAGATACCACTTTTTTCTGCTCCTCTTGACAATGCCCGTACCGCAGCCGATGAAATCGCACCATAACTCATGCCCGAAATATTAAACAAGGATCGGGCTTCGAAGGGTTTATCACAGAGTTCGCCAATAATACGAGTGGGTGTTGGGATATATTCTTCTTCTAAAAGTGGGTAGGTTGCCGAGACAAAAATAATCGAGCCGGTTTCACGTAAATCATTGGTCGACCCAAACCCAAGCAAACCACCTAAACCTTTTGCAGTACGATATACCCAGGCACGCGTTGCCCTGTTAAAGGGCATTTCTTCACGATCATGCGAGAAAAAGTATTGCCTGAAATACTCGCCTAATTTTTCAAAACGATAACGCATTCGCCCAATAATGGGGAAATTACGCCGTACGGTGTGTTGTGTTTGGGTAATGTCTTGCACATACATAATGGTAAGCCAAAGTGCCAATACAACAATAATAACAAGGGCGAAAGTCCAACCCCAATGATCCAGCCATTCCATATTTCTCTCCGTGACAATTTACTGGTTTTTCAACCCGTTATATCGGCCAAAAGTGAAATTAGTTTAGAACAGAAATTAGTTTGATTTTTAAATAGTACCGATGTGAATAAAAAAAGAGCGGTTAATGCAACTGTGAATGAGCAATATAGATTGTAATCACCCCGGCGCTGATCAATAGCATTTGCTGGAATCCAACCAGAAGCTGGGTACGTTTATGCAAACCGGGAATTAAGTCGGCAACCGCAATATAAATAAAACTGGAAGCCGCAATAGCCAAAACATAGGGCAAATACGCCTGAAGATTTTCCATACTAAAGTACGCCAACAAGGCGCCTAATACGGTGGTTAAGCTGCTTAGCACATTAAAAAATAATGCTTTAGCGCGCGAAAAACCGCTATGCAATAAAACCGCAAAATCTCCCACTTCCTGCGGGATTTCATGCGTTGCCACAGCAATACTGGTAACAATGCCTAAATGAATGTCGGTTATAAATGCAGCAGCTATCAAGATACCGTCAATAAAGTTATGAATACCATCACCAATTAACACCAGAGTACCCGCGGTTTTGTGCGAATGATCTAAAGGTTCTGAGTGTGCTTCGCAATGCTCGGAATGACAATGCCGCCAAATCACTAGCTTCTCCATCACAAAAAAGGCCAGTAACCCCAAGAGAATGGTCATGCCTAAATCATGTACATCAATTTTAAATTTTCCTTCAAGACTATGAGGAATTAAAGCCAGAAATGCCGCACCTAATAATGCACCGGTGGCATAACTGACCAAGTGTGGAATGAGTCGCGTGCGAGATTTATCGGGCAACAACAAAAAAACCGAAGCGGCCAAAACACTGAATACTCCACCTACTAGACTAAATAAAATGATCCAAAGCAATACACTCATGTGTTTGAACTAAACCTCGTAATAATATCCAACAAAACAACATATATTAACGTTATTCGGTGCAATAGGCTAAATTATTCTAGCCTGTTTACGTTATGCCAATCAGTGAATAAGCAAAACCAGTCACCGCTCAGACACCTAAAACAGAGATAAAGACAAGCTTTAGCCGGTAAATAAAGGCTTCTGTTAATGAAACAGGCTGTGGTTTTTTATTTTTATCTAACTGTTCGGACATCATCGACCTTTAAATTATTATATGTGAATACTTAATTATTTAATTTCACCACTATCCCGTTAACTCGTCATTCCCGCGCAGAGCCTGTCCAGTGGAGACGGGGACGGGAATCCAGAAAAATTTATGTGTAACACGATCAAGACCTTACTGGATACCCCTTTGTTAACGGGACAGCAGTGATTTAATTTGTAAAAACACGCGTTATCGCAACCATACCATACTCGCCATTCGCCCAGTACGCATACCATCACGCCGGTAAGAATAAAAACGTTCACTATCCTGATAGGTACAGAAGTCTCCAGCTGAAATTTGTTGTGTTAACACACCCATTTTAATAAATTGTAACTGCACCGCATAGGATGAATTTAATAAATAATGATTTGTATCTTGCTTTGTAAATGCTTTTTCTAAAATGGTATCCTGTTTTGTGAGTGCATTTCTAACTTCTTGCCCCACCTGATAAACCTTACCGCTGATCGCCGGGCCTATCCAGACATATATATCGGCTAAGTCACCCATTATCTCTTTGGTATAAATTTGTACTACATTCTTAAGGATGCCATTGGCAATTCCTTTCCAACCGGCATGTGCGGCAGCAACCCAACTGGCTTGTTTATTACAAAATAAAACCGGCACACAATCTGCGGTCATTACACTGCAAATAATATTTTTATCGGTTGTGTAACTGGCATCAGCATTAAATAATTGCTGGTAATTTTGTGGAGTTAAACGAACCACTTTATCGCTATGACTTTGTTCTAGCCAGCTGGGGTCATTGGGTAAAGCACAGTATGTTTTTAACCAATGTCTGTTTTCTTGGACAGTTTTCGGATTATCATTGACGTGTGTGGCCAGATTAAGTTTATCGTAGGGTGAACTGCTAACGCCCCCGTTGCGAGTAGTGCTAAGTGATTGAATCTTTTCCGAAACAAGCCAGTCGGGCGTGATTATTTGTGGTGGCTTATTAACTAAGCTCATAGTGCTTCGAGTTTGGTTAATAAGTGCTGAATATCATCCGCAAGAGGTGCCTGCCATTGCATTTGTTCTTTTGTAACGGGGTGTGGCAGTGTTAATTGATACGCATGTAAAGCCTGACGTCTAAACTGCTGAATCACTTCGCGTAGATTGTCACTGCATTGTTTGGGGATTCGCAGCCGTCCACCATAAACCGGATCGCCCACAATCGGGTAATGAATATACGCCATATGTACCCGAATTTGATGAGTACGGCCGGTTTCGAGTTTTACATCTAATAAAGTATAAGCTTGGTAGCGCTGCCGAATACGATAATGAGTTACTGCGTGTTTGGCACCACTGTCTAAGTCACCTCGAACCGCCATACGTTTTCGGTCAACTTTATGTCGCCCAATGGACGCATCGACCGTACCACCGGCGGTCATTTCCCCTTGTACCAAGGCAATGTATTCGCGGGCAATTTCTCTTGCCTGTAATTTTTCAACCAGATAACAGTGGGCACTTAAGGTTTTTGCCACTACCATAATACCCGAGGTGTCTTTGTCTAAACGATGCACCACCCCAGCTCGTGGTAAATTAACGGCATTGGCAACATGGTGCAATAAGGCATTACAGAGTGTGCCATTGGGATGACCCGGTGCAGGATGTACCACCATGCCAACAGGTTTATTAATCACCAAAATTTCATCATCTTCAAAAATAATATCAAGCGGGATATTTTCTGCCTGCCAGACGACTTCAACTTCGGCCTCAACTCGCAGAATAATGTTTTCGCCCACGTAAACCTTGTCTTTTGGTTTACGCTGTTGTTGTTCAACCGTGACTCGACCTGATTGAATCCATTGCTTGAGTCTGGCACGCGAATACTGATCAAATAATTGGCTTAGAGCTTGATCAAAGCGCATTCCAGTGAGCGATTGAGGCACAACCGCTTCTAATATTATTGGCTTTACTTCGGATGGTTTTGGGGATGATTTTTCGGATGATTTTATAGACATAGGCTGATGGAATCTTTGGTATTTTAGGTAAATGTTACAGGATCAGGCATTTAATATGGCGACTCATAAGAGTATACTGCATCATTCGTCATTACCTAAATAAAGCATTAAGACATTATGAATTTATCAAGCTGGAAACGTTTCTTATCTAATATCATTTTAATATCTGCAAGCCTGATTATGTTACAGGGCTGTTCCGGGGTAAATCCAGAAACACTCCCTGACGATACCACAGCTGCTGAAATCTACAAAGAAGCTAAAACCAATCTGGATAATACCAATTACGAAGATGCGATTAAACTTTATGAGCAAATCGAATCACGCTATCCTTATGGCAAATATGCTCAACGCGCGCAACTTGAAATCGCATATGCTTATTATAAAGACAATGAACCTGAGACGGCGATTTTATCGGCCGACCGTTTTATTAAACTGCACCCCAATCACCCCAATGTAGACTATCTCTATTATCTAAAAGGCTTGGCTGCTTTCGATGTCAATAGTTCGTTTTTTAGTAAATTATTCGATCAGGATGAAGCTGAACGTGACCCAAAAGCGGCTCGTCAGGCCTTCCAGTATTTTGCTGAACTAGTAAGACGTTTTCCAAAAAGCAAGTACCGCATCGACGCAATAAAACGGATGAAACTTTTACGTGATAATCTGGCACGTTACGAAATATATGTCGCAAAATATTATTTGAAACGAAACGCTTATTTAGCAGCGGTTAACCGTGCAAAATATGTTATCCAACATTACCCTAAAACAAAATCAATTCCTGATGCTCTCGGCCTGATGGTTGTTGGCTATCGAAAATTAGGCCTGAAAAAACTGGCAAAAGATGCTTTACGGGTACTCCAATTAAATTATCCAAATCATCCCGCCACGTTACAAGCGATGAAAAACTAAAGACAAAGCCAGACTAGTTCATTCTTAGATTGCATCCAGCCCTTTTTCGCCAGTGCGAATACGGATAACTTGTTCAATATCTGATACAAAGATTTTACCATCACCAATTTTCCCGGTACGTGCTGCATTACTAATTGCTTCAATACAAGCATCAACCAAATCTTCATTTAGGATCACATCTAGCTTAACTTTTGGAAGAAAATCAATAACATACTCTGCACCACGGTAAAGCTCGGTATGGCCTTTCTGGCGTCCAAAGCCTTTCACTTCAATTGCTGTCATGCCCGTTACACCAATATCAGATAATGCCTGACGCACATCATCTAATTTAAAGGGTTTAATTATTGCTTCAATTTTTTTCATTATTATATCCTTCGACAATATTGGATTTCACTCATTCTATCGCTATCGTTTCAATAGAAACAGCTTTTATCAAGCTATTTTGAAATTGAACCCATCCATCATTATACTAAAATTAAGTAAATTGAGATTAACCGCATTTTGTTCGAATTACCATAGCTAAATAGTCTATCCCTAATCCAAATAAATCACTGACTTTCCAGTTATTCAGTGCCAAGTATTCCGTAAAAACAGCACAAAGTTAGATTGTGTCTCGCAACTTTGTATAGATTTTGGCAAAATACGTTTCTTATCATCGTGACAGGAAACACAATGGACGCAAACAAAATATCTGAAGAATCGATTCGAGCCGAAATGAAGGTTTTACCAACAATTAATCCTGATTTCGAAATACAACGTCGCATAAACTTTATAAAACAAACACTCAAAAATTCCGGGCTCAACCATTTAGTTCTGGGTATTAGTGGCGGCATTGATTCATGTGTCGGTGGCCGACTCGCACAACTTGCTATTGATGAATTAAACCAGAATAAAGATCAGCAATATACGTTTATTGCTGTCCGCTTGCCTTACAATATTCAAGCAGACGAAGATGATGCTCAAACATCACTGCAATTTATTCAAGCCAGTAAAAATATTTGCGTCAATATCAAAATGGGAACGGATAGTATTCACGATGAAACCTTACGCGCACTTGAGCAACAAAATATTTTGTCTGATAACACTTTCCATATTGATTTTGCAAAAGGTAATGTTAAAGCACGTGTGCGAATGATAGTACAATATAAAGTTGCCGGACTCGTAGGAGGTTTGGTGGTTGGTACTGACCACTCGGCTGAAAATATTACTGGGTTTTTCACCAAATACGGTGATGGTGCCTGTGATTTAGCACCGCTATTCGGTTTAAGTAAACGACAGGTTCGAGAAATTGCAAAGACTCTAGGCGCGCCACAAGTTATTATAGAAAAAGTACCAACAGCCGATCTGGAATGTTTAGCCCCAGGAAAAGCAGATGAAGATGCCCTAGGACTACGCTATGAGCAAATAGATGATTTTCTCGAAGGAAAACCCCTTAGCGATGAAGTTAAATCCCGAATCATCACAATTTACAATAAAACACAACACAAAAGACAAGCAATACTAACTATTTACACCGACTAAAATTTTCTTATCTGCATATTACTAAATAATTAACCGACTCACTGGTCTTATACATCATACAAGACTATGATTAATAAATAATTTATATATTGTACAAAACTATGAACCTAATCCGCTTACTTGTTATCGTTACTATTATCTGGCTAGTATATCGTATGTATCAAAACTGGGTAACCAGTAACATTATCGCCAAAAAGAAACAAAAAGAAAAACCTGAGATAACCAACATGGTGCAATGCACAACTTGTGGAGTCCACCTACCTGAGCATGAAGCACTCAAACAGGGGCAACAATTTTATTGTTGTGAAACACATAAAAAATTAAAGCGGTAAACAAAATAACGACCTGTTTAAGCTACCCATTCCTATGGTAACAAAAAATACTTTTACTCTGAACCCACCTGCACTCTATACCAGAGCAAATGAGCAGCATATTGATGCATGGAAACCATTAATTTATTTAAACATTTACCGTACCGTTCTTTCAGCTTTTTTCCTTTTTTTAGCGATTACACATATTACATTTCATCCTCTTGGTAGCGTCAATGAGACATTGTTTACCCAAACAAGTCTTTATTATCTAGTATTAGCTTGTCTGTTCTGGATGATGATTCAATTAAAGAAGCCCGATCGACTGATACAAATCCATACGACTGTTTTAGCAGACTGTATTGCTATTTTATTATTAATGCATGCAAGCGGCGGTATTCAAACCGGCTTAGGTACCCTACTAATTATTACAGTTGCCGGTAATAGTATGATTGTTCCCTTTCGTTCAGCACTGTACTTTGCGGCTCTGGCTACCATTACTTTGCTTGCACACCAACTCTTTAGCCATTACATCTACAACGAGCCAACGTCAGACTATACCTACGCCGGTATATTAGGTCTTATCTTTTTTAGTTCAGCGATTATTTCGCATAAGTTAGCCATTCGCCTTAAAGAAAGTGAAGCACTTGCTCTTAAACGTGGCGTTGATCTGGCTAATATGGCCCAACTAACTGAACATATTATTCAACGAATGCAAACTGGTATTCTGGTTGTTGATAACGACAACGACATGCGACTTATTAACGAATCTGCATGGCATATGCTCGGTATGCCATCAACAAGTCGTCCAGCCAACCTTTCGATTCTTGTGCCTGAACTTGTAGAACAAGTAAACCATTGGCGAAAAGATAGCAATTTTACGCCGCAGATTATTCGTCCAACCCCTCTACATGCGAATGTGATGCCGCGTTTTGCTCGAATTACACAGGACAATAAATCAGGCATTCTTATTTTCTTAGAAGACACCTCGGTGATGGCACAGCAAGCCCAACATTTACAATTAGCAGCGCTAGGCCGTTTAACCGCAAGTATTGCCCATGAAATAAGAAACCCACTCGGTGCTATTAGCCACGCAGGGCAACTCCTAGAAGAATCGGATAATTTGGATAAACACGATAAACGTCTAACACAAATTATATCTGACCAATCAGCACGAATGAACACCATCATTGAAAATATTATGCAGCTTGGCCGCAGAGATCATTCTCAACCAGAAATCTTTGAGCTCAAAAATTTCCTGACTAAATTTATAAATAGTTTTATAACAAACCAACATTTCGATAAAATAACTCAGTCAACACAAACAGATATGGTCAGTCAGAATGAGATTTTTATTGACATAAATCCTGCTGAGGTAAAAATTCGTTTTGATATTTCACATTTGGAACAAATATTAACCAACCTTTGTGAAAATGGTTTGCGCCACAGCAAAAACTATCCAAGTAACCCAAAAGTAGAATTACTCGGTGGAATAACCCCCGAATTTAACCGCCCCTTTCTTGATATTATTGACCATGGAACTGGAATAGACAGCGAAACCGCACAACATATTTTTGAACCTTTTTTTACAACAGAAGCGACAGGAAGTGGTTTAGGTCTTTATATTTCGCGTGAATTAGCTGAATGTAATCAAGCAAGAATGAGTTATATACCTATTGCAACTGGCGGTAGTTGTTTTAGAATAACTTTCCAAGATCCTAGGCGCAGTATAAGTTAATGAGTAAAAAAACAAATTTTAAAGCACTCATTGTTGATGACGAACCGGATATTCGTGAATTACTCGATATCACTCTGTCACGCATGGATATTGACACTCAAACAGCAAAAGACATTACACAAGCAAAGAGTTATCTTGCTGAAACCGATTTTGATTTATGTTTGAGTGATATGAAATTACCTGACGGTAATGGGATTGATCTTGTGCGTCATATATCAGAAAATTATCCCCAACTTCCCGTTGCCATGATTACTGCTCACGGCAATATGAAATCTGCGATTGAAGCTCTCAAAGCGGGCGCTTTTGATTTTGTATCAAAACCTGTCGATTTAAAAATACTTCGTAATCTAGTTTCAAGTGCCCTTGAACTTAAAAATAAACCTTCTGACAAAGTCATTCATTCGGAACAGGCACTCCTTGGTAAATCACCAATTATCGATAATACTCGTAAAACCATTATTAAATTGGCTCGAAGCCAAGCCCCCGTTTATGTCAGCGGTGAATCCGGCTCAGGCAAAGAACTGGCCGCAAAACTTATCCATGACAACGGGCCACGAAAATCAAAAGCTTTTGTACCGGTAAATTGCGGCGCTATTCCATTAGAATTAGTTGAAAGCGAATTTTTTGGACATAAAAAAGGCAGTTTTACTGGTGCAACCAGTGATAAAACAGGGCTTTTCCAAGCAGCCGATGGTGGCACCCTTTTTTTAGATGAAGTTGCTGACTTACCTTTATCGATGCAAGTTAAATTATTACGCGCGATACAGGAAAAAGCTATTCGCCCCATTGGACATCAAACAGAGATCCCAGTTAATGTACGCATATTAAGTGCAACACATAAAAATTTACAACAATTAGTTGAAGATGGCGATTTTAGACAAGACTTATTTTATCGTATTAATGTTATAGAATTAAAATTACCTTCACTACGCGAACATGCCGATGATATTCCCCTTCTTGCGCAGCACTTCCTACGAAAAATCGCAAAAGAATGGCAAACTGATGTTGTAAAACTATCCAGTGCCGCGATAAAGTCATTACAAACCTATTCGTTTCCCGGCAATGTTCGTGAACTAGAAAATATACTTGAACGCGCAATGACACTCTATGAAGGTAACACAATTGCAGTAGACGATTTGCAGCTTCCGCAAAACAAGCCACCAAAAGAAGATACTACACTTAATGATACAAGCAGCGATGATTTAAGCCTTGACCCAACACTACTCAACACAGAAAAAGAAGCGATTATAAAAGCACTTGAACAAACAAAATATAATAAAACGGCCGCAGCAAAAATATTAGGTATTACTTTTCGAGCTTTGCGCTATCGAATTAAAAAACTGGATATAGAATAATACATCAAAATCTTTACCAGTTTCATAGCTTACCCTTTGTCTTATAACGATACTTACCCGTTGCATCGCGTTGACCAAGAAAACGTAAACCATTACGCAAATCCTGTGATGCACTATTCCTTGCCCCTAAACCGAGATTAACAGTATAAAGACCATTCCCTTTTATTTTGATATTACCATCCAATATCAATGGACCACCTTGATCGGTTAATACAAACTGGCTCCCAAGAAGTTGAGGTATAGATTGAATTAAAATATCACCATAGCTAATACGTTGCGGAGTCACTAAGCCTGCCTTTGAGACAACCATACGAGACTTAACATTAATACGTTGGCCTTTTACATAGGATAAAGACGTAACATGCAGATTAATATCTCCTGAAAAACGTGCTGGCAGACCGTACATTAAAGGTGCAAGTGAGTCTGCAGAAAATACAGCGGTAAAATCTTCAACACTGATATTTCCTGAAAATGAGATTGCAACCGTTCCAGAACCCGACATGCTATTACCAGCGACAGCTTTATTCCTGAAATTGACATGAATGCTTAACTCACCTAACAATAAGGGTAACAGCTTTAAATCCCAATTTAGATGACCAATATTTATTCCTGAGATTTGAACATTTGCAATGTTACCCGACCAAACGGTTCCACTAACGGTAGAAAATTGTAGCTGCCTGCTTAATTGTGGATTATTTCTAACAAATGAAAAACCGATACTCGCTGGTAACGTTACAACTAAGAAAATAATATACGAAATAATCGCAAAGACCACATAGCGTATATATTTACGCTTTCCTTCCTTACTGCTATTCGATAGTCTTAATTTAAATCTCATTACGGTGCTTCCAAATAAACACTAATATTCACTCGCCCAACGGCTGGTTGCCGATCAACGTTTAATTTATTCACTATAATTCCGTTCCTAGATATCAATTGATCTAGCCAATTCATCACGTTATCAAAGGGAACATTATCCATCGAAACACGTAAATTATCTTGGCTATCTGCTTTTATATTCAGAGCGTTTGCCAAACCATTTCTTTTTGCGGCTGTGTTAATTAAATTATTTAGAAACTGCCTACCGGGTTGAGCAACAATAGTACTCGTTCCTCGAAGCTTGCTGATTTCATTTGCTTGCTGTTTCATTATAGCAAGTTGATTTCGGTGTGATTTTACTCGTACTTCCGTGTTGTGCAGACTTTCAGAAAAAGGTTTCCAAATAAATTGATAAGGTATCACTAATGCCAGCATAATGGCCGCAACTATAACCAGATTACGCTCACGCGATTCAAGACCATTGAGATATTCTTTAATTGCGTTCATGAACCTTGCCTTTTAATTTCTATCCGGCTAATTACTTTGTTTTTAGTTTGTGAGGCAGACTTAATTTCAACCTTCATCCCTACTCGTTCAGATAATGATTTTTCCAATTGATTTAATGCCGCAAAGTTTCTTAATTCGGCCTCAATATTAATACGGCCTTCCTGATAACGTAATGATTTAATCATAAATCCGGGTGTTGCACGCAAAACAGGAGTAATTTTGGTTAACATTGCAGCCAGACTAGACTGGCTATTACCACTTCGGCTCTGAAGTACCTGAAGTTTTTGTTGCATTTGTGCAGGTGCATTTACGATACGTTTCGCTTCTGGGAAAGTACGTTTGTATAATGCATTCATTGTAGTTGTTAATTTTTTATTCTCATTACTTAATGAAATATAATTTACAATTTTTGTTGTCACATTTAATAGTATTATAATAGCTAACAAAATAGCTGCTGGGTACCATTTACGTAATTGGCCTTTCACCTTTTCTTTACGGCTGAACTCCCCAAAAAGCAAATTGATGGGTGCCTCATAGTCAAAATGTTCTGCTATCCAAATCAAACTATCACTTTTAAAATTATTAACGTGTAACTCAATGCCTGAATCCAAACTAAAGTCATCGGCATTAATATTAATATCCCGACAATCAATAATATCAATTTTTTCCGGGGTTACTCCCTCCGCATCAGTGATTGTTGTACTTAATAACTGATTTAAATTACTATGATCAACCGCAAAACCGGAATGTACGCCCGTACGAACAATCGACCTTGTGTCTTCTAATAAGATAGTCCATGTACCGGTATTAGTTGATAATGCAAAAATATCCGGCACCATAACGTCAACACGTAAACCTAGTTCATCACAAATATCTACCCACATTTGCATCCGTTCACGATTAACAACCGCAACGACATATTCACCATTACCGTGGCGAGGCCCCAGTACAAAGTGTAAGTCGGCTACATCATCAATCAGTTGATCTTCCAAAGCAAACGGAAGTGCCGCCAGTAATTTTTGTTTTTTCTGCCCAGGCAAAGTCACTTCTGCAATAACAACATCTTCACCCGGCACAATAATGATTACGCGTGCATCCTGTGCTGCTTTTGCGGCAGCTACAAGAGGCCCTTTAATTAAAGTCCCTAACGGTCTCCCGTTATTACATAACACCCAGCGACCATGTGCTTGCGCAGGATCTAGACTGGTTATATTTTTTTGACTAGAGTCTAAAAAAATAAATAGCTCACGTGCCATTTATATTCTCCGCTGTGTTCGTAATAATACTTTTATTTTACCATGAGTATCACGGTATAAAATGCTATAGAGTTCTGAACGTACATTACCTATGACTGAACGTGCTTGTAGTAAAAAATATTCACTCTTGACTGAAATAAGCCCTTTATTTATCTTTTTCCCTTTCAATGTATTCTGATCTAAAAATTCAGTTACGGACTTATATCCAGACTTGTCTCGTGCTTTTACAATATCCTTCGCTTCCGTTAAGCTGATCTGATTTGATAGCATACTGAGCTGCATAGCACCTGCCGTATTCACATTGAGTGGTGTAAAAATCGGTAAAGCCACAATATAAGGTGCTATTTTTGTATAGCTTTTATAATTAAACCCTTTTACCATTACTAGCTCCGATGCACTTGCCATTAAACGATTCGCTGCACGATAAGCAATTTTCTTATTTAAATAGTAACCATCTTCAGCACCTGCGGGAATAGTTGAGTCCAGATTGGCATCCAACCAGTCTACAATGGCATCGGTTACTTCTGTATCAATATTATTTTCAATTAATAAGTTCCTGAAGATAGTAATACTTGCTTTATCCTTATTCCCTGCTTTCAATAAATCATTAAGATTAAAACGTGCTTGTAAGTCTTCAATTTTACCTTGTATTGTTCCACCATCAACGGGTATAGGAGGAAGTTTTATCGCCCAATTATCATTAAACGAATCTGTTTTGTTATCTTTAAAGTCTTGTACTAAAATATTTTTAGCCCAATCTTCAGCACCTAACAAATACATATAAGCTTGCTCGTTGTGAAGTAGATTCCCCGTTCTGCGTGTACTCAATCTTTGTTTCGTTGCAATTCCTGTCGCCATAATAGTCACTAATGCAACAACTAACAACACCATGATTAAAGCAATGCCAGTCTGTTTATTTATAAGCAATGTAGATTGTTTTAACATTATTTTGTCTTCATTTAATTACCTTTCAGGCAATATAAATAAACGTGTAAATCGTCCCCAGTCTTCCAGTTCAAAAGTCACTTCAATCACTTTAGGAAATTTTTTAATCGTAGTGTCCGTAGATTGTGGTGGCCAGGCGGTTACCCAATGATTTTTTTGAGTTGTACTGGAACTATCACCGTCCTCCAGAAATCTTAAATTAAAACCATTCACATCATTTAATAATAACGTTTTTGTTGGCAGGCTATCTTCAGCCCGGTCCAACACTTTCCAACGGTAACGATATAATTTATTATCATTAACACCATAAGCAACACGCTGCAATGAACTACGGTTTAATCCCGCAGGATTGGGATAACCATCTCGTGTTAGTTCAAGTCGATACTTACCTATGTCGTTAGACTGCAATACCTTTAATTTATCGCCATACTCATCACGGATCGTACGATTACTTAACTGCCTTATATCACGGCTAATATACATAAAAGCCAGTTGTAACGCGGTTAACCGGGCAGTATGTTTATCTGTTGTTGCTCGAACATTAATAACTTCACGTAATCCTCCAAATATCATAACGGACATTACCGCAAAGATACTTAACGCCACCAATAATTCCAGTAAAGTGAAGCCAGACTGATTTAACTTTTTATTTTCACTCATAAGGATTTACTTAGAAATGAAGTAAGTCGAATAACTGGCTGTAATTTCTTGCTCCTCATTTCTTCATCGTTATAAACACTTATTTCAACTCGACGAATATTTTTATTTTCGGTTTTAATTACCTGTGTAGACCAATACCATTCCTGTTTACCCATCATCTGCTGACCTGTTGTTCTTGTAATAGCAGGAAATAAGTTTTGCGCGCGCCATTCATTTATCTTATTAACAGCAACCCATTGTGCAAATGTTTTATTCCGTAATTCATTTGCATTATTAACTTTTCCAGCAGTACCTTTAACTAAAGCCGTTAATGCAAGTGCCACAACTAACAATGCCACCATTACTTCTAATAAAGTAAAACCTTTATACCGCCAACAAGATATTAAATAATTATTTTTTTTTGCATGCAACTTAAACATCATTTTATATATCCTGTTTTTTTAAACTTAACTGGCCGGTTTCCATACCTGTTATTTTAAAAAATTGGCTTAAATCAGCTATCTTTAACGTCATCTCAAAGGGCGTTAACTCACCACTGGATAAAATATATATTCGAATAGGCGTGTTTTCTTCTTTGCTCTTTAATGCTAAGTTTACATCTTCAACCTCAAGGCTAAGTTCAATTCCTGCGGTTAAACTTCGTTTTCTAAAAAGCTTATCCGATGAAATAGCAACCCATTTCCCACTATTTAATTCTTTAAAAACATAGCCATCACGATCTAATTCCAAAGCAAGTTCTTTTGATTGCAAGATAGCTTCTTCTTGTGCCAGTTTAATCAAACCATATAAACGCTGTGATTCCTGCTCAAGCTTTTCGGATAAGCCACCATCACCAAAGGCGAACATTCCTAAACCTAACATGATTCCCATAATAGCAATCACCACCATGATTTCAATTAAGGTGAAACCTTGGACTTTTTTAACTGCCTGACTATTAATTAAAACTTGTCTCCCTATCGACATTTCTGTTGACCGTCATTTATCTGCAAACAAACCTAGTTAATATTCCAGTTACCGATATCATCTTCACTTTGCTGTTGATCCGGGCCATAGGAATAAATATCAATTTTGCCATGCACACCCGGGCTTAAATATAAATAAGCAGATCCCCAGGGATCCGTTTTTAATTTTTTAATATAACCCGATGTTTTATAATTTTTTGGTTCAGGCGCACTCGTTGGTTTTTTAACCAGAGCTTCTAAACCCTGATCGGTTGTTGGATAGCGGAAATTATCCAGCTTATAACGATCTAATGCTGACTCGAGTTGGGCTATATCCTGTTTAGCTTTAACAATGCGTGCTTTTTCAGGTGCATCCATAATGTTCGGTAATACGACGGCACCTAAAATTCCAAGAATCACCACCACTACCATCACTTCTATCAGGGTAAAACCCTGTTTCTTATCTATACTATTTTGTTTCATTTTAATGTCCTGTTACAACTTAACTTGAGAATATCCATTTATTGCACAAGTTGGTTTAAATTAAATATTGGTAATAAAATGGCAAGTACTATCATTAAGACAACAGCCGCCATCACTAAAATTAACAAGGGCTCTAATAAACCCATTAATGTGGATATCAATGTTTCTAGTTCCTGTTCCTGATTGACCGATGAACGCTCTAGCATTTCACCCAGATTACCACTGACTTCCCCACTTGCAATTAAATTCACCACAATAGGCGGGAAATAACCACTTACATCCAGAGACTTGGCCAAATTTGAGCCTTCTCTTACGCGCAAACCTGCTTCAAGAATGGCATGACGCATGGGTAAGTTTTCAACCACTTGCCCCGAAATTTTAAGTGCATCTAGTAGAGGGACACCACTAGCAACCAAAATACTCAAGGTTCGCGTAAAACGAGCCGTATTCGAACCACGGACTAAACGCCCGACCAAAGGAAGTTTTAACCAAATTTTGTGTATCTTTTCTTTGCCCGCAGGTTGTTTATATACCATACTGAACGTTGAAATACCGGCCACAATTACCAAAATGATAAGCCAATAATACTCAACCAGAAAATCACTTGCGGCAATCATTAAACGGGTAATTAAGGGTAACATTTGTCCCGAATCTTCAAATACTTTAACCACCTCGGGAACAACATAAGCGAGCAAAAAAGACACAATAACAGTCGCCATTAACGTTAATATAACCGGATACAGTAATGCCATCTTAATCTTGTTTTGTAACCGTTGTTTGCTTTCGGTATAGTCTGCCAAACGTTCTAAAACGACATCAAGATGCCCGGTTTGCTCACCCGCAGCAACCGTTGAGCGATACAAATTACTAAAAACATGTGGGAATTGCGCCATGCCATCGGCAAGTGAGTGGCCTTCAAGAATTTTTGCTCGGATCCCCAAAATTAAGCGCTGCAAACGTGGCTTTTCAGTTTGTTTGGCGACAGTTGCCGTTGCCTCATCTAAAGGTAAACCTGATTTTGTTAACGTTGCTAATTGCCGCGTTATCAACGACAAGTCCGCCGCACTAATGCTCCGTTGTACACCAAAACCGCTCGATTTTGCTGACGCATGTTGCACAACTTCATCCACCGAGGTGGCCAATAAACCTTGTTCACGTAATTGTTGCCGAACATGGCGTGCTGAATCGCCTTCTAATATACCTTTTTTCTCACGGCCATTGGTATCGAGTGCAATGTATTCAAAAGCAGCCATGGGTTAGGATTCCTCGTACGCAACACGCGTAATTTCTTCTAATGATGTTTCACCGGACAATACTCGGCGTATGCCATCTTTACGAATACTGGCTGACACACCTCGCACATGTGCTTCGATTTTTTGCTCGCTAGAACCATCGTGAATCATTGTTCTTAATACATCATCAACTTCAATAAGTTCATAAATACCTAACCGACCTTTATACCCCAGATTATTACATTCATCACATCCCGCGCCTTCATAAATAATAGGTGGCTGCTCTGGCGCGACACCTAGAGCCAAACACTCGGCGACGTCGGCTGTTTTAGGGTGTTTACAAAATTCACATAAGGTACGCACTAAGCGTTGTGCAATCACACCCAACAAGCTGGATGAAAGCAGAAACGGTTCAACGCCCATGTCACGTAAACGTGTAATCGCACCAATGGCCGTGTTGGTATGTAAGGTCGAAAAAACCAGATGCCCCGTTAAACTTGCCTGTACCGCAATTTGTACTGTTTCCAGATCGCGGATTTCACCAACCATCACTACGTCAGGATCCTGTCGTAAAATTGCACGTAAACCCCGCGCAAAAGTCAATTCTACTTTGGTATTAACCTGCGTCTGTCCAATCCCATCAATGTAGTATTCGATAGGATCTTCCACGGTCATAATATTTCGGGTGGCATCATTTAAACGTTCTAATGCAGCATAGAGTGTAGTTGTTTTACCTGAACCGGTTGGCCCGGTCACTAGCACAATACCGTGTGGGCGGCGGATTAAACGGTCAATGGTGACCGTTGTTTCAACGGCCATCCCGAGTTGAAATAAATCCAATCGACCGGCTTGTTTGTCCAATAAACGCAGTACAACTCGTTCACCATGCCCAGATGGCAGCGTGGAAACCCGCACGTCAACCGCACGACCTGCAATACGTAACGATATACGCCCGTCTTGAGGTAAACGTTTTTCGGCAATATCCAACTTTGCCATCACTTTAATACGTGAGGTAATAAGAGGTGCTAGAACACGTTGAGGTTGCAATACCTCACGCATCACACCATCCACACGCATACGAACTAATAATCGGTTTTCAAACGGTTCGATATGAATATCGGAGGCATTCTGTTTAACCGCCTGCGTTAATAAGGCATTAATTAAACGAATAATTGGTGCATCGTCTTCGGTTTCTAATAAGTCTTCGGTTAAAGGAAGTGCATCAGCAAGACTTTCGAGATCCAGTTCATCACCAATACCCTCCATCATTTCCATTGTTTCGTCAGAATGAGACTCGTAACTCGCCTGCAATTGGCGCTCAAATTCATCTGTCTCAACTGTTCGAATTTCTAATGGCACACCATAATGGCGACGAAGTTCAAGCAAAATTTGAGTGTTAACATTGGGGGTATGTGTTACTTCGACATGCTCATCATATAAACCGGTAACTAATACACCATGCCGTTTAGCAAAAGCAAATGATAATAAAGCTCTTGTGCCTGCGCTGCGTTCTGTCGTAGCAAGATCATTCAAGGTATTGGCCTCAATTACTCTGAAGGCTTATCAAGCTTTGGTGGAACTGCATCTATAAATTGACTGCCCGTTTTCTTAACACTTTTTTTAGTACCTTTAACCGAATCGGCAGAAGGTGGTAACCGAATATCATTATTTGTTGCCGAAGTTTCTTCGATAACAGGCGGCATAAGAATCTGGGTGCCGGCTTCTTCAGAGTCATCATAAGCGGGTGGTAAATTTAAAAATTCTTTCATATCAGGCAACAATGGTGACTCTTTATTATTCATTAATTTAACGCCACGCTCGCGTATGGCAAGTTGTTTGGCCCGAATAAAGTTATACTTTTCATTCGTCAGACTTCTTAACATGGAAGCATCCTTCATTATTTGAGGATGGATAAAGACCATTAAGTTTGTTTTAACCTTGGTTGTTTTGTTATAACGAAACAATAATCCTAAAATAGGTATCTCGCCTAAAATTGGGACACGTTGCTCATCTTCACGCAGTTTTTCTTCTATTAAACCACCTAAAACAACGATACCCCCATCTTCAACCATGACAGTTGTTTTTATTGAACGCTTATTAGTAATAAGATCGGCACCCACTGTACTTGGGCTTAAACTCGAAACTTCTTGTTGAACATCCAGTTTAATCGCATTACCTTCATTAATTTGTGGTTTAATTTTTAATGTTAAACCCACATCCTGACGCTTGATGGTTGTAAATGGATTAGTTGGGTTTGAGCCGCCCGAGCCTGTGCCGCTAAACGAACCCGTAATAAAAGGAACGTTCTGCCCCACCACTATTTCGGCTTCTTTATTGTCAATAGTCACCAGGCTAGGCGTCGATAAAATATTAGTACCAACATCAGCGGACAGTGCCCGAATTAAAGCACCTATGCGACTCGTACCTATAAAATCACCCAAACCCAAACTTAAACCAATTGCAGGTGGCGGCGTACTTGATAGTAAATTAACCGCACTATAGCCATTATTAAAATTAATTAAACCAACTGGACGTGACGAGTTTTTTCCACCGCCAGCCCATTGAACACCGAGTTCTCTGGTTGACTCTTCTGACACTTCAGCAATGACTGCTTCAACCAACACTTGCGCACGACGAATATCCAAACGTTGAATCACTCTTTTTAATGACCGTAAAACATTAGCAGGTGCGGTAATAACAAGGGAATTCGTACCTTCGTGTGCTTTAATAATAATACCAGAAGAAGCTGAACTAGTACTTTTACCCTTACCTCCCGAAGCAATACTTTTACTAATACCCGTTAACACTGGCACCAGATCTTTTGCAACAGCGTTACGTAAATAAATAACATGTGTATTACCACTAAAATCCATCGGCGTATCTAAATGTGAAATAAGTGCACGTGCACGAATGCGTGATGATCTTGACCCGCCTAATAAAATACTATTGGTTCGGTCATCTGCAATAACGTTCATATTGCGTTTTTGTTTTGGATTTAGATTTCCCAGTTGTTGCATAATTCTAACAACTTCAGTTGCTGTTGCATGTTCTAAGGGAATAACCTCGACTTCATCACTGGTTACCTGATCAATACGCCTGATTATTTTTTCTAAACGCATAATATTGGCTGCGCTATCAGAAATAACCAATACATTTGATGCGGGATAAGCGGCTAAATGACCTCGTTGTGGCACAAGTGGTCGTAAAATTGGCACAAGCTGTGCCGCGTCAATATAACGTACTTCGATAACACGCGTGACAAATTCATCTCCACCATTCAAAATTCGCTTACTCATAAAGGGGATCGCATCTTGCTTTGCATTTACTTCAGGCACAATTTTGGTCACATCAGGACCGACAACCGCAGCAAAACCATGCACTTTTAATACAGAAAGAAAAACCTGATAAACATCCGCGCTCGGTATTCCTTTATTTGAAATAATCGTAACCTTGCCTTTCACTCGTGGATCAACAATAAAGTTAACCCCTGTAATGCGAGAAACCGCATTTATTAGGGCGTTAATATCTGCATCAACAAAATTTAATGTGTGCGTTTGTTCGGCAGCATTACCTGAATTGATATTTTGTGAGTTAATATTGGGAGCACAAATCGCCAAACTTTGCCCAACTATTAACAACATCAAAATCGTAATTATTTTTAATGGCTTTTTATATAACACACTCATAACTTCTTTCGTATTAATACTTAATTTATCCAATTTAATGTACCCAATTACATTTGTACATTAACGGTTTGGGGAATACCTTTACGCTTAAAATCAATGCTCAATGATGTTCCATTTTTTAAAGAATTCACTAATTGTTCATAAGCCGCACTTATATTGTTACTGATTAAATTCCCATTAACAGCGGTTATAACATCTGTTGGCAATAAACCTAAACTACGCATCACCATCGGATCATTGTGATTAAAAGTGAAACCTTCCGTTGAACCATCGACTTTATTAATAACCGGCTCAATGCGTACATTTTCCATAAATGTCTGCTGAGACTGGTTAAATGTTTGCCGAAGTTTCCTTAATCTATTCGTTGCAGGCATCGTTCGCACACTACGACTACTACTCACTGAACCTGAAGATGCAAGGGGGATATTATTCAATTCCTTTCGTGGTAAAGCTAATGATTCTAAACGACCATTTCGATTTAAAATAACTTCTGTTGCTCTTACCTCGTGTAAGACAGCGCCACTTGGTAAACGTTCTCCCACATTATAAGTGCGTCCTTTGGCCTTCACACTTTCAGAAATAATAGCAAAAGCCTGTGATGGATTACTGGATGCAAAAACACCTTTTAGTACAAGACGTAATTTAGTTTTAGCGATGTTAACAGTATTAGTGGTCGCTTTACCTTGCACCCTTCCAAATAAGTGTAACCGACTAACGGAGTTTAACCGCGCGCTAGATTGCGACTGGTTTGGCCGAACCGGCTGACTAACATTGGCTTTATATTCTGTACTTGGAGTAAAAATAAACCAAGTCAAACTCGCCGCTGATTTCATGAGCAATACAATAAAAAGAATATTCAACCAAAAGGGAACATAAGCAACCCAGCTCGCCTGCAAAATCGCAACAGGATCCAGTTTGCTCACGAATTGAGTCAGTCTTTGGTTTAAATTAATCTCTTCAGTCGTCATTGGTCTTGGCATTGGTGCTGATATTCAACACGTTAATAACTGTACACTTATTAACCATATCAAAAAGCAAATTAGCCCTCATAAAATATCATCAAAACAAATTATTTTAACTTTACTTTTTACCCTTAATTCATCAAAATATCAATTAGTTATAGAGTATAGTTAAAAATGTTTCGAGATGTAAGAAATAATTACTTAATTTTTTATAAAAATGACCGAAAACTATAAATGAAGTCTATTTCAGCTATGTTACGGTATACATCCCCATAGCAGGTAGAAACCACAAATAGAAGGTTAGTAGCAGAAAACAAAGAGCAATATCTAACTCTTTGTTTTATATGATATAAAAAGTTCGTGCTGGCTCGCATTTTAGGACACTGACACTGTATTACCCTATTTGCTGTGCTAAGCTAGTATATACTATAAGGTGTTTTGAATAATTTTAGCAGGAATCAAAAAATGACAAAAACTCAACCACAACCCCACTATAACCTGAACAAAGCTACCGGCTTTACACTTCTCGAATTAATGATCGTGGTTGCGATTATCGCTATTTTAGCCGCCATCGCAATTCCTGCTTATAATGGTTACATTACATCTGCTCGCATCAGCGAATGTGCGAATGAAGTGACTGCCATCAAGCTTGCCCAAAAACAGTTTTTTCTTGAAAACAATCGATTCTTCCCAAATCCGGATGCCGCTGTCACCAGTGTTGGGGCAAATTATTTAGCCATTGAGGGAGCAAGTGGTGGTTATTTTCGTTCTACCTACCGTGAATTTGGAGGGGTAGCAGGAATTGGTAGTAACAGCTACCTTGCACATGTTAATTGTGATTTTACTGTGTCCACACCTGACCCTACTGCAGGTGCGGCGGCTATCAGTTACGCTATCACCGTTACTGCCACACCAGGAGGAAACCTAATTGGCATTCCTGGAGTGGCCGGTTTAAACACAGCTGCAGATTAAATTAGATAGATTAAAATACTTAAATATTCAGGGTTAAAGTAATCAATGGCGACTCCTAACGCAAAAATACAACTGGGTGGGCTTGCACGAAAATTAGTGCTGGATGGCATTATTGATGAAAGCAGCGCAATTAATGCACAAGCGGCAGCAATAAAAAATAAAATCCCTTTTGTTTCCTATATAGTGCAACAAAAACTTGCTGACAGTTATAAAATTGCCCAAGCCGCTTCAACCGAATTTGGTGTTCCCATTGTTAATATTGATGCGGTCGATATTGAAGCGGATGTTGTTAAGCTTGTCAAAGAAAGTTTGGTTCGAAAACATAATACCCTACCCCTGTTTAAGCGTGGCAATCGTTTATTTATCGCTATTTCTGATCCAACGTTATTACAGGCGATTGATGAAGTTAAATTCCACGTTGGTATGTCAACCGAGGCTATTCTGGTTGAAGAAGATAAGCTTCAACGTGTCATTAATAAATCCATGGAAGATAATGATACCTCCTTATCCGATCTAACAGATGGTGATTATGATGATCTGGATTATGTGGACGAAGATGCTGAAAGCAATGCCGATGATTCAACAGACTCGGATATTGATGATGCACCCGTTGTACGTTTTGTCAATAAAGTCTTACTCGATGCCATTAACAAAGGTGCATCCGATATACACTTTGAACCTTATGAAAAGAATTACCGCGTGCGCTTTCGTCTGGATGGCATACTTAACGAGGTGGCAACCCCTCCCATTGGGATGTCACATAAACTCGCTGCACGTTTAAAAGTTATGTCGCGTCTGGACATTTCAGAACGACGCATTCCGCAAGATGGCCGAATTAAACTTAACCTTTCCAAGAACCGTTCTATTGATTTTCGTGTTAATACTTGCCCAACGCTCTTTGGTGAAAAGATAGTATTACGAATACTCGACCCCAACAGTGCCAAAATGGGGATTGAAGCCTTGGGCTTTGAAGAAGAACAGAAGAATCTCTACCTTGATGCACTCTCAAAACCCTACGGTATGATTCTGGTTACCGGGCCTACCGGCTCCGGTAAAACAGTATCACTGTATACCGGTGTTAATATTTTAAACCAATCCGGCGTCAATATTTCAACCGCAGAAGATCCGGTGGAAATCAATATGCCGGGGATTAATCAGGTTAATGTCAATACTAAAATTGGTCTGGATTTTTCAAGTGCACTACGTGCTTTTCTTCGTCAGGATCCGGATATTATTCTGGTGGGTGAAATTCGAGATCTTGAAACAGCAGAAATTGCTATTAAAGCAGCACAAACCGGCCATCTGGTATTATCAACCCTGCATACTAACGATGCACCACAAACACTCACTCGTTTAGTCAATATGGGCGTGCCTGGTTATAATATTGCTTCCTCCGTGCATTTAATTGTGGCTCAACGTTTATGCCGACGCTTATGTCAACATTGTAAAAAGACACTGGATATCCCCAAAGAAGCATTACTCGAAGAAGGTTTTAGCCCTGAAGAAATAAAACAGGGTATTACCATTTATGGACCAAAAGGTTGCGACCAATGCTCAGAAGGTTACAAAGGTCGTGTCGGTATTTATCAAGTTATGCCAATTTCTGAAGAAATGGGACGCATTATTATGGAAGGTGGCAATGCGATGGTTCTTGGTAAACAGGCTCAAAAAGAGGGTATTCCTGATTTACGCCAGTCCGGTCTTAAAAAAATAAAAGATGGCATGACCAGCCTAGATGAAATTAATCGGGTTACAAAAGAATAATAACCCATTTATTCAAAATAATATTATTGCGGTACATAAGGAACTCAAATGGCGACTAAAGCAAAAAAACAAGATGTCTTTATCTGGGAAGGCAAGGATAATAAAGGCAAAAAGGTTAAAGGGGAATCCCGCAGTGCAAATATATCCTTGGTCAAGGCCACGCTACGTCGTCAGGGTATTAATCCAGGCAAGATTAAAAAGAAATCCAAACCCTTATTTAGTGCTGGTAAAGGCCGGATTAAAGCAAAAGACATTGCTATTTTCAGTCGACAGCTCGCCACTATGATGGATGCCGGCGTTCCACTGGTGCAAGGCTTTGAGATTATCGGCCGAGGTCATGAAAATAAAGCCATGCAAGAGTTACTACTGGCGGTTAAAGCAGATATCGAAGGGGGTAGTAATTTGTCCGATGCGTTGGCTAAACACCCCTACCATTTTGATGAACTCTTTTGTAACCTTGTTCAAGCAGGTGAACATGCCGGTATTCTCGATACCATTCTTGATAAAATTGCGACTTACAAAGAAAAAACCGAATCCATTAAGGGTAAGATTAAAAAAGCCCTATTTTACCCAACGGCAGTTATTGCCGTGGCGTTTATTATTACTGCTGTTTTAATGATTTTTGTTATTCCCATGTTTGAACAACTATTCCAAGGATTTGGTGCAGACCTTCCCGCTATTACTAAATTCGTTATTAATCTTTCCAAATTCTTCCAAGTGTGGTGGTGGGCTGTTTTTGGTGGTATTGGCTTGGCAATTTATGGCCTGATCGAGTTAAAAAAACGTTCACGGAAATTTAACCGTATACTCGATCGAGGTATGCTGAAAATGCCTATTATTGGTAATATTTTGGAAAAAGCGGCCATCGCGCGCTTCTCTCGAACACTAGCGACCATGTTTGCAGCTGGTGTGCCTTTAGTTGAAGCGATGGTATCAGTATCCGGTGCAGTGGGTAATGTTGTTTTTAAAGAAGCTGTGCTTATTATGAAAGATGAAGTGGCAACTGGTACCCAACTAAACATTGCGATGAACCAGTCTGGTTTATTTCCCAACATGGTCGTACAAATGACGGCCATTGGTGAAGAAGCCGGTTCAGTTGACACCATGTTAAGTAAAGTAGCCGATTTTTACGAAGAAGAAGTGGATAACGCCGTAGATAGCATGAGTAGCTTGCTTGAACCCCTTATTATGGCCATTCTCGGTGTTCTTATTGGTGGTTTGGTTATCGCAATGTATATGCCTATATTCCAAATGGGCAAAATTGTTGGCCATTAATAAAAAACAACCTCACTATGGAAATGATTGAAGTATTAAAGCAAGCTCCCTGGCTAGTGGGTGTATTCGCGGTTATTATTGGTTTAATTTTTGGCAGCTTTTTAAATGTAGTCATTTACAGATTACCAAAGATGCTGATGCGCGAATGGTCTCAGGATTGTATTGGCTTTCTGTCTGAGCAGGATAAAGCTTTTAATTATAAACAGGCAAAACAGCCTAGCCCCTATAATTTATCCATTCCCGCATCCAGTTGTCCAAACTGCAATCACAAAATTACCGCTTTAGAAAATATTCCTATTTTAAGTTATATTTTTCTAAAAGGACAATGCAGCCAGTGTAAAACCAAAATATCATCACGCTATCCTTTTATTGAACTACTCACCAGTCTATTAACGTTGACAGTAGTTTTACATTATGGCTTAAGTTGGCCAGCATTGTTTGCATTAGCACTCACATGGAACTTAATCGCACTCAGTGGCATTGATTTTGACCATCAATACCTTCCTGATAATTTAACATTGCCTTTTATCTGGTTGGGCCTACTATTAAATACTTTTAATCTATATACCGATATCAATAGTGCCGTTATTGGTGCCATAGCAGGCTACTTAAGTTTATGGACGGTATATCAACTATTTAAACTCGTCACAAAAAAAGAAGGTATGGGATATGGCGACTTTAAGCTACTCGCATTATTTGGTGCTTGGTTTGGATGGCAATCATTAGGTGTTATTATTATACTCTCATCCGTTGCTGGTGCGGTTATTGGCATCAGTTTAATACTTTTTAAACAACAGTCATTCAGTAAAAAAATTCCCTTCGGACCTTATCTTGCCATCGCTGGTTGGATCTTTATGATCTGGGGTGAAACCATCAATTCAAGCTATTTACATTATGTTGGCTTAAATTAATTTTAAGTTTATATTCAAAATAATCTGATCATGTTAAAAATAGGTTTAACGGGCGGCATTGGAAGTGGAAAAACAACCATCAGCAATCTTTTTGCCGAACTCAATAACAGTGAAAATAAAGTTGCTATTATTGATACCGATATTATTGCTCGAAAGGTTGTAGAGATAGGCAAGCCCGCCTACAAGAAGATTGTCGAAGTATTTGGTAACCATATACTCAATAAAGATGCCTCCATTAATCGTCAAAAACTACGAACTATTATTTTTAACGATCTCAATTTAAAGAATCAACTCGAAAATATTACTCACCCTGAGATTCAGGCTCAAGTTAACACTGAAATATCACAACTCGATACAAAATATTGTATTATTGTTATCCCTCTGCTTTTTGAAACAAAGTCAGACTATGCGCTTAATCGTATCCTAGTAGTTGACTGCGATACAAGCACACAAATACAACGAACCACCCTACGCGATCAGGTCACGGCACAGGAAGTAGAACGTATTATTAAATTACAACGTTCACAGGCATACCGCCTGAAACAGGCTGATGATATTATTAGCAATAATCAGGATATTGAGCAATTAAAACAGCAAGTTCAACATTTACACAAATTCTATCTTAAATTGGCCTCGGCATATAAAACATAAAATTATGAATATTACGTTAATACTGCATATTTTTTTCTGATGTTTTTTTATATAATCCCTCACTATGGATGAGAAGGTTACTTACGAATTACCACTAAATGAGCGCATACGAACATTTATGCGATTAGAGCATTTATTTAGTCAGGCTTCCTATACACTGCGGGGCTACTCTACTTGGGATAGTCGTGCCACGCTTTCAGCACTCATCGATATTCTTGAATTACTGGCACGCAGTGATTTCAAAAATGAATTATTCAAAGAACTGGAATCGTTACATCAGTCGCTAGCTGGACTGCGTGATACACCCGGAGTTGATTTTGAGCAATTAACGACAGTACTGGATCAACTCACTGATTCAATCTCTAGCTTACATCATAGCGATGGTCCTCTGGGGCAGCAACTCCGTAATAATGAACTTATTGGCATACTTTTACAACGCAGCACGGTTATTGGTGGTAGTTGCCGGTTTGATATGCCTGCATACCATTTCTGGTTACAACAGGCCGCAGAATCACGCATACAAAAAATAGAAGCTTGGTACGAACAGCTCAAAATTGTGAATCGCCCCATTGCGCTTATTCTTGGTATATTGAGAGAAAGTGCAAACCCTCAACAATTACAAGCAGAAACTGGCTTCTATCAACAATCACTCGATGCCAATACCGAAACAAAATTAATCCGCGTATCGATTAACAGTAAACTTCCTTATTTTGCGGAACTCAGCGGCGGAAAACATCGTTTCACTATCCGATTCCTTGAACCCCGGGATACCGGCAGACCAATGCAAACCAATGATAATGTTAACTTTGAACTTAATTGTTGCAGTCTATAAAAATGGATAAAATAATTAAATGCCCAACATGTGCAAAGGAACTCATTTGGTCTCCCAAGGAAAAGTGGCGTCCATTTTGTTGTGAACGTTGTAAACTCATTGATCTAGGTGAGTGGGCAGGTGAAAACCATCGAATTAAAGGAGAACCACACTTCCCCACAGAAAATTATCGGGAAGATGATTATACCTAAGTCAATACCTTATTTTATCTGTAGCGGAATACTAACCCGGTATATTGTATCTTCAGATATTATCGAAAGAGTCATTAACCAATCTGTGCGCTGACTGACACAAACAGGTAACAAAATGGATGTTTGCCAATATCTGGATGAATTGGTATTTTTAACCTCTAACAACTGAAAATGATTAAATCCCATCTTCATTGATTGCATTGAAAAATTAACCTGCACTTTCTTTATTGATGAATTAAAATTATTTAATTTAGTTAATAATTTGAAAGATTTCATCGTACGGATCTCTCCAGAAAGACTAATTTCTATTTGGCGTTGCCCTGCTACAAATAAACAACTGGATTTAGCTAAATGACATGGAGCCAAAGCCGTTAAGGTAATAACTTTATCAGGAGTTACAGATTGTGAAGATGATGATAAATATAATTTCCATAAAAAAATAATAACAACCACAACAAAAGCAATGGCAACCGATTGTAAAACAAGTTTCACTCTTATTTATTCCAAAATTCACTGATTGCGGCAATACCAAAAGCACCGGTGTCTTTTGCTTCTGACAACATAGCTTGCTGCATTCCTCCCAAGGCGAAAACAGGGATACTGGAATGGCTAATTATGTTCTCAAGACCATCCCAACCCAAAGTAGAAGCATTCGGGTGAGTTGTTGTTTTTAACACTGGTGAGACAACAACAAAATCAACATCAATCTTTATTGCCTGCTGTAATTCATCTAAATTATGTACCGAGGCAGCCAGAATTTTTTTAGGATGAATTGGGCGTGAAGTATATTGAAATAAACGTTGTGTATTTAAGTGTATGCCATCAACATCGTATCTTTTCAGAAAATCGGCATCGGCATTTACCATTAGCTTTGCCTTTTCTTTTTCACATAAATATTTTGAAGCCATGGCCAAATCAACCAATGTATCTAAATCTAAGGTTGGGGAACGTAGCTGAATAAGCTTAATACCTTTATTCAAACAATTTTTGAAATATTCAATATAATTATTTTTATCCGTAAAATGACCTGTAATAGCGTAATACACTGGCAACTGAATACAATTTAAAATTGCTTTATTTGCAAGTGGAAAGTCATAGTCTATAAGTTCTGAAGAAGTAACCCACTTAATAGCCTGCCCAGATGGGCTTTGTGCAATCCCCGTAAAGTCATCGACCAACCATACATTTAAGCAAACATGTTTATCAGGATAACGATATGAAATACGAAGTAACGGCTCTGCATGTTTAACTGCAATATTAAGTTCTTCATCAAGTTCTCTACACAATGCAGCATAAGTTGTTTCGTTTACTTCAACTTTTCCACCAGGAAATTCCCACAAACCACCCTGATGTAAATGTGTATGTCGTTTTGAAATAAGATATTCGTTATTACTATTCTTAATCAGACCAACAGACACATGTACTTTTTGCTTCATGTAAATAGAGGATAAAGATATTATAAAAGGAAAGGGAATTCTTTATGAACGATATTCAGCATTAATCTTGACATAGTCATAAGAAAAGTCACATGTCCATATTTGTGAATTAGCTTGACCGCGATTTAGTTGAATATGAATAGTGATTTCCGTCTCGTTCATTACCTTCTGCCCAAGTTCTTCACTATACGATGCCGAGCGCGCTCCATTTTCAACGATACAAATATCGCCAATAAATATTTTCAGTGTATTGATATTCAGATCTTTAATCCCCGCACGCCCCACTGCGGCTAAAATACGCCCCCAGTTTGGATCACTAGCAAAGAAAGCCGTTTTAACTAAAGGAGAATGGGCAACCGTATAAGCAACCCGATCAGATTCATTCGTATTTTGTGCTTCAGTCACATTAATCGTAATAAGTTTGGTTGCACCCTCACCATCTCGCACTAACGCTTTGGCCAAGGTTTCAAATACTTTATTGAGTGCTTGTTGAAATTCTTTTAAATTTAACTCAGAGATTGCAACTTTGCTCTGCCCCGTCGCAACTAACACACAGGCATCGTTTGTTGATGTATCACCATCCACCGTAATTCGATTAAGTGATTGAGCAACCGATTCTTTCATGCAATCATCCAGTAAAGTTTTTTCAACTTTAGCGTCGGTTGTAATATACGCAAGCATCGTTGCCATATCTGGCCGTATCATCCCAACACCTTTGGCAATACCGGTGATAGTAACAATCTGATTGGCGATACTCACCTGACAGGACACACCTTTAGGAACCGTATCGGTTGTCATGATAGCTTTGGCTGCGGACATCCAATGATGTGGGTTCAGATCAATTTTTAGATCTGGGATCACTTGTTGAATTTTATCAACTGGTAAGTTCTCGCCAATAACACCGGTTGAAAAAGGCAAAACCTGATTCGCATCACAACCTAGCTCAGCCGCAACAGACTCGCAACAGGCTTTGGCCGCATCAATACCTGCCTGCCCCGTGCCCGCATTAGCATTACCCGCATTAACAAGTAAATACCGTGGACTAGCCTGATTCAAATGTTGTTTAGCAACCGTTACTGGTGCCGCACAAAAAGCATTTTGTGTAAACACCGCAGAAGTTGTAGAGTCTGGCGCAAGTTCAATTAAAGTAAGATCGGTTCGCTCTGCATAACAAATATTTGCGGCTGCCGTCGCCAGACTAATACCCGCAACAGGGAGTAAATGATTGATGTCATCCAATATATTCATTAATTATTTTTATTTAATTTAAACGACCATGACACTGTTTGTATTTTTTACCTGAACCACAGGGGCAAGGTTCATTACGCCCCACTTTACGACCATCTCGAACAAAGGGAGTATGTTCTTCAGGTGCTTCGTCATTACCCATGGCTGATACTTCATCATGTTGATATTCCATATCACCGTTCATCTCAAGACGTCGTTGTTGTTCCAAGGCTTCAACTTCTTCTTCACTTCGAACCTGTACCCGACTTAAAAGAGTAATCACTTCTCGTTTCATTCTATCAAGCAACTCAACAAAAAGTTGAAAGGCTTCTCGCTTGTATTCCTGCTTTGGATCTTTTTGTGCGTAACTACGCAAATGGATCCCTTGCCTAAGTTGATCCATTGTTGCCAAATGCTCTCGCCATTGATGATCCAGAACTTGTAACATCACTGCTTTTTCAATATGACGCATTACTTCAGGGCCCGACTCTTTTTCTTTAAGTTCGTAGGCTTGTTCAACTTCCTGTAATATTTTATCGCGTAAGCTTTCTTCGTGCAGAGCATCGTCTGCTTTCAACCATGATTTAATATTAACATTAATACCAAAGTCATCATCCATCACATCTTCCAAGCCTGAAATATTCCATTGTTCTTCCATGCTTTGTTGTGGAATATAAGCATTTATAATGGAATTAACCACTTCATAACGTAAATCTTTTATGTCTTCAGATATATCTTCAACTTCCATTAATTCATTACGTTTTCGATAAATTTCTTTGCGCTGGTCGTTGGCAACATCATCATATTCCAACAAGTTCTTACGTGCATCAAAGTTATGTCCTTCAACTTTTCGTTGTGCATTTTCAATCGCTTTACTCACCCACGGATGTTCAATCGCTTCATTTTCCTGCATCCCCAAGCGTTGCATAATGGATGCCATTTTTTCGGAAGCAAAAATACGCATCAAGTTATCTTCTAACGATAAATAAAATCGTGTGATACCCGGATCACCCTGTCGCCCGGCACGGCCACGTAATTGGTTGTCTATGCGTCGAGATTCATGGCGTTCAGTACCAATAATTCGTAAGCCACCGGTATCTAATACTTGTTGATGTCGTTTTTCCCAATCCTGTTTTAATTTTTCAATTTTAATATCATCCGGTTTCTTTAATTTTTCAATTTCCATATCAAGATTCCCACCGAGTACAATATCGGTACCACGACCCGCCATATTCGTCGCAATCGTGACAACTCCCGGCAACCCGGCCTCTGCAACAATATCCGCTTCACTCGCATGTTGTTTCGCATTTAAAACGGCATGTTGTACCTTTTCTTTTTTAAGCATACTATGCAAAAACTCAGATACTTCAATCGAAGCCGTACCCACTAATACCGGCTGACCTCTTTTTTGACAATCTTTGATGTCGTCAATAATGGCTTTAAATTTTTCAGCCTGCGTCAGAAAAATTTGATCGACCTGATCGATACGTACCATTTCCCGATGCGTTGGTACCACAACCACTTCCAGACCATAAATTTGTTGGAATTCATACGCTTCTGTATCGGCCGTTCCTGTCATGCCCGACAATGTCTCATATAAACGGAAATAGTTCTGGAAAGTAATCGAGGCAACTGTCTGGTTTTCCTGCTGAATATTCACCCCTTCTTTTGCTTCTATTGCCTGATGAAGGCCATCTGACCAACGCCGCCCCTGCATAGTTCGCCCGGTAAACTCATCCACAATAACAATTTCATTATTCGATACGATGTAATCAACATCTTTTTGAAATAATACATGCGCACGTAAAGCAGAGTTCACATGATGCATCAAACCAATATTAGCAGGATTATATAAACTTTCGTTTTCTGCCAGTAAACCTGCTTCAGTCAACATTTCTTCTACATGCTGGTGACCTTCTTCTGATAAATGTATTTGTTTGTTTTTTTCTTCAACAGAATAGTCTCCCGGCCCGTCTTCTTCTTCCTGCTTAACCAGTTTAGGAACAAGTTGATTAATCTTAAAATAAAGTTCAGAACTGTCTTCAGCGGGGCCTGAAATAATTAAGGGTGTACGCGCTTCATCGATTAGAATGGAATCCACTTCATCGACAACAGCAAAATTATGCCCACGTTGAAACTTATCGGCTATTTCAAAGGCCATATTATCGCGCAGATAATCAAAACCATATTCATTATTGGTGCCATAGGTAATGTCAGCGGCATAGGCTTCACGTTTTTCTTCCTGTTCTTGTTCTGCAACGACAACACCAACTGATAAACCCAGAAAATTATAGAGTTTAGCCATCCACTCTGCATCACGCTTGGCAAGATAGTCATTCACCGTCACCACATGTACACCTTTGCCTGCAATCGCATTTAAGTACACAGATAAGGTTGCCATTAAGGTTTTACCCTCACCGGTACGCATTTCTGAAATTTTACCGTGATGTAAAACCATGCCACCGATCAGCTGCACATCAAAGTGGCGCATACCCAGTGCACGTTGACTGGCTTCACGCGCGGTGGCAAAAACTTCGGGTAAGATATCTTCTAGAGTTTCATTATTCTCCAGACGCTGACGAAATTTTACAGTTTGCTGCTTTAAATCCTCATCTGATAATGTTTGAATTTGCGGTTCTAACGCATTTATTTGAGCAACAGTTTTCTGTAACTGTTTTATATAACGTTCATTACGACTACCGAATACTTTCTTTACGACTTTACCAAACATTAACAATTTCCTGCTTATTCTGGATTATTTTTTTCTAAATTATTTGATTTAAATGAGAGATAGCGACTGTCTTTAAAATAAAGTATCAACCTGATACACGGCCATTTCTTCCATTACTTTGTCACGCCAGTTAAATTCAGCAAAATTCTATCCTGACTGAATGAGACCAAATGCAAGCACCTCAATATTAAGATGCTATTTTACGCTATCTAGACTGCTTTTGTCTGATTTGGTTTCTATATTCTTGCCTTTTATCTGACGTTTAACAGTAATATTGCCTATTGTATCAATTTCAAGTGCACCCAATGGAAAATCTTGATGGGTTAGTTGTTTGACCAAACGAGCCGCCCGATGTTGACTGTCTAACTGTGGTCCAGCAGGTCGGCGTTGTTGCGCTGAAATAATTTTCCCTGACTTAAAGTGCCCCTTTTGGTCTATATTTATCGACAAAATAGGCGCAAGACCATTTATTCCGGCAACATTAATCCCCAACGTCGTACAAAAATTTCCCAAACTATAGGCAATGATACGCTTCTGATAAAGTTCAACCGCACGAGGCACGTGCGGGCCATGGCCTAGAATAACATCTGCACCCGCCTCTATGGCCGTGTGTGCAAACAGAACCACATCGCCACGGTTCTCATCATGAAAATACTCTGTTTCAAACGGCACATGCGTGTGTTCCTTACCCTCGGCTCCGGCATGGAAAGAAACAATCACTATGTCATGGGTTTGAGCTAAATCCTGAATCGTTTTTCGCACATAGTCTAAGTCCAAAAAATCATGGGCACCAATAAAAGGGGCAAAAGCAATCAACACGACTTTTAAGCCCTTGAGTTCCCACTCAGCAACATCTCCCATTAAACCTGAATGTTGGATACCGGCATTATCCAAGGTTTGCATTGTGAGTAAGCGTCCACTATCGCCAAAATCCCTTGCATGGTTGTTGGCCAAGCTCATTACATCAAACCCGGCTTGCTTCAAATACTGTGCATATCGTGGCGGCATTCGAAACACATAACAACGCCTTACATCAGAACAGGCTTTTTCTGCCACGCCATCACGACCAAAAGTACCTTCTAAATTACCGAAAGTAATGTCGGCCTGGGATAAAATATAGCTTACTCCGGAAAGCAATGTTTTACCGTCCTGAGGTGCCAAGCGATAGTCAGGGTAGTCGGTTCCTAGCATCATGTCCCCAACCGCCATAATATTGAGAGTGGTTTCGGGAGGAATATCTAAGCCAGCCGAATGTTGGGGGGCAATGTTGGCAGCCTCCGAATCAGGATCTTGATTCGATGACTCCAAGTCTGATAAGCCAGGCTGCATATTAGTACAAGCTGATATAAATAATATCAGCAACATCGCACTAAAAATAATGCTAGTTTGAAAAAGGTTTTGTTTGAATTTTGAGGGGATCATTACAAAAAAAGATTTGCAGTATTCTATCAGTCAATTGCTGCGTTTAAGGGTATAAAAGCATAATCAGAAAATTTCTAATCTAATTTATTCAAGTCTTCAAAGAAAAGACTGTATTAAAACAGCCATCATTATTGCTTATGACAATTATTTTGCGCTACTTGCTCGAAGAATATAACGTTTGGGATTGATTGCCCGACCATTCTTAAGCACTTCAAAATGCACGTGAGGACCGGTTGAACGGCCTGTTGTGCCTATTTTCGCAATAACCTGGCCTTTTTTAACCGTATCGCCAACTTTCACATCGATCTTCAGACAATGTCCATAACGAGTTGAATAGCCCTTGCCATGATTAATTTCAACTAAATTACCATAACCTGAACGCCGTCCCGCAAAAGTCACCACGCCTGACGCCACTGCGACAATGTCTGCGCCCAACTTACCCGCAAAATCAATACCTGAGTGATGTACCCGACGACCAGTGAATGGATCCGTACGCATCCCAAAATACGAAGACAACCAGCCCCGAGAAATTGGACGACCCGCAGGCTCAACTTCTGCCTGTAAATTATTGGTCATCATCATTGTTTCAAGTACATTAAGCTGTTGACTACGGCTATCCAGTTGCTTCGACAAATTACCCAAGGCACCTAAAAAATCAGGGATTTTCATGGGCTTACCATTTTTATCCAAGGCACTCACCGGGCCACCTTGCGCAGGTGGTCGTGAAAAATCAAATTCACCTCGATCGAGTTTGGCCATCGTCGTTAAACGTGATCCCAAGGCATCCAAACGAATAACATGTGCCTGTAACTTACCTAACCGTAAAGCGAGCGCATCCATATTTTCACGTGCATCTTGTGTGGCTTCATCTATTTTTAAACGCTGGGAATCAATTTCTAGTTGATAGGCAATATTTAAATCATCGGGATTGGTACGCATATTCTTTATGCCAAGCTGATAACCCGCATACATCAAGCCAAGAGGCAGGATTAAGAAACCAACCACAACCAATGCAGCCAGTTTTTGGGCGCCCATAACATAAAGGCCTGAACACCCTTGCTTTCTTCTTAGAAGTACTATATTCATATGTATACAACCTTAAAAACATATATTATTGTTAGCGGTTAATCTCGCTAATTCTTTATAAATATTAGCATGTACATTTATACTGTAAAGTAAGATGTACAATTAAGTTCGAATCACAACCTATTAATAAGCATGAAATTACCTAAGCAAATCAATAAACTACTTCACCGTAAAAATTCGCAAATTACGGAGCTTATCACGCAAGCTCGAAAACTCGAATTCTTAAACAACAAACTCCTGGACCTATTGCCACTGCCCTTACCACACCACTGTCATCTTGCAAAAATGGACAAACAAACACTGGTAATTGTTGTTGATTCACCTATCTGGTCAGCACGATTGCGCTATTCTATCCCTGATTTACTTGCAAAACTGAAGCACCAGTCACAATATTTTATTCCTATAAAAAATATCGAAATAAAAGTGAATCCAACATGGCATACACAGACACGTGTCAATACTTTAAAACCTAAGCCTATTTCCAAAAAAACCGCAAAATGTCTTAAAGACACTGCAAACACGATTGAAAATGCCACGATTAAAAATGCTTTATTAAAAATGGCGGAAAAAGCTAAATAACGTATTGTTTTATATTATATTTTTCTAATATAGGTTTATGTTAAGTGTAAGATATTACCTACACTTTATGGTGAAATCAAGGGGGAAAAACCGGATTTAGGTAGCAGAAACCGGTTTTATAAAGGAAATGGGGGCTTCTTGAGGGTCGGCAAAGCTAACTTGCTCCCAAGCGTCTTCCTCTGCAAGCAAGGCACAGAGTAATTTATTGTTCAATTCATGACCAGATTTATGACCAGAAAAGGCACCGATCAAGCTGTGGCCTAATAAGTACAAGTCACCAATAGAATCAAGAATTTTGTGTTTAACAAACTCATCGGCATAACGCAGGCCATCTTCATTTAATACCCGGTAACCGTCCATTACAATCGCATTATCGAGCGTGCCACCGAGTGCCAGATTTTTTGAGCGCAATGTTTCAATTTGATTCATAAAACCAAACGTACGTGCGCGACTCACTTCTTTTACAAAAGAAGTGGTTGAAAAGTCAATTTCGGCCTGTTGTTTACCTTCATTAAAGGCGGGATGGTCAAAATCAATGCTAAAAGCCACTTTAAAGCCATCAAATGGCTCAAATTGTACCCATTTATCGCCGTCTTCGAGGCGAATTTTACGTTTAATACGGATAAATCGTTTTGGTGCTTTTTGTTCTTCAATACCAGCAGACTGGATTAAAAAGACAAAAGGCCCCGCACTACCATCCATAATCGGCACTTCTGCAGCATTTAAGTCAATATAGGCATTATCAATACCTAAGCCCGCCATCGCAGATAATAAGTGTTCAACCGTAGAAATACGCACACCATCTTTAATCAACGTAGTCGATAAGGTGGTATCCCCCACATTTTCAGGTGTAGCCGGAATTTCAACAGGTTTATCGAGGTCAACACGTCTAAAAATAATACCCGTATCCGCTGCAGCTGGTCGCAACGTTAAATAAACCTTTTCACCCGTATGCAAACCAACACCGGTGGCACGAATAACATTTTTAAGTGTACGTTGATAAATCACTTAGCATTTTCCTCTGAAAGAACAATTTAATATATGCAAAAACAAGACCAAGCCTTCACAAACCCGGTTCGCCGCTTAAAATTTACACAAGAGACTAATAGTAATACAAAAAGCAGTGTTACAGCAACAGCCAAACTAGGGTTAAACTCTTAGCGTCTTAAAACCTAGAAACTTGAAGGACTTAGTGCCTATTTTAGTCCAATAGTTCAAATTTCACGGATAAATGCTTATTTTATATGCTATTTGTCTTATTTCTGTGCGCTCTCTCCCAGATCAGTCAGCCTGACGACGTAAAAAGGCAGGAATATCCAGATACTCCAGGTTTGCATCGGCTCCAGTACGCGAGTCAGTGGATGTTTCCTGACGACGTTTGATAGTAGGCCGATCAAGTTGCGCATAATCCACTTCACCATTAAGTGTTTTATCAACGACCAATGTCGGCACATCGACAGCAGCTTGTACCTCATTGCCTAAACCGGTTGCAACAACGGTGACGCGTAATTCACCACTCATTGCCGGGTCAATCACCGTTCCCACAACGACCGTGGCATTCTCAGAAGCAAACTCTTTTACCGTATTACCCACTTCCTCAAACTCACCAATCGACAAATCCATACCCGCAGTCACATTGACCAAAATACCACGCGCACCGGATAAATTGACATCTTCTAATAATGGACTTGCAATGGCCGATTCAGCCGCTTCGCGTGCACGCCCTTCACCCGTTGCCCGACCTGAACCCATCATGGCCATGCCCATTTCCGACATCACCGTACGCACATCAGCAAAATCGACATTGATTAAACCGGGGCGAGTAATCAACTCAGCGATGCCTTGCACTGCACCGAGTAAAACATCATTCGCAGCTTTAAAGGCATCGAGTAAACTCATATTTTTGCCTAATACACTGAGTAATTTTTCATTAGGAATAGTAATCAATGAATCCACGTAACCTTTTAATTCATCAATACCATTGCTAGCAATATCCATGCGCTTTTTACCTTCAAACGGGAAAGGTCGAGTCACAATCGCAACGGTTAAAATACCCATTTCACGCGCGACTTGTGCAACGACCGGAGCACCACCGGTGCCGGTACCACCACCCATGCCTGCGGTAATAAAGATCATATCCGAACCTTCAATCACTTCGGCAATGCGTTCACGATCTTCTAATGCAGCTTGTCGACCTATTTCAGGATTAGCGCCGGCACCGAGACCTTTAGTAATGTTGCCACCTAATTGCAAAACGGTACGCGCCGAGGAGTTTTTAATTGCCTGTGCATCCGTATTCGCACAAATAAATTCAACCCCCTCCAATTCTTTATTCACCATATGCTCAACAGCATTACCACCACCACCACCAACACCGATGACTTTAATAACCGCACTCTGGCTGTATGTATCCATTAGTTCAAACATCTTAGACCTCCTCACTGCATTACAGTGTTTTGTAAAATTTAAAAATTCCCCTGAAACCAACTTTTCATGCGTTG
>CAYYLL010000009.1:0-92669 GCA_964472525.1 uncultured Thioalkalispiraceae bacterium | reverse complement strand
ATCTGACTGTCAGTGTAACGTGATTTTTTCATAGAAAACGCCTGTTCTTAGTTTACGAGAATTCTCTACTTAAAACTCCTTTTATTTTCGGGGGGATTACATCAGATTTGGTATAAACTTTTACATATTATAGCTTATAATACTGACATACTTAGGAGGTGATAATGGTATTATTAATGTATGGCTACAATTTGTTTTCGTAATACAGGATCAAACAAGTCACCATACAAACTATGAATAACAAATTGCTGTTCATTTTGTTTTGAATGTTTTATCGTTTGCCAAGGGACAATATATAATATTTTTGGTAATTCAGTATTGCCTTTAATGGTCGTCGTATCCATTTTAATTTCAATATCGGCTTGTGTCATGTTATAAAATATAGGTGCTATGACAATATTAATTATTAGTAATATTTTCAACATTAATTTGTACATGGCATTCATCCTTGTTTTAGTGAGCTTTGTAGTTGTTTAACCCAGTCGCGGGTTTGTTTGTCTTTTATGCCTTTTTCTTTGATAATATTTAGATATTGCTGATAGTGGTTGATAGATTCTTGGATCTTGTGGAAGTAGATGTCATAAAGTAAAGCTATATTATATTGTGCCTTTGCATAATCCTTCTTGTATTTTATGGCTAGTAAAAAATATTTTTCTGCACCTAAAAAATCACCTTTGTCATTCTTAATAATACCTAACAAATTATAGGCATATGGGTTTCGTGGGTTGAGTTGAATCACTTTATTCAATGATTGTGTTGCTTTTTTAATTTTACCTTGCTTGTAGTAAATTAAGCCAATATTTGCGTGTGGTCCTGCTAGGTTGGGGTGTCGTTTTGTTACATTCATTAACAATACTTCTGCTTTTGTTAAATCGTTATCCCGCAATGAATATAATGCTTTTTTATAGTTATTTAAGTCGTCAGTGCTTAATGGATTATTGTCGGCAGTGTTTGTTGTAGTATCATCGCTAGTTTCAGGAAGTTGTGAACAGCCAATGCTTATCGCAATAAGTATTGATAACACAAGATATTTTATAATGTAATTAGTGGAGTACATTGATATACCTGTCTACTTTTAATTTTCGATTATATCTAACTGGGAAAAGTTTCCGTAAGCTGTCTAAGCTTTTCTGAATCCAGCTATTATATGTATTGCTTTTGGTGTGTTCCATATTAAGTTCATAAAACTCAATAGCTTTTTCTTCAAAGGGAAAAGCCTTATCTTCAAGTAAAATCGTATACTGTTCACGTTCATCTTTATTTAAGTTTGCGGGTAACTCGGCTTTCAGGAGTGCTTTGCTAAAGTCGTTATATATGGATGCAATGGCGTAGGTGGCTTCTGTGCTGACCTCTGATATTTTGTATACTGATGCCTTTCCATAGAGTCGAACGGTTCTCTGCATTTCTTTTTTCTTCCTTCTTAAATTCCTCTTTAATGGACGGGTAAGTTGTATTGCCCTATATAATTGGTCTTCCTCTCTCGCCTGGGATATGATTGCAGTTGATGCAATAAACCGGGTTCGTGCCGTTTTATTCTTCTTGTAGATGCGCCGATCTGCATTTATAATTTTCCCCCTCCAAAATGAAACCCGTTTAGGGTTATTTATAAAATCATTAAGTTTTAACAATTTATACATGGCTTCCATATATTGAGGGAAAGGTTTCTTATAATTAAGAACGTATTTTTTATACGAGCGTATTGCTGCTGATATATCCCCCTTCTTTTCATAGAGTTCTGCGGCTTGCAGAAGTGCTGTTTTCTTAAGATTATTATCATTACCTAATGATGATAATCGTTCAAACTCCTGTGCAGCTTTTAAGTTTTGGTTTGAGTTTAAATAGGCAATAGAAAGATTTTTTGTAATATTATTATTGAGTTTATGTTTTGGGTATAACTTTTGAAATTCCTTCATTGTTGAGATGGCTTTATTCCATAGTTTATTAGACATAAATAAAGCGATAGCGTCATATAAGCCAGTCGGTGCAATACTGGATTGTGGAACAATCTTAGCGATGCGCATAAAATGTTTTGTTGCAGATGCGATATCACGTTTTTTCTTAGCTGTTTCAGCTTGCTTATAAATTGATAAAGCCAGATGATTTTCTAAGTTCCGAATATTTTTTGGATTCGAATAGTGGTATTTTAATAATGCCGAGTATCTTTCTTCTGCTTCGGCATAGCGTTTTAATTTAAAATAGGATTGCGCAGCTAAAACCCCCGTTTTTTGAATAACCCTTATTGAACTTGTTTCTGGAACGAGGTTAGATAAAGCAATGGCTTTTGAGTATAAGTGATTATTAAAGGCGAGTTCAGTCGCATGGCTGATGATATTCCCTGTCATTTTGTCAGAAGGGTAGAGTTGACTAAATAGGGTAGCATATTCAATATGTTTTTTAAGATAGACTCTCTTTTTTTGTGCTGATAGATGTGGGGAATTTATTAATCGGTCTGTAGTAATAATAGTTGCATAAGCAGCATCTTTGTTTAAAATAATTTTATTATCATAGGCTGCTTTTTCATAATATTTCAATGCTGTTGCTATATTTTTCGAGGTTGATAAGAGTTCGGCATATAGGTAATTAATATTATCTTTGCGGATATAATCTTGGTAATTATTTAGATAACGCTTATACCAGACTTGTGCAGAGGCAAGATCAGATTGTTTCTTGTCACGTTGGTATGCCTGATGAAAATAGTTCGACATTCTTAAAATATATTTCTTAAGTGATAATGTAATAGACTTCCCAGTCTTTTTGTCAATTTTATTCTTTCGCCAGTAAGGGCTATTGGGGTTATAGGCCAAATAAAACTGATTAGCTGATTTGTTTAATTTTTCTGCAAAACCACCTTTGTCCCAAATGTCCAGAATATTTAAGTAGGCATAGGGAACCATTTTAGATTTTTTTTCTTGTTGGATAAATTTTTCAAGTACCGCAACGGCATCAGAATAACGTTCCTGTTTTAAATATACATTACTCACACTTAAATAAATAGGGTATTTAAATTTAAGACTCTGGTTGGTTTTCATATAATTGCGTAGTGGAGCAACACCACCTGCATATGCGAATGCAAGGCCAATGGTACGATAATATTCATCGTATTGTGATTTCTCAGATTTATCGAGTGATGTGTAGGGTGCAAAATCATGATAAGTAATGGCACTGACTAAATCATCCACAGATTCTATATAATAGTTTTGCTTGAATCGTGCCCAACCGCGTTTGAATATGGCTTTTTCATAATAAAGAGCATTCTTCTTTGAGCTAATAACTTCAGTATAAGCATCTTCTGCTGTGATGTAATCTTTGTGAGTGAATGCAGTCTCACCTATTCTAAATTGTGCCTCGATATAATAGGGTGACTTAGGGAATTGTTTTATCAGCTGTTTAAGTCTTCGGATAGAATTATTTATATCACCTTTTTGTTCATAAGCTTTTGAAAGTTGATAAAGTAATCTGTCATTATTCTTTTCTTTAGGGTAATCGTGTAGAGATGTTGTTAATAATTCTATTGTCTTGTCGATTTTAGCGTAATATTTTTTGTCATCCCATATGGCATTCGCATTGGATTTTTTCTTGCTGTCCAGTAATTCATCACTTAAATCAAATTCAATATCAGCAAGTCGACTGATAGCCGTCATTCTAGCTCGGTTATTACTATTAGCATGTTTTAAATATTCCAGATAGGCTGCTTTAATTTCTTCATTAGTTTTTGGTTTTATATAGACAATTTGTTGTTTTTTATTACTTTGGATAACATCAAAATCACGCAAGGTATTGTGTTGTTGGTGCGTTGCACATGCGCTTAATAATAGACTAGTTATTATAGCTCCGTTACGAGGCCATCGAAAAAAATATTTTGTTCTATTTCTACCGTATACCTCGATTAAGGAAGATTGCCGCATTAGTACTCGTAAGGATGTTTTAATTTTATATTTCATTTTAATCAGACTTTGATTTGCTATTATCATATAGTCTTGCCAACCCATATTGAGATTGATTCTGGTAACTTTTTAGATAGTCGGCTCGTTGTTTTAATGTATCGATAATAATTCTTTTAAGCATGGCATTATACTTTGTTGCAAGGGTATTAATCTTGCTTTGTAATGCCGGGATTTTTACTCTAGATTTAAATAGTCTCAGCTCTTTCAGATTATTTATAAAAAATATAAGGTGTTTTTCTCGAAAATTAATTCTATTATTTTTTATGATTAAGGTATTATTTTTAATGTTGATATTGCGTGTGATAGGCATATTTTTGAGTATTGAATTAATGTCACGTATTCTTTTTTGGTAATAAGTTAAGGCAATAGAATAACTGGCCGAGGCTGTTTTATGCTGGCCTATTTTTTCATATACATAGGGTAATAATAAGTAGGTTTCTTCAACGGGGAGTGCGAGTGGGTCCTTTTGTTGTAATATGTTAAGAATATTTAAAGATCCAATGTTGTCTCCTTGGCTGGCTGCTGCAAGTGATATACCCAGTAAAGCTCGGTTTGCATAGCGGCTGTCTTTTTGTATATTTCGGAAGGCTTCTCGAGCTTCTCTGAAATACTCCTGCCGTAAAAAAGAATATCCCAATACCAGATAAAGCCGATTGGTAAATTCCTTTTTATCCAACATACGAGGTAATTTTTCTTTTATAAGCGTAGTAATAATAATGTGTGCATCTGACCACCAGCCTTGTCGTATATAGACAAGTGCCGTATTGAGTTGTGCGTATTGATAGTAAGGCGATGTTTTTGGAACTTTTGCATAATATTTTAATGCCTGACGATGTTTTTTAAGATTTTGTAATGCGATACCATTCATTATTAATGCATAATATCCATCATTGACTGCCAAATCATCAATAACTCCGCTGAGTAGTTTGATTGTTTTCTTCCATTTATTTCTGCTGAAATAATATTTTGAAAATATAAATTTCACATTGGATATAAGTGATTTATCGCCTTCTCTTTTAATGTATTGGTATAAATTATTGGCGGTAGTCCATTCATTATGTGTCATCAATAAATCTATAAATAGAAATACAGCAGGATCATCTATATTTTTTTGGATTAAATTCTGTTTGTATTTAATTAATTGAATAGCCTCAAAGTACTTATTTTTTTTGATTAGTTCTACTACCATTTGATGTAAAATCTTAATGTTTTTTATTTCCTTATAACTACTCGTTGTTATTAGTGGTGAGTCTTTATATACAGCCGCAGATAATTTTATAAACTTGCTATCAAGATTATTAATATCGGCTATTTCCGTGTTTTTTGGATATACAGAAATAATGGGTAAAACCCAAAATAATAATATAATGAATCGAGATAGTTTTGTGAACATCGTGGTATCTACTTCTACTAACGGCTTGTATTAGGGTTATTTGAGCTGCTACTCGTCAATAAGTGCTGCTTCACGATATTCCGTCTTGTCTTTGTTGGATACAGAGTGTTTATTGACACTGTATTGAAAATGCCCTTCCTTTGTTACGTCCACATAAATACTAGAAATCTCAATATTGTCAGCCATTCTGGATAAACATTCTGATGCCATTTCAGGTAACATGGTTTGAGTTAATATGTTTTCTATATTACGCGCACCGGTGTCTACTTCCTGACTCCGCGCAACAATATGTAAAATAACATCATCATTATAATCAAATTTGGCATTATAATTTTCACGGACTCTTTTTTCAATTTTCCGCATATTTATTTTACATATTTTCATTAAATCTTCATCAACTAACGGGTAGTAGGGGATAACCTTGGTTCTTCCTAAAAATGCGGGTTTAAAATAATTTAAAAGTTGTGGACGGAAATTATCCAGCAATACATCCGGCTCAGGCACTTTGTCACTGGCCGCACAAATTGCACGAATATGTTCTTCGCCTGCATTGGAGGTCATGATAATAACGGTGTTACGAAAATCAATGTCGCGTCCCTCACCATCTTTGATGGTGCCTTTGTCAAATAAATTATAGAAAATATCCTGTACACCGGGATGTGCCTTTTCCATTTCATCAAGCAAGATCACACTGTGGGGTTTGCGTCTGACGGCTTCGGTGAGTACGCCACCTTCACCATAACCTACATAGCCTGGTGGTGAACCTAATAGCATTGATACTTTATGTTCTTCTTTAAATTCAGACATATTAATGGTAGTAATATTTTGTTCTCCACCGTATAAAATATCAGCCAATGCCAGTGCGGTTTCAGTTTTACCAACGCCGCTGGGGCCCACCATAAAGAAGACGCCTACGGGTTTCCTTGGGTCAGTTAAACCAGCCCGCGATGTGCGAATATTTTGTGCGATAGCTTCCAAGGCATGTGGTTGCCCAATAATACGCTGACTTAGAATATTTTTAAGATCCATAATGGAATGTATTTCATCGGTCATCATTTTTCCAACCGGGATACCTGTCCAGTTGGCAACCACCTCAGCAATGGCCTGACTGCCGACGTTAATCTGGATCATTGGGGTTTCACCTTGAACATTCGTTAAGGTATCCATTAATTTATGTAATTCCGTTTTTATTTTATTGCGTTCAGCCGGACTTATTTCTTTTTTATTTTTTTGTTTTGCTGATGTGTTCTTCTGTTTGGAATTGTTGATATGAAAATCGTCTTCTATTTCTTTTTGCAGTTGATGAATTTTTTCGACAATATCTTTTTCTTTATCCCATTGTGCTTCTTGTTCAACCAGTTGCACTTCCAACGCACTTAATTCAGTATTGAGTGATTGAATACGTTCATCACAATTCCCAAGAATTGCATTCTCCCGTTCGAGTAATTGGATATTAGTCTGGCATTGGCTGATTCGACGTTGCGTATCTTCGACCGAAACAGGGGTCGCGCTTTGGCTTAAGGAAACACGGGCACATGCGGTGTCGAGTAAACTTACTGATTTATCCGGTAATTGCCGTGCAGTAATATAGCGGCTAGATAATTTAACCGAGTCAATAATGGCTTCATCCATAATACGAACGCCATGGTGGTTTTGTAGCATAACAGAAATAGCACGCATCATATTAATGGCCTTTTCTTCATCAGGCTCTTCTATTTTTACTACTTGAAAGCGTCGAGTTAAAGCAGCATCACGTTCAAAATATTTTTTATATTCGGCCCAAGTCGTTGCTGCAATCGTTCTTAGTTCGCCACGCGCGAGGGCTGGCTTTAATAAATTGGCTGCATCCCCTTGGCCTTCTTTTCCACCTGCACCAATCATGGTATGAGCTTCATCGATAAAAAGTACAATGGGTTCAGGAGATGCTTTCACTTCACTGATAACAGATTTTAAACGGTTCTCAAACTCACCTTTAACGCTGGCACCGGCTTGTAATAAACCAAGATCAAGATTTAGGAGTGTGACATTTTTAAGTTGGGCTGGGACATCACCGGATGCTATACGTAATGCAAAGCCTTCTACAACGGCGGTTTTTCCTACGCCCGCTTCGCCAGTAAGAATGGGGTTATTTTGTCGACGTCGAATCAGTATATCTATGATTTGTCGGATTTCTTCATCTCGACCCAGTACTGCATCTATTTTCCCTTGCCGTGCTGATTCTGTCAGGTTGATTGTAAATTTATCGAGTGAAGGTGTTTTACTGGGAGTGCCTGTCTTGTTGCTGTCGACATTGTTTGTCGAGGTATCACCGAGATGACTGTCTCGGGATTCATTGGTACTACCAACAATGGAACGAATAACTTCACGCAGTGAATCGGGTGTTATTTTTGCTAATTCACCTGATGTGGCTTCGGTTGCGCGGCGCAAGTTGTCATCGAGTAGCATCGCACCTAATAAATGTGCCGATGTTGCTAAGGGATGTTGATAATCAATGGATGCCAACATCCAAGCACTCTTGGCCAGTTCTACAACAGAAGGGGACAATGCCGGTGCTCGAGTATTACCTGATTTAAGGTTTTCGAGTTCTTTATTGAGTTCCTGAGCAAATTTCCCGGGGTTAACATCAAACTTATCTAAAATAGCCAGTAGATCGCTGTCTTGTATCTCTAATAACTTAATCAACCAGTGTTCAATCTCAACATTATAATGTTGGCGTGATAGACAAAAGCCAGCTGCGCCTTCCAGTGCAGTTTGGCTAGGGTTGTTTAATTTCCCTACTAGTGATTTTAAGTCGATGCTAATCATAATTGTTCCTTATTATTTCTAATTCTATTTTTGGTTATTTATGTATATAAACAATAGTCATTGCGAGCGATAGCGCGGCAATCTTTCTATATGTACCACGCAACTACAAGATTGCCGCGCTATCGCTCGCAATGACAATCTTCTATTTATTTCAATCTATTAGGCGATACAACAATATCCACCGTTTTGCTTTCCATATTCTGTCCACCTGATTTTGGTAACCAGGTATTCCAACCAACAATGGGTGGTGATTTTTTACTAAGCTCCACTTTATCAGGTATGTCGGAACGTTTAACACGAATGATAAAATCATAATTACATTCCATTCCGGCGTAAAGGCGTACAATTTCATTTAATGCTTTAAGTGCGGGAGTACCCGGAGCGAAACGTTGTTGTTGATCTTTATCGAGTGGTCCAAGAATAATGCGAATTTTCCCTTGTGCATACCAACCTTTTTGTCCAAGAATGGCTGTACGGCTTAAGCTGGCATTTTGGCCTTTTGGTTGTGCTTTTGATGTTAATCGGGTACGCACATCATCAATTAGAGGTTGCCATTGACCTACAAATTCTTTTATTTTTACAGGTATTGAAAAATGTCGCTGTAGTATCTGTTTTAAACCACTTGATGTTTTAATGTTTTGGCTTAATAAGCCACTATAAAATAATAATGATTCATCATCAGTATAGAGACGGTTATTAAGATGTTTTGTCCCTAGGCCAATAAGTGACAAGAGTGCTTTTGTGTGTGAGTCTTTTTCTTGTAATGGTTTAGTTGCAATTCGTTTTCTTTCGTATTCAATTGGTAAACGATATTTTACAGATGCTTGATAAAACAATGAAATAGTACGATGGTTAAATAAATCGAAAAATTTTAATAGTGACTTATCTTTTATTTTAAGTCGCTGTAAAATCATTTCTGTGTAGTGATAGGGCAATACACCCGTTGCGCCCGTTAATCCCATCAGGTTAACTAACACATGCCATTGGCCTGTGTGTGCTTGAGTTTGTTGCTTCTTTTCGGGGCTAATGGAAGCTATTTCGGATGAGAAAAACTCCAGTTTCTGATTACTATGAAAACGAATCGCTTCTGTATCGGGGGGTACAAAACGCGCGATCGGCATAATTTTTCTAGAATCACTTTGTTGTTGCGATTCATAAAAACAACTACGCTCTAACAGACGCACGGTTTGAATAAACGAATAAGCCGGTGCGTTAGCGGTTAGATGCTGTGTTACAGAAGTATTTTTTTGCCAGCTCGTGGTGGACATTTTTTAAGATAGCCTTCTTTATTTTTTAATTTTACAAGTACGCGAGTAAAGGAGTTAATTGAGCAATACAACGCAAAAAAATGTTCTAAAACACTGGCAAACAAAAAACTGCTACTGCCTGCCAGTTGTGAGTCATCCAGTATTACCTCTACTTCAATACCCCTGCATAATGTGGCTCGGCCATCAATATTCAGTGGTGCGCTGATAGGATGAGCATCTACATTTTCAATGGATGCAATAAGCGCACGAGTAACAGCCGATTCACCAAAATCATATAAGCGTAAAATTTCTTTTAATGCCTCGGTGGCATTATCCTGCCCAGTGAGTGACAAATGATTTAAGTTAAGATGTGATAATAGTCGCCAACGTGCATGGTTACGTAAGGGTGGTTGTACCGTCGCAGATGGTTTTGTAATACAACGAATACTTGAACACGGCGGTGCGCTATCAACACATTGCAAACTCGGTTGTTCATTATTAAAAGGGAGTTTAGCCGGTTGGTTACGGTTACTACAGGTTGTATTAATCACAAGGATCCGATCGTCAGCCAGATTAGGATTAAAATTCAAATCGATAAGGTTAATATAAACATCCGTTGCGTCATCACGTTCAAAATCCCCCAGTTTAGAATGTCGTCGCGAGGCAGACCAGAATGAATGAGTTTCGCTTTCCTGATGTTCATGGGTTAGCCCGTAGATTGGGTGAAATTCTTCATGTTCGCCGGCTGAACTGGTTGCTACTACTTTGTCGATGGAATAAACCTCGAAACCAGCTGGACGACGTACATCTGGAATAATCTGATATTCATGTTGAGTATGATCAAGTTTAATCGGATCTGTTTTCTGTTTAAATAAATTAATAACAGGGGTGCAACCTAACAGAAAGGTTTCATTCGAGATATTATGTTCAAGTTCAACATCGGAGCTAGAAAAATAAACATACAGATCCAGTTTATTGCTAGTATATGTTGTTAATTTTTTTGCCAGTTCGGTAAAGTCAACAAACATAAATTTTTCAGGAAAGATAAAGTATTCCGTTAATAACCTGTAGCCGCTAAACGATGCAGGTGGATAAGGCAATAGGCCGTCATCTTCGTTAAAGCCAACAGCCTGAATACTGTCCTTGCCAAGAAACACCGGTGCGGTGTCATCCTCTGATTGAGCGATGACCACGTTTAAACAATCATTTAAAAGTAATTGGTATAAGGGATTAATATGTTGAGACTGCCCTTTTAAATAAAAGCGAATCTTATCGGGGGTGAGTTCTGAAAACAGTATTTCGTTAGAAAAAGTTTCCAATGATATTTTTAATACACTTTGTGCCCCTTTTATTGACGATGAACCCGGGGTGACAAAAGGACGACCAATCACTTTAGCGGCGGTGACTTTAATGGGAAGCATTTCGGTTGGATACACGGAGGTAAAATGACAGCGTTCACCTTTAAACAATTCTGTTTCCAATAAGGTATCTTTTTCAACGATGTAACTGGAGTCCAGTTGGTCTTCATTCGCCTCAAACTGGATAATACTCATAGATGGAATAGGGCGTTGGTAATGCGGAAACAATACATTGAGTAGGGAATCACTCAGCTCAGGAAAATCATCATCAAGTTTATGCTGTATGCGGGCATTTAAATACGCAAAGCTTTCTATTAACCGTGAAACGTGTGGATCTTCAATGGTATCGGCATTAATACCCAACCGCCCGGCAATTTTGGGCTGTTCTTTCGAAAACTCTGCGCCCAACTGACGTATAAAGGCGAGTTCTTTTTCAAAATAGGGAAGCAGTTCATCAGCCATTGCCGACCTCTTTGACATTAATCGAACGTGTCACCGGTTCCAATACGGAATCGAAGACAATCACTTCAGGGTAAGGATCGGCGTACAGTGTTGCATCAATTCTGAATCGTACCGTACGATCTAGTTTATCCGTATTGTCCTGTAACGAAACTTTAACAGATTTAAAACGGGGTTCGTAATCTCTTAATATGGATTCAAAATTTTCGATGAATTGTTGTTTTTTGTCTATATCTGACATATTCACAGTTGCAAGATCGGGTAGACCATAATTTAATAATGATAATTCAAGTTGCGGAAACTCTTCTGCGGGTTCCATTAGTTTGTGCCGGGTATTTAATAAATTTTCGAGATCTCTACGGACACTATTGCGTAAATTTTTAAGTTTGTGGTACTTATTAGTATCGGCATCTATCGTTATTTGAGGCTCATCATCCAACAATCGGTCGAGTATGGACGCTCTTAATTTTTTCTTTTTATTTACTTGTGCCATGCTTAACCTGTTTTTAATAATTCGGTTGCAAGTTCAAGTTCAGACACCATTTGGTCGAGCTGGTAATGGGGTTTCATATGAATCACACATAAAAATTGCCCCGGTTTGGTAGGATGTTCTTTTACACTGACCGATGCTTCTCGCAGTGGGTAGCGTGCCTGCGCTTCCCATTCGAGATCTTCTCGTCCAGTGGTGTATTTATGTAACCAGTTCTGAATATATTCTTCGACTGTTGTGGCTGAAAGAAAAGAGCCAATTTTATCCCGAAAGATAACTTTTATATAATGTGCAATACGTGAGCCACATAATATATGTTGCAGCATAACGGACAGTTTGGCATTAACATTGGCTTCTTTGTTGCTGTGTAATTTAGGTTTGTGAACAGATTGATTATTATAAAAAGCAGCAAAAGGGCTATCGTAGCATTGGCATAAGGGGATTAAGCCTAGATCACTCAGTTCGCGTTCAAGGTGGTCGGTAATGATGACATCGGTCATTGGTTTAGGTTGAATATTTTCTGCATCTGTTTTAAAGCAGTCAACAGGTAAACTAGTCAGCAAGCCGCCACCAATCTGGTTACGCACGACACCGCGTATATGACCAAACCAACCCACATTAATAAATTCTCGGATTAAGATACTGGCAAAACCATAACAGGCATTACCCCAAAGATAATGTTCGTTACCGTTTGTTGCCGATTGTTCATAAAAGAAAATACCTTTATAACTTCCGGGTTGAGTACGATAAGGTAAACGTAGCAAGATACGTGGCAGGGTTAAACCGACAAAGCGTGCATCAGTTTTGTCTCTAAAACGTTGCCATTTTATATATTCTTTCTGGCTAAAAATATTTTGTAGATTTAATGGTTGCCCCAGACCGGTAAAACTATCCAAACCAAATAATTCAGCAGAAGCTCCCGCAATAAACGGAGTAAAGGCGGTGGCTGCAATTTCTGCCATACCTTCGAGTGTGGCTAAATCATCGTGAGGGTGAAGTTTGGAGGTGCGGTGACTTATTTCATAGTCTCCAATGAGTACACCAAAAGGTTCACCACCGGCAATGCCATATTCATCATTGTAAATCTTTTGAAATAATTGGCTTTGGTCAAACTCCAATGCGCGATTAATGTCTTTAGCAACATCGGCCCAACTTACATCGAGTACTTTTATTTTAACATTTTTAGCGTCTTCTGCTTGAACACATAAAAACCATAGGCCGCGCCAAGAGGCTTCAAGCTTCTGTAATGTTGGGTGGTGTATTATTGTATTGAGTTGCTGGTTAATTAAATGATCAATTTCAGAAATCGAAGCATGGATGATTGCCGTGATGTCCTCGGTACTTTTGATTAATTTTTGCTGTGCATGTTCGCTTAGCCAGTAGCAAAGTGCTTTAGTGGTATTTGCCTCAGATAAGAATTCATCGAGGTTAGTGATATAAGCCGGTTGTTCTATCAGTGACTTTAATACCGGACGGCTATTGATGGGCTGTTGTTGGGGTGGAGATGGTATATTATTTGTTGACGACAGCACTTCGATATATCCATTTAAATAAATGCGGGGAGTATTCTCCCCGCGGCTATTTATCCTGCTTTTGGTATTTTGGCGACGAGTCGTAGAGAAGCGGTGAGTTCTTCCATTTGTAACCATGGACGCATCCATGCAACGGCATTGTAAACACCTGGTTGGCCCGGTACTTCTTTTACTTCGACCTGCGCTTCGGCAAACGGGAATTTTGCTTTCATTTCGGCGCTTGCACCGGGGCTGGCATTCACGTAGTTGCCTATCCATCGATTAAGCCATTCTTCTGCATCGGTGGCTTCCATAAATGAACCCACTTTATCGCGCGCCATGACTTTAAGGAAATGTGCAACACGGGAAGTTGCCATTACATAAGGGAGGCGAGCAGAGATTGCGGCATTGGATGAGGCATCGGGATCGTCATAAACTTTAGGTCGTTGTGTTGTTTGTGCGCCAAAAAAGACCGCGTAATCGGTATTTTTATAATGGCATAAGGGTAAAAAGCCCAACTTACTGAGTTCGGCTTCACGTCTATCGGTAATGCCTATTTCTGTTGGACATTTTTGGTCCATATCGCCGTCGTCACTGACAAAAACATGTGATGGTAAGCCTTCAACTTTACCGCCACCTTCGGCACCACGGATACTGGTACACCAACCATTTTCAGCGAATGATTTTGTAATGGTCGTGCCCATGGTGTACGCGGCATTCATCCAGCAATATTCATCATGTTCGCCTTCGAGGTGTTTGCCATCATTGGCAATGTGTGCTTCTTCAAAGTTAAACACTTCGACAGGTTTTGTTGCCGAGCCATACGGTAAACGAGCTAAAACGCGAGGCATGGTTAAGGTAACAAAGCGTGAATCTTCGCTGTCGCGAAAGCTACGCCATGGAATGTATTCGGCTGAATCAAATATTTTTTCAAGGTCACGTGGTTTTGACAATTCAGTATAACTATCGAAACCAAACATGGATGGACCGGCAGCCGAAATAAAGGGACAGAAACCGGCAGCAGCAATATTGGACATATTGGTTAATAAGTCAATATCATCTGGGTGCGCTGAAAATTCATAATCTCCGATTAAAGCGGCATATGGTTCACCACCAGCAATACCAAATTCACTTTCGTAGATTTTTTTGAAAATTTGGCTTTGATCAAATTCAGCCGCGGTTGATAAGTCTTTAACCAGTTCTTTTTGGCTAATGTTTAACATACGAATTTTTAATTGGGTACTGGTTTCTGAATTCATCACCAGATGATTTAAACCACGCCAAGAACCTTCGAGTTTCTGAAATTTATCATTTTGTAAAATAGCCGACATTTGTTCGGATAAAACGTCATCAATCGCAGAAATAGCGGCATTAATGGTAACGGCCAAGTTTTTATTCCACTTTACCGTACCTTTCATTGCTTCGGAGGTTAACGTTTTTAATAAATCTTCGGTAACATCTTTTGCGGTTTGCTTGGTTGCGCCAATGGCTTGCTCAAGTAAACTGACTTCTAGGACTTCCTCTTCCTGAAGCTCTTCTTGCTGCTGTTCTTTCTTAGCCATTATTGATCACCTTTGTCGTTGTCGATGCCAAGCTCATCCGAAAACGAGTTGAGCGAATCTGAATTGCTTAAAATTTCTTCAAGTATGTTTTCGAGATCCTCGGAACGATCTGCTTTTGTTAATAAGTCACGTAGTTTATTACGTGTGTCCATGAGTTTTTTCAGTGGTTCAACCTTATTGACAATTTTATGTGGTTCAAAATCTTCCATGCTTTTAAAATCAAGATTAACTGAAAACTCACCGCCACTTTTTTCTAGCGTGTTTTTAACTTTCATATTTAAGTTAGGTGAAACATTGGCCATAACATCGTTGAAGTTATCACGGTCGATTTGTGAAAATTTACGGTCTTTTAACGACTTTTTAGTTTCACTATTATCACCGGAGTAGTCGCCCATTACACCCATTACAAAGGGGATTTCTTTTTCTTCGACGGCACCATTGGTTTCAACATCGTAGGTAATATGTACGCGAGGTTTACGTACTCGTTTTAATTTGTCGTGGATACTGTCAGCCATGATAATTCCTTAATTTTGCATTGAATTTGAGTGGTTAATCTTCATCTTTAAAGTTGACGCCAGTGACAGATGAAAAATAATCGCGTGATGAATTATCTGGTATTAATTCTCCGATAAGTTCATTTAGCGGCATGTTTCCCCATTTCACCGCTTTAGCGAGAACATAGGGAATGGGGGAATGAGGTTCAGTTTTCAGAAAAAATTCTGATATTGCATGGAGTTGTTGGAAAGCAACTTCCCGCGAATTTATTGGTGCACTACTGAGTGCCGTACTCGTATTGCTTGTATCCGCATCAACCTCGGCTTGCGCCTCGACTTCGACCGGAAATTTATGTTTACCAAGGTGATTAACAGCTCCTAAACATTGCTCGAGTACCGCAATCATATTACTGGTTGGAGGTGCTTCGTGTGAACCACAACGTTCATCAAGTAGCTGGCTGATTTGTCGGTACTCTTTTATACACTCGGTGATGGTATCACGTAAATCCACATAAAAGGCTTCACTAGACTGGTTAACAGCGGCTTCGATATCATCAAGTGAAAAGCCGTTCTTTGAAATATTTTCTGCGCGTTGATCTGGGTCGGTTATTTTTTGTATATCGCGGGCTTGCTGATATTGCCAATAACTAAAGGGGCCGGGAGGATTGCCTTCGGTGATGGGAATATTGCGAATGGGCGCCATTAACACGCCTTCCGCACCTTCACCGTTTAGCCCGGCTAACGGGGCAACGCGAATAAGCATACCGTCTTCATCGGGGAGCGGGTAAATAGAGTCCCAATAATGTTCGATTAATTCTCTTGTGAGTTTAAAACAGTCACGTAAGCCCTGAAAGCCCTGTATGCGAACAAGTGCTTCAATGTACCAACTGGATATTTCTAAATCTTTACTGTGGTGAGTAATAATTTCGGGGGCTAAAACGCTAATATTTCGCCAGTGTTCGATAGCTTCATTATTATTTTTGTCGTACATATTGCTGCGTTCGGCAGCGCGTGCGGACATACGGGCTTGTTTAATTTGCTGATAAATAGAATCGGGTTTTTGGTCCTGGCGAATGTCCGTTCCGACTGGATTATCTTCAGCGATAGGCTCGAGTAGTTTTTCTATATCTATGTTTGCTGCAGAAGCCATAATTTTAGTACATCCATATCTAAGCCAAGTCCGTATTAAGACTTGATTATAGTAAATCTAAATAAAAGCTACGTCTGGTCAATTTTTAACCAATTTTTATTGTTGGGACTCACACCCTTTGCTTTTATATGATATTTAGATAATTATGTAAAGCGTGGAAGAGCAGAAGTGAGTTGTACTTCACAAATTTGACTATTTCACCTGAATATCCTGTAGATATCTATTTAAGTGTTTGTGTGGAGGTTCTAATAGTCCATATAATGTGGAGGCATTGATTGTCAGTTTCAATAAGGGTCAATGTTAAAATGTAAAGCAATGTTTAAATGTAAAAAAATAGTATTGTAGTTATATTAAAAAATAGCTTCATAAAAAATTAATATGTAATACATGGATTTGTTTAATGTCTTTATTAATGACAATTATTGAGTTCCCGGAGAATTGCACAGTTCAGGAATCATCAAAAACTTTTGGTGAACAGGGGGGAACTATCGGGCGTGGTTCAGAAAACTACTGGATTCTGAGCGATCCTGATTGTTATCTATCGTCATGCCATAGCCAAATTAGTTTTGAAAATGGTGTCTATATATTAACCGATATTAGCACTAACGGTACTTTCCTGAATGGTTCAAGAGAACCGATGGGTAAGGGCAATAAAGTGCAACTGCAAGATGGCGATGAAATTGAATTAAGTGACTATAAATTTAAAATCAATTTATGGGAAGCCGATAAAAATTCAGCCGAGGCCGCCGGTTTTTCGACGGCGGCAATTCCTGAAACGACCGATTCGATGTCATTGGATGACCCTTTTTCAGCTCAAATTTCGAACCCGACACCAATGGCTGACCAGAGTTTTGCGTACACCGATCCTTTTGCTTCAGGTGAAATAGCATCATCGGTTGAATCGTTAGTCAATTCTTCTCCAGAGGAAACCGATCCTTTGGCTGTGTTGGATAATCGACGGCGTATGACGGATACAGCCGCTTTTACAGATACTTATGCGGACAATAGTTATTCCGATCAGGCTGATGTTATGAATCAGTCGATTGCTTGGCCAAAATCAAACTCTGGTTTTGCGGGTATTCCTGAAGACTGGGATGATACTAGCTTTGACAATAGCCATGCGGACAGTGATGTTGCGGTTTTAGACGCAGAGGTTGCGCAGCCAGTTAACAACAGTGTCAGTCCGGTTAAAAATGGGGCAGGGAAATCTGAAGTCGATCTTAATTTCAAACGCCAGGAACGACAGGAATTGGAAAATGAAAACATTAAGTTACGCAAAGAACTGAATGTCATTAAACAAAAATTTATTGCTTATCAAAAAAGAAATCAGTTGCCGAGCAATATATCGGTTGATACCACCATGATCAGGGCAATGGGGTTGCCGGTAAAAAATCTGAACAAGCAACAAATCATGGACATTAACCAGATGGTCGGTGAAATGATTCGTGAAACTGTCAGTGGTATGATGCAGGTGTTAACCTCACGCAATAGTATTAAAAATGAATTTCGGATGAATGTAACAACGATTCAGCCAGTTGAAAATAACCCGTTAAAGTTTTCTGCCAACATTGATGACGCATTGGAAAATATGTTTATTAAAAAAGGCAGTTCCTATAAAAAACCGGTAGAGGCGATACAGGATGGTTTTCATGGTATTGCTGAACATCAAGTTGCAATATTGGCAGGTATTCGTGCTGCTTTTAAAGGTGCGATCGAACGCTTTAATCCTGAAAAATTAGAAGACCGTTTTGATCGGCAGAGTAAAGGAACGCTAGACCTTATTTCAGGGTTAAAAAAGGCGAGAAACTGGAACCAGTTTATTCATTATTATAATGAGTTGTTTGAGGATATGGATAATTCTTTCCAATATCTTTTTGGTGATGAATTTGTGCGTGCTTATGAAGACCAGTTGCAGCGATTAGCGATAGCACGTAAATCAAAATTACATAAGGGTTAATAATAAAAATGTTACGGAAAAAAATAATTATTTTATCTTTTATCGGTATGCTGCCATTTTTGTTGGGGGCTTGTTCATCGGTAAATGGATGGGTGGGAACAAAATTAGGTTTCGATACTGATTTAACCTTGAACTTGAAAGTAGATGCGGACATTAACCCTAACGACAAAGGTCGCCCATCACCATTGTTTGTTCGTTTGTACGAATTAAAAACAAAAAAAATGTTTAATCGTGCTGATTTTATTGGTTTATATGAACGTGACAAGGAAGTATTAGGCGCAGACCTTGTGGCCAAGCAGGAATTGAAGCGTTTGGTGCCGGGAGTCAGTCGTGAAGAAAAATTTGTGTTAAATAAAGAAACACGCTACATCGCATTGTTTGCAGAATTTCTGCATTATAAAACAGCTAAATATAAAATTATTGTGCCTGTTGTTTCTAATAATGTGTTTGCAACTTCCATTACGGTTAAAGTTTCTGGCAGTCAATTAAAGTTAGTGAAATAGAGATTAGAATACGGGTGATGAGCATTCAATCATTTAACAATACTCAATATGGCGAATAGACTATGTCTTTAGAAAGCAAAATATTATGGTATGAGGGCATGTTTTTAAGCCCTCAACATTTTCAACAGCAAGAACGTTATTTTGAACGTTTTGTTGAAAGTAAATGTGCCGCATTAGGGGCATATGGTTGGGGCTTGCAAGAATTTGAACTCGATCAACAGTTATTAAAGTTAGGTAAACTGGCCATCATTCATGCAAAAGGCGTGTTGCCAGATGGTACACCGTTTAGTTTTCCAGACACCGATGAAGCACCGCCTGTTTTAACGGTACCAGAAAACACGCATAACAGTGTTGTTTACTTGGCCGTGCCGGTAAAACGTCCCGGTGCAATGGATGTCGTTAAAGATATGGGTAGTCAGGGACTGGCGCGTTATTATTCGCATGAACATGAAATAAGGGATGTTACTACCGACAGTGGTGATAACTTATCATTGGATGTGGGTAAGTTACGTTTGCGTTTATTACTCGATAGTGACGACCGAAGCGGTTACGCCTGCATTGGAGTTGCCAAAATTGCAGAGTCTCGAGAAGATAAAAATGTGATTCTTGACGATCAATACATTCCCACTTGTTTGGATTGCAATGTTTCTTCTAAGTTGTCTGGTTTTTTATCCGAGCTTGTCGGTTTATTGCACCATCGTGCTGAAGCGATAGCTGGCCGTTTGGCGGATACTAATCGGGGTGGCACGGCAGAAATCGCCGATTATATGATGTTGCAATTAATCAACCGGATTGAACCGCTTTGCCTGCATTTATCACAAATGAACGGGCTGCATCCGGTTGACTTATATGCACAGGCCATTCAAATGGTGGGTGAACTGTCTACTTTTGTTGCCGGGCATAAACGCCCACCGGTTTTTCCACCTTATTTACATGCAGAATTACAGGCCACTTTTTTACCCATTATGGATTCATTGCGTGCCGGTTTGAGCATGGTGTATGAACAAACAGCCGTGTCGCTTAATTTGGTCGAGAAAAAATACGGTATTCGGGTGGCACAAATTAGCGATCGTTCGCTTATTGGTAAAGCACAGTTTGTTTTAGCTGCGCGTGCGGATGTGACTGATGCTAATTTACAGTCGGCATTGGCGGCACAATTAAAAATTGCCTCGGTTGAACGCATTCGACAGTTGGTAAATGCCGGGATGCCGGGTATTGCGATTAAAACATTACCGGTTGCGCCGCGACAAATTCCTTTTCATTCCGGTTATACCTATTTTGAATTAGATCGCCAAAGTGTGCTGTGGAAAGACTTGCAAAAATCAGGTGGCATTGCCATGCACGTAGGCGGGGATTTTCCCGGCCTTGAGCTTGAGTTCTGGGCTATACGCCAGTGAGTTATTTAAACGTATGCTGCACAGGAGTTAGCCATGTCGTCAGATGATTTTAACCCAGACAAAACCGTTTTCCGCCAACCCAGTGTAACGTCTGATCGTACTGTTATAAAACCGGTTCCCGGTGGTCGAAGGCCTGCCGCCGCAACACCGCGCCCGGCTAGCATGCCGCCAGCACAACAACAACCGCAACCGGCCATGCAAAGCGCGGCACGGGTTGATACGGAAGCGGCATACTTTAGAACAACTCGGGGTTTAAATCCGTTAGTGAATGCCGCATCAGTCTTATTGGCCGTTTTTGAAAAAACAAAACAGGCAGTGAGTCATCCAGATATTGGCGGTTTGCATCAGCGTTTAGTGAATGAAATTAAATCGTTTGAAATACGTGCAAAAGAGCAGGGGATACCGTCAGAAATCGTTTTATCTGCACGCTATATTTTATGTACCATGCTAGATGAGGCCGTGCTAAATACCCCGTGGGGCTGTGAAAGTGCTTGGCATCAGCGATCGTTACTCAGTATTTTTCATAATGAAACGTCTGGCGGTGAAAAATTTTATTTAATTTTAGATCGGTTGCGACAATCGCCATCTGAAAATATTTATATTATTGAATTATTTTATATTTCCTTGAGCATTGGTTTTGAAGGTAAGTATCGTTTAAGTCCACGCGGCAAAGAAAGTATCGACCGTATTCGTGATGAGTTATTTAGCATTATTCGTCATTATCGAGGTGAATATGAACGTGAACTTTCTCCGAGTTGGCAGGGGTTAGGAAAAATTCGTAATAGCATGGCGCAATATATACCGATCTGGGTTGTTGCAAGTGTTGTTGCGGCTATTTTATTTTCAAGTTATTCGGGATTTAGATACTGGTTGTATAACTCATCTGTTCCTGTTGTGGCTAAGCTAGAACTTATTGCGCAGAATAAAGCAACATCTAAGCATCGTAAGTTTAGATAAAGTCAATGAATCGTTTTGAGTTTGTATCATGAAAAACATTATCAATTTTTTTAAAAATCCTACGGTTATATCGATAATCGGTTTAATCGCCCTGTCGATTATTATCTGGTTTATTGGCCCTTCGATTAAATTTGGAAGCAATAATTATGCACCGCTAGGTGGAGAAACGGCGCGATTAGTTTTTATCCTGTTAATTGCTTTTGCATGGGGGATAAGCAATTTAATGACCCAAAAGAAGAATCAGAAAAACAATGAAGAGTTCGTTTCTGATTTACAAGAAAATCAACATCAAAACGACAACAATAAAGTCAATGCTCAATCCAATAGTGAAGTTATTCAAATTGAAAAGCGTTTTACCGAAGCACTATCGACATTAAAACGTTTAAAATTTTCAGGTAAAGGTTCTAAAAAAGCACTTTATGAATTACCTTGGTATATCATTATTGGGCCACCGGGTTCAGGTAAAACAACGGCACTGATTAAATCGAGTCTGGATTTTCCACTAGCGGAACAGTTTGGTAAAGGTGCGTTACAAGGCGTGGGTGGAACGCGTAATTGTGACTGGTGGTTTACCAATGAAGCGGTACTTATTGACACGGCGGGGCGTTATACCACGCAAGATAGCCATCGTGTGGTTGATAGTTCGGCATGGGAAGGCTTTTTAAATTTATTGAAAAAAAATCGTCGCCGCCGACCTATTAATGGTGCCATTATCGCTATCAGTTTGCATGACTTGTTATTTCAAACTGAAGAAGAACGCATCATGCACGCTAAAACAATCCGTACACGGATTGATGAATTAATGGCAAAGCTCGAAATTCGTTTCCCTATTTATTTAATGTTTACCAAAACAGATATGGTGTCCGGTTTCTCAGAATATTTTGAAGATTTAGCCAAAGATGAGCGTGAACAGGTGTGGGGTATTAGTTTGCCAAACGCGCCACATGCATCGGATGGACCTGATTTTAACTACTTAAATGAAGAATTTTCAAAGTTGATTGAACGACTTTATGACCGTGTTTTATGGCGAGTGCAGCAGGAAACAGATACTAAACGACGCATTGCCATTCAGGGTTTTCCGCAACAAATGGAAAATTTAAAATTTATTATTGATAGCTTTGTTACTCAAACGTTTGTCAAAAACCGCTATCATTTTCAACCGTACTTACGCGGTGTTTATTTTACCAGTGGCACACAAGATGGTACCTCCATTGATCGTTTGATGACATCCGTTTCTGCTAATTTTGGTTTTGCGCGCGATACGGGGCAATCTTCTCACCAGCAGGGGAAAAGTTTCTTTTTAGGTCGTTTATTTCGAGATGTGATCTTTCCTGAATCAGAATTAGTAGGGTCGAATCGACGCTATGAAACTATTTTCCGCTGGCTGCAACATGCAAGCTATGCGGGGCTTGCCGCTATTGGTATTACACTTTTTGTTGTTTGGTTGGGCAGTATTACCCGGCATGAAATGTATATGTCTGAAGTTTCTGGCTATGCTGCCGATTTTAATGCTGAAAATAAACGCCTCGTTGCTTGGAAAAAAGATTTAAGGAGCGTCTTACCGCCGTTAAATACCTTGGCAAAAGCGAGTGTTGTGTATGATCAGGAGCAACACCCGTGGTTATCAAGTTTGGGCTTGTACGATGGTAATGTTGATTTAGCCGCCGATGATGCTTATGCCGCACAACTTAAAACGTTACTATTGCCTCGTTTAATCAATGAACTTGAATTATCGATTAAACAGGGACACCGTGGTGGCGATCTTTATAATACATTCCGAACTTATATGATGTTTGCTAAAACAGAACATTTAAATAAAGAATTAATGATCGACTGGTTTAAAGCGCATTGGGCAAAAAAATTACACGGTGAAGCTACAGCGCGTAAACAATTGGAGCAACACTTAAGAAATTTGTTATTGCTTAATTTAAAGAAAACAAAATTAAATAAAAATCTTATTGCACAAACGCGATCATTATTATTGCGCGTACCTGTATCAAAACGTGTTTATAGTCGTATTCGAACAAATCCTGAATATACTCAAAAGGTTGATTTGTTAAATCAATTCGGCATATCAGTACGTGCTGCTTATAAAATTAATAATCAGACAAAACGGGCTTTAACACTACCCGTACTTTTTACTTATGAAGGTTATCGTAATATCGATTTTTCTGTAAACTCTCCAGTCATATCCAATATCGTTAATGACGGTTGGGTGTTGGAAGATGACAAAAAAGCACATGTTGATTTTATAAAAGAAGACTTGGCGGATATCAGTAAAAAGGTAAAAAAATATTATTTGGCAGATTATGCAAAATCATGGAAAAATGTACTTTCATCATTGGATGTTTCCGGATTTTCAAATTTAAAACAAGCGAATGATGTATTAACCAATTTTACCGATCCTGTTGATTCACCCTTAGTATCTGTTTTACAGGTTTCGAAAGAAAATACTCAATTGACGGCTCCTTTATTAGCTAATTTAGCCGGTGATAAGCTAGAGGGAAAAAAGGGTAAGGTTTCTTTGCTAGCCAACAAGCATGTAGGTAATAAGGTTGACAGAGAGTTTCGTGATATTAATAAATTATTACGCGAATCAAATAAACGTCCGGCACCTGTTGCAGCTGTTCTTCAAAAAATCCAACAGCTACGCGATTTTATCGGTGAAGTGAGTTTGTCACCCGATCCATCGAAGAAAGCCTTTGAAATTGCAAAGGCACGCTACACTAGCGGTGGAGGAAACCCGATTACCTCGTTGCGATTATACGCAAAGAATGAACCACAGCCGGTCAAACGATGGTTAATCTCTTTGGCAGATGAATCTTGGAAAGTTATTCTTAAGTCTGCCCATCAATATATAAATTCAGAATGGAAAAGCAAAGTACATAGTGCCTATATGCAAGGCTTAGCTGGGCGTTATCCATTGCGTAAATCGTCGAGTAATGATTTGGCTATTTATGATTTTAGTGAATTTTTTAAACCGAAAGGAATAATGGATAACTTTTATAATGATTTTGTTAAACCTTTTATTAGTACCCGTCGAGGTTGGTCTAATCGAGTGGTTGATAATCACAGTTTAGGTTTATCCAGAAAAACAATTGCTGAAATTAAACAAGCGCAAAAAATTAAAAATATTTTCTTTAGGAATAATCCTGAAATGCCCAGTATTCGTTTTCAGTTAAAACCTTATTTACTAGGAAAAAATAATGCACGTTTCACGTTGGAAGTCGGTGATAAACGTATTGTTTATAATCATGGCCCCAAGTTCTGGAAAACACTGACTTGGAGTGGTGCTGATGATAATGCGCGAGCAAGGTTGATATTTGAAGATCTTAACGAACAATTGCACATAAAAGTTTATGAAGGTAATTGGGCATGGTTTCGTTTACAAGATCACTCAAGGTTAACAAAAACAAGGCAATCCAATAAGTATTTTGTAAATTACAGTGTGCCGAAGAATACACAGAATAATGGCTATCAAGTTGCAAAAAGTAACTATAACATCACCTTTCAAATTAAGGCCAAGAGTGTCAACAACCCCTTTAGCAGTAATTTATTAAGAACATTTAAGTGCTCGGACAGAATCTGAATGACCGATAATGTTTTAACAGGGTTATTTGGTAAGTTACCCGCACACGGTGATTTTGTACAACGTAATTTGCCTAGCGATTTTGTTGAACTATGGGATGACTGGTTACAGCACTATATTGCAGCGTCACAAGAACAACTGGGTGAACAATGGCTTGATATATATTTAACTAGTCCTTTGTGGCGTTTTATGTTTTCTGTTGGAACGATTAATGCCGATGCATGGGCGGGGATACTATTACCCAGTGTGGATAAAATTGGACGTTATTTTCCATTTTCAATTATCACTCGGTTACCTTCAAATATAAGTTCACTGGAATTTTTACTGTCACAAAATAGTTGGTTTACGAGCATCGAAGAACTTGCACTTCAGGCGTTAAGTGGTGACTTAACCGTGGACGATCTTATTCAAGAAGTTGAAGCAATCGACATTAGTTACAATACCATTTACACACATAGTCATGACCTTGCTGAGAATAAACCAGTGGTCATTAATATGGACTTTGAAGAACAGCTGCCTTCATCGGTTTCGGATTATATGTTGGATGCAGTTTTACAAAAGTCACTTGCAAGTTATAGCGCATGGACAACAGTGGGTTCTGAGCATGTTGCACCTAACTTATTTTTGTCACAAGGACTACCTCCTATTCAGGGAATTACAGCAATGATGAATGGCCAATGGGATTGGCAGCAACCTTATCAATTAACGGCCAACTAAGTATTGATGTGATGACAACTTCTGATGTTACAATGAGGCGCACCATTAAGTGGAATACTGCCGCAGAAACCAATGTAGGTAGTGTGCGTGAAGTGAATGAAGATGCCATTTTTGTAAAGCCTGAAATTGGTGTATGGGCCGTTGCGGATGGTATGGGCGGTTATGAGGCGGGCGATATTGCCAGCAATATGATTGTCGAGTTACTTAACGATATTGAGGATAAAGCTTCGCTTTCTGATATTGTCGATAGTGTTGAAGACAAATTGATTGAAGCGAATAAGAATATTCTTGAATATGCTGATGTTATGCGAGATCAACAAATGATGGGGAGTACCATTGTAAGTCTGATTATTCGTGGCAGAGTGGGTGTTTGTTTGTGGGCGGGCGATTCTCGTTTATATCGTTATCGTAATGGTGAATTGCAACAATTATCGCAAGATCACAGTCAGGTTCAGGAATTGATACAGCAAGGTTTTTTAAGTGAAGAAGACGCAGTGAATCACCCAGAAGCCAATGTGATCACCCGTGCTGTTGGTGCTTGTGAAGATGTTTATATCGATATTAATGTTTTTAGTACCCAAATTGGTGATACCTTCCTGCTCTGCAGTGATGGCTTGCATAATGCGATTAGCGTGATGGATATGATTAACAGTTTAAATGACACCGACATAGAAAAAAGTAGTGCTAATATGTTAACAACCGCACTTGATAATAAAGCTGCAGATAACGTCTCTCTTATTATTGCACGCGGTGAAGTGGATAAAATTTCAAATAATAAAATGGTTTTAGAGTAATAATTACAGAGTAAAACCATGAGTGAAGTTGATAAAAATAAAACGCAAATTAAAAAACCTTTTTCAGATAAAAATGAAAATAGTGCCGACGCTACTCGAATTGCCAAACCTAAAAATACCGAACCTAGAAATACTAAATCTATAAATGCAGGGCAAGCTGATCCCAAACAACAGCACAACTCAACAGCAGCCCCTAAAACACGTATTCGACAAAGACCAACCGAGCCAGCAGCAGGGGATACAACACAATATAAAGCCTTTACACCCAAACTCGGAGCCCCAAATACATCAGCGAAGGTAGACAGCCACAGCTATTCTTACAAAAACAATACGAGCGGTCATCATGGTGTTTTAAAAGAACGCTTTATTCTAGCCAAAATTATTGGTTCAGGCGGAATGGGTGTTGTTTATAAGGCAAAAGATTTACTTAAAGTTGAAGCAAAAGATCGCGACCCCTATGTTGCGATTAAAGTTTTAAGCGAAGAATTTAAAGCCCATCCAGAAGCCTTTATATCACTGCAACGAGAGTCCAGAAAGTCACAACGTATTGCTCATCCTAATATTGTAAATGTATTTGACTTTGATCGGGATGGCGACGTTGTTTTTATGACAATGGAATATATGGATGGCAAGCCGCTTGATCAAATAATACGTCAATATCGTTCAACTGGCTTGCCAACAGAAGATGCCTGGAATATTTTAAAATCAATGTGTCGCGCACTTGTTCACGCACATGCCGAAAATATTATTCATTCAGATTTTAAACCGGGAAATATTTTTGTCACCAACAAAGGTGTAACAAAAGTATTTGATTTTGGTATTGCACGCGCAGTTGCCAAGGTGGCTCAATTTGATGAGAACCCCGAAGACCGAACCGTTTTTGATGCCGGGAATTTAGGCGCACTGACACCCGCCTATGCCAGCCTTGAAATGCTTGAAGGACAAAAACCGGATGCGCGTGATGACATCTATGCGCTCGGTTGTATTGCCTATGAATTATTTACCGGTAAACATCCGTTTAAGAAAGTGCCTGCCGATGAAGCTGAAAAACAAGGTTTAGAACCAGCTAAAATTAATAATATAAGTAAACGGCAATGGCGCGCAATAAAACAGTGTCTTGCGTTTAGGCGTGAAGATAGAATGCCTTCGGTTGAAGAATTTCTTGATTTAATCACTAAAAAAATAACACGTAATTATACGATACCCATTGTTTTACTGGTGGTGGGATTAATTTCAGTGATTGGCTATATGCAACTTAATCGTGATACCTCAAATACTTTGTCCGAATCGGAAATACGTAGTAAAGTTGAATATGAACTACAGTTAAACTTTCACAAAAGTACCATTACTGGGCTATTGAAAAACCCAATATTTTCACCAAATTGGGAAGATCAATTATGGGCTGAATTTAAGATCTTTGAAAATATGCTGCAAAATATTGAACACTGGATGTCAGCTACGCAAAGTAGAGTGACAAGGGAATGGTTTGTTGCGGTCAGAAAAAAAATATTTAATCAATATCTGGTTACTATACGTAAAAAACGTATGCAGGGGGCATTTAAACGAACATCAGTGCTGATTAAAAATGCTGCTCGATATTCAAGCGATAATGTAGCATTAGACAATGAAAGAAAGTTGCTTGCCGATGCGATTAAGAAACATAAATTAAATAAGAATAAGAAAATTGCATATCAACAACGTGAAGCAATAGTACGTTCAAAGATTCAGCTTGCTAACAAGAAAAAATTTGAATTATTTAATATTGCACTTAATAATGTGAATCAGCAATTACGCTGCCAATCAAAATTAAATATGCGGAATATCGATGTTGCGATTAAAAAACTAAAATCTTATAACAATACTAAATATAGAAGATTAAAGCCTAAAATAATACATAAATTAGCAACGTGTATTACCGACCTCGGTAAACCTTTTCCGGGAAAAGCACAAGAATATAAAAAATATGCGTTACGTATTTTTAATCGTAACAAAGAGATTGTCGCAATACGTATTATCCCCAGAGACCCTTGTAATGCATCTATTGCTGGTTTGGGTGGTCGTGGCAAGCGTACCGTGTGCAGAGATAAATTTAAGGGTGTTGCTGGAATCGGGCCCGACTTAATTGTTATTATTGGTAAAGGTGGTATGAGTACTTTTGCAATTGGAAAATATGAAGTTTCTATTAAAGAAATGAACATGTTTTGTCGTCATTCTGACTCTTGTACGGCTGTTAATAGTAAAGATATTAACTTGCCTGCAACCAATATATCATTTTCTTCAGCCAAAAATTACATGCGATGGTTAACTAAAAAAACGCACAAGAAATATCGTTTACCAACAAAAAATGAATGGCTTTATGCGGCAACTGCAAGTCGGAAATCACTTGATCCAAATCGTAACTGTTATTTACGAACACGCGGGATTGAAAAAGGTGAAGAGTTATTTGGTATAAAAGTTGGCAAACCCAATAATTGGGGGATGGTGAATTATATTGGTAATGCGCGTGAGTGGGTTTATGATAAAGGAAGAAAATTAGTGGCCGTCGGGGGATCTTATAATTCACCCATGGATAGTTGCCGCTTTGATAGTATTATTTCATCAAATGGAGATGCTGATATATACACAGGATTTAGAGTGCTGCGGGAATTAAAAAACTAATATGAATGATTTGGACGTTTCAGCATTGTTAAGAAATTTATCAGACGATTATTCGAATAATCGAATATCTTTTATCGAGTATCGTTCACAACGTAAAATAATTCTAAGACAACTGGATGAAGAATATAATCAAATGTATTTTGATGATGACAGTAATGAACAGGCTGAAATAGAGAATAAAGATGAGAACATTATTATTCAGGAAGCTGAGCAATAAAGAAATAATAGAAGTCGATTAATTTAATTTAAAGTGAGGTAGATATGGAAATTATTAAGTTTTTCCAAACAGGGGGTCCTTTTATGTACCCGATACTTGTGGTCATGGCAATTGGTTTTGCAATATCGATTGAACGTTATTTCTATTTGTCGATTACTTTTAGAAAAACCAAAAACATCTGGTCACAATTGATACCCATGTTAAAAGCAAATGACTTTCAGCGTGCACACCAGTTTACACATAAAAGTAAAACAGCCTTAGCCACGGTGCTTAATTATGGTTTTGCACGTCAACGTTCAAATGCAAGACGTGAGCTTGTTGAGTCGGCCTTTGAAGCAGGCATTATGGAAGTCATGCCCGAATTAGAGCAACGCACACACTATCTTGCTACCTTTGCAAATGTAGCCACCTTGCTCGGCTTGTTAGGCACTATTATTGGTTTAATACAGGCTTTTACCGCCGTAGCCGGTGCCGAGGCAGCTCAAAAAGCAGATTTGTTATCTGCGAGTATATCCGTTGCAATGAACACAACGGCCTTTGGTTTGATCGTTGCTATTCCGCTTATTTTAATTGCATCTTATTTAAATAATAAAACGGCTAAATTAGTCGAGGTTCTTGAGATGTCTGCAGTGAAATGTTTAAACCTGATGGATGATCAAGCAGTTAAATAATGAAACGACATAGTAAAAAATTAAAGCAGGAAGCGGCAGAAATGGATATTACTGCCTTTATGAATTTAATGGTTATATTAATTCCTTTTCTGTTAATTACAGCTGTTTTTTCAAGATTAACAGTACTTGAATTAAATTTACCACCGATAAATGCAAAAGCAAATTCTGCGGGAAAAATAAAACTTCAATTGGAATTGGTCGTTAGACCCAATGCTTTTGATATACAAGATGCAAATTTGGGTGTAATAAAACATTTTTCACGTACAGAAGATAATACGAACTGGAAAGCCTTTAGCGATATTCTAGTGGAAATTAAACGACGCTTTCCTAATGAAAACAACATTACTTTATTACTGAGTAAAAAAGTTAAATATAAAACACTGATTGCAGTGATGGACAGGGTGCGTTCTGCGGATATTATAGAATTTACATCGGTTGAAACAGTGGAACTCTTTCCTAATATATCTATTGGTGATGCTCCAGTACTCAACTCACCGACATCGATGGCACAAACGGTAAGTTCAAAATGATAAAAACATCAAGTAGTGAGCGACGTGTAGCACGCTATAACAAATTTAGAAAAAAGACATCACTTAATCTGGTTTCGTTGATGGATATTTTTACAATTCTGGTTTTTTTCCTTCTGGTTAATTCCAATAACTCTCAGCAATTACCAAATAGCAAAAATATAAAATTACCCACATCGGTAGCAACAAAGTCACCGAAAGAAACCATTGTTATCGCCGTAACAACTAAAGATATTCTAGTCGATGGGCGTCAGGTTGCTGTTGTGAATGATGTGTTAGCTCACCCAGATAACGATCTCTTAATCAAAGGGTTAAAGAAAGAGTTAGATTTTCAGTATTCTAAAAATTTAAGAATATCAAAAGTCAAAAAAAATACTGGACTGGCGGTAACTATTATGGGGGATGAGGCAATACCGTATGAATTACTCCGAAAGATTTTATCAACCTGTCGGCAGGCTAATTTTACACATATCGCTTTTGCTGCAATGCAAAAAGCAAAAAACAAACAAAGCTAATAAAATATTTAGTAGAAACATAAGACAGTTGGTATTTAAGGAACCTAAGTTTAATGGATGCAGTTGTTACATATAATAGTTTGGCTCTAAATTGGAGTCCACAAAGTAAGCGAGATCATCGATTTAATATCTTTGTCAGTATCGTTTTAACGATAACTCTACTTGTTGGTTTTGTGGCATCTAAAATTCCTGTCCCTGAACAAACTCGAAAGACCCAAACAGTGGTCCCTGAACGTATTGCAAAATTTCTCACAGAAAAGAAAAAACCTGTGGTTATTAAAGAAAAACCAAAACCTTTACCTAAGCCAAAATTAAAGCCAAGAATTAAAAAGAAACCGCCTGCTAAGGCTCGAAAAAATAAATCGTTAACCAAAGCCCTCAAAAAAGCACGCAAGAAAGCAGAATCGAGTGGTTTACTGGCATTAAGTAATGAGCTTGCTGATTTAATGGACACCTCTGACGTGAGTGCCATGGTGAGTGGGCGCACATCAAAGGCCGCAACAAAGGCTGTTGCTATTAACAAAGACGTACTTAGTAAAGGGGTTGGGGTAGGAAGTGGCGGAATAAAATCTGGAAAATATGCAATGGTGACTAGTCATACGCGATTATCAGCCAAAGAGTTAAACAAATTCAGAGAATCATTACTCGCAACAAATACAATACGTAAACCAAATAAGAGAACTACATCTAAAGCAAATATCAGATTAGAAGAACAAGTCACTATTGTTTTCGATCAAAATAAAAGTAAATTGTACTCTTTGTATAATCGTGCAAGACGACAATATCCGGGCTTAAAAGGAAAAATTATTCTTGAAATAACCATCGCACCATCCGGCAAAGTTGTTAAGGTTAGAATTGTAGTGAGCGAACTGAATAACCCCAGTCTTGAACGACGCATTGTGTCACGAGTAAAACAATTTAACTTTGGTTTAAGTGGTAAAGAATCCATTACAGTGACTTTCCCAATCGAATTTATTCCTTCATAAAAGTGTTATCATAAGAACTTTAACCATTGATTTGAATGGCAGAGAAGAATGGTGTACTTTTTTTCTGCTCAAATAAGGTATAATTGCTCGGATTTAATTGGAACTTGCTGTAATAATTTTATTAAACAGTAGCAGTTAATTCTAAGCCTAATTATTATTTCCTTAGTCAGCGTAAACATATGAAAAATAAACAAAAAACCTCCGTTCTTTTCGTTTGTATGGGCAATATATGCCGTTCACCAACAGCGGAGGGGATCTTTCGCCATTTGGTTTCAGAAAAAAAGTTAACAGACATGTTTATAACGGATTCTGCGGGGACTCATGCTTATCATGTTGGCGAGCCGCCTGACCATCGTGCGCAGGAAACAGCCGAGGCGCGTGGTATTGATTTAAGCGATTTAAAAGGGCGCAAGGTAACGGTATCTGATTTTGATAAGTTTGATTATGTGCTTGCGATGGATAAAGATAATTATGCGATTTTAGATGAAATGTGCCCATCGGAAAAAAAAGAACAGTTGAGACTATTTTTAGATTTTGCAGATGATCTTTCGTTTGATGAGGTGCCTGATCCTTATTACGGTGGTACGCAAGGCTTTGAAAAAGTTTTTGATATGCTTGAGCAAGCTTCGCTTGGTTTAATTTTACATATTCAAAAAAAAAGCCGTAGAATATAGAATATACGGCTATCTAAATTAAACACTCTCTCTTTAGTTAATTTAAAGAGAGAGTGTTAATTCTTTTATTTAATCATCTGAAGGCTTGGTAAAAACCTGCGTAAGTTTGGCTTTTTCGGCTGCGGAGTCCTTTTTTGGCGCAGCAGTCGGCACTAGTTTTGGTGCTTCAGTTTTAACAGGGGTTAGATGCGGTGTTGCCTGTTTGGGTTTAACCGATTCTACTCGAGTTTCAACTTTGGTCGTTGTTTCTACTTGTTGTAAAGCTGGTTTTGGCGCAGGCTTATTAGTAGAAGCCTTTGTTGCTGGTTTTGGCGCAGGCTTATTAGTAGATACATTTGTTACTGGTTTTGCAGTTGGAGTATTTGTTTGTACTGCGCTGACCTTTGCGGTATCTGTTTGAGTATTTTTTGCTGGTGTATTATTTTCTTGAGCACTTTGACTAGAAGGCTCTTTAGCGACTGTGTTAGTACGTTGTGCCTTTGTATTTTGTGTCGGTGTATCCGTCGTTTGCTTTTCTGGCGCTTTCCCCTGATTATTTCTGGGTGCATTTCCTGATGATACATTTTCATTGTTACTGCTATGCTGCTCGGTATTGACTGAAGCATTAGCGGCTACTTCTGGTTTATCCGATTGTGTATTGCGATTATCATTACGACGATTCTGGTTTGAGTTACGTCGGCGTCTAGGATTACGTGGATTATTAGATTGCTTGTTTTGTTGCTTATTAGGCTGTGCTGTTGAAGCTACTTTGTCATCCTCATTTTGGTTAGTTTTCTGAACTGGTTTAGCGGCTTGTTCTGTTTTGTTCGTTTTAGAAGGTCGTTGGTTATCACGACGATTCTGGTTTGTATTGCGCCTTTGCGTATTACGGTTGCGATTAGTATTTCGGTTTTGGGTATTGTTGCGATTTCTATTGTGATTATTATTAGGTTGTTTTTTCTTTTCACCCGTACCAAACAGAGCTAACCAGATTTTGGTGAATATACCAATTTGAGGTTTGCTGCTGCTAACCGGTCGAGGTGTTGATGGCGAAACCTGTTTTATCGCAGCTTCTTCTACGGGTTTTCTTTCTTGTTGCGGTGTTGTTTGAGTTGCCGCTGCATCCTGTTTGCTTGCCAGTTCATAACTGGGAGTTTCATCATTTACATTATCATCATTTTCACGAATACGTTCGATAGTGTAATGTGGTGTTTCCAGAGCTTCATTGGGGATGAGTAAAATCTTAACTTTTTGTCGTTGTTCGATTTCAGTTAAAATATCGCGTTTTTCGTTGAGAAGGTAAGTTGCAACAGCCACCGGCATTTGAGTTTCGACACGGGTGGTATTGTCTTTTATGGCTTCTTCTTCGATCACTCGCAAAATAGACAAAGCTAACGAAGAAACACCACGGATAGTGCCATGGCCTTCACAACGTGGGCAGACCATTTGGCTAGATTCACCCAGTGATGGACGTAAACGTTGGCGTGACATTTCTAATAAACCAAAGCGTGATATTTTGCCGATTTGAATACGCGCACGATCCAACTTCATTGCTTCACGGGTACGGTTTTCAACTTCACGTTGGTTACGCGCGGGAGACATATCAATGTAATCAATAACAACCAAACCACCGAGGTCACGCAGACGAAGTTGTCTTGCAATTTCATCAGCGGCTTCAAGGTTGGTGTTAAAGGCTGTTTCTTCAATGTCACTGCCTTTGGTTGAACGCGATGAGTTAATGTCGATAGAGATTAACGCTTCAGTATGGTCGATAACAATGGAGCCACCAGAAGGAAGGCGTACTTCACGTTGAAAAGCTGATTCAATCTGGGTTTCAATCTGGTAACGGGTAAATAATGGGACAGGATCCGTATATAACTTTATTTTATTCAGATTATGCGGCATAACTTGTTGCATAAACTCTTTTGCTTTGTTGTATACCGATTCTTCATCAATAATAATTTCATTAATATCATTGCGTAAATAATCACGGATGGCTCGGGTGATTAAATTACTTTCCTGATAAATAAGGAAGGGAGAAGGGCGTGTTTTTGATGCTTCATCAATGGATGCCCAAAGTTTCAGCAGGTAGTCTAAATCCCATTGTAATTCTTCAATGTTTTTACCCACACCAGCAGTACGGATAATTAAACCCATATCGCGAGGAATATCGAGTTGATTGAGTGCGTCACGTATTTCACTGCGTTCACTGCCTTCGATGCGGCGAGAAACACCGCCTGCACGAGGGTTATTAGGCATTAATACGGAGTAGCGACCAGCCAGACTGATAAAGGTGGTTAAGGCCGCGCCTTTATTACCGCGTTCCTCTTTACCAATTTGTACAACAACTTCTTGGCCTTCATTAAGGGCTTCCTTAATGTTAATTCTACCACCACCTATTTCATAGCCTTCTTTAAAGTATTGGCGTGAAATTTCTTTCAGTGGTAAAAAACCATGGCGTTCGGCACCATAATCGACAAAAGCAGCCTCGAGACTGGGCTCGATGCGTGTGATGCGACCTTTATAAATATTGGCTTTTTTCTGTGCGCGGTGGGTGGTTTCGATGTCTAAATCATATAAACGTTGGCCATCGACGAGGGCGACACGCAGCTCTTCCGGCTGAGTGGCGTTAAACAGCATTCTTTTCATTGTAAAAACCTTTTACTGTCGTACTCAACCTATACCATTGTACATGCCAATAGGCTGATAAACTTAGGTTATCAACCGTTGGTTGGTCAAAATACTACCAAGCCTGTCTTAAACGGGGTTAGCAGTATTATAAAACCCACGCATCATTTTGGAATATCACCAAATGGCCAGGGAGTACGAATAACTAATTTTAAAGTCTGAATCCTTTATTAAAGGGTATTTCAGACACCTTTTTATCACTCGCTGATTAATAACAAACTTAGCAAATGACTCGTAACTTGAATACGTACAGCAGATGTCGGAATAATTGAAATAACAATTTAATGTTATGCTAGCGGCTAACCAATTTATGTAAATTCCAAGTATTGAGAATATCCAATATTGGTGCGCTTTAAGGAAATACGACATCTCGCTTATTTCAGTGTAGCAGTGTTATTGATTAGCATCAATGACTTAAAATGTTGTTAAAATAGGCAAGCGGTACTCTAATCGCTAAACTGAAGAAAAAATGGAATAAAATGTCAAATTTGACCAAATATCAATCCCACTCAAAAATTAAGGATAAGGCAGCGACTCATACCGCAGCTTCGCCGACAGTGCGCTTTATTCAAATTGACGCAGATCAGGCGGGTCAACGGATCGACAATTTTTTATTGACCCTATTAAAAGGAGTACCTCGAAGCAAAATTTACCAAATAGTTCGCAAAGGTGAAGTTCGAGTAAATAAAGGCCGAATTAAGGCACATTACAAAATACAGGCGGGTGATGAAATTCGTATTCCACCGGTGAGGGTCGCGCAGCGTGATACTCTTACAACCAGTAAGTATATTATTCGCTTGTTAGAAGATGCCGTTATTTATGAAGATGATAATTTCCTCGCCCTGAACAAACCAACGGGTTTTGCGGTACATGGTGGCAGTGGTGTAAAAGCCGGTGTTATCGAGTCATTACGACTGGCTAGACCCGATGCCCGCTTTCTTGAACTGGTTCATCGCTTGGACAAAGATACCTCCGGTTGTTTATTGATAGCAAAAAAACGTTCCACATTACGCTATTTGCAAGACCAGTTTCGGCAGCACAAGATGCAGAAAAAATATCTTGCACTGGTTAAAGGTAATGTAAAAAATAAAAGCTATCATCTGGAATTGGCTTTGAAAAAAAGTACTTTACCCTCGGGTGAAAGAATTGTGCGTGTTAATCCGAATGGTAAACAGGCCATTAGTGACTTTAATATTATTGCGTCACGAAAATTAGCCAGTTTATATGAGGTGGTCATTAAAACGGGACGGACACATCAAATTCGTGTACATGCACAAAGTTTAGGCCATCCTGTCGCTGGAGATGATAAATATGGTGATGATGACTTTAATCGACAAATAAAAACTCAGGGTTTAAAAAGAATGTTCTTACACGCCGAAAAATTATCAATGAAAACAGCCGATGGTAATACACTGCATTTAATGTCACCGTTAGATAAAGAATTAAAAATGGTGTTGACCAACTTGGACATTCATTATCCATGAAATATAAATGTTTTGTTTTTGACTGGGATGGAACCTTAATGGATTCCGAAGCAAAAATTGTAAGTTGTATGCAAGCGGCTATTCAAGATATGGATTTTGCTAGCCGTAGTGATGAACAAATTCGAAATATTATTGGTCTTGGGTTTAAGGAGGCGTTAACAATGCTGTACCCAGGGCAAGAAGAATTATATGAAAATTTTGTTGCTCAATATCGCATGTATTTTTTGGATAAAAATAGTGAAAAATCGCCACTGTTTAGCCATGTTAAACTATTACTTGAATTATTAAATAAAAAAGCCTACTTTGTAGCGGTTGCAACCGGTAAAGGCCGTCAGGGACTGGATAAAGTATTAAACGAAACAGGTTTAAAACCGTATTTTCATGTAACCCGTTGTGCAGATGAAACGTTTTCTAAACCACATCCACAAATGCTAGAGGAAATAATGGACTTTGTTGGTGTTGAAGCCAATGAAACAGTGATGATTGGTGATACGGAATATGACTTAAACATGGCTCGGAATGCAGGCTGCGACTCCATTGGTATTGCTCACGGTGTACATGATGAAAGCCGTTTGCAACAATGTGAACCGATAGCTATTTATCCTGATATCAAAGTACTCTATCATTGGGTAGATAGCTTGAACGAAATAAACATAACATAAAATTTTATAAAATGGGAAATAATGAAATGACTGAACAAAATAATTCAGACCAAGAAATACTTTCACGTTTAGCGTTTGCCACGCTTAAAGAACAGCGTCGAACACGTCGTTGGAGTATTTTCTTCAAAGGACTTATGGCTGTTTATTTTTTTATTTTATTATTTGTTATTTATATACCTGCTAGTTCGATCGATGAATCAAAATCAGACAAAGAACACACGGCTTTAATTGATATTAAAGGTGTTATTTCTAGTGAATCCGATGCCAATGCGGATACTATTATTACCGGCTTACGAGCAGCCTTTAAAGAAGAAAAAGTTAAAGCTGTTATCTTACGTATTAATAGCCCCGGTGGCAGCCCAGTTCAAGCTGGCTATATCAACGATGAAATTTATCGATTAAAAAACAAATACCCGAAGAAAAAAGTATATGCAGTGATTGTCGATATTTGCGCATCGGGTGGTTATTACATTGCATCTGCGGCAGATGAAATCTATGCAGACAAAGCGAGTATGGTTGGTTCAATTGGCGTACTAATGAACGGTTTTGGTTTTGTGGGCGCAATGAAAAAAGTTGGTGTAGAACGACGTTTGTACACAGCGGGTGCGCATAAAGGTTTTCTGGATCCGTTTACAAAAGCAAAACCTGAAGATATAAAATTTATACAAGGCTTATTAAAAAATATTCATCAGCAGTTTATCGCTACCGTTCGAAAAGGACGAGGTGATAAATTAAAAGAAAGTGATCAGCTTTATTCTGGTTTAATCTGGACGGGTGAAGAAAGTATTAAATTGGGATTAGTGGATGCCTTGGGAAGCAGTAGTTATGTTGCACGCGAAATTATTAAAGCAGAAAAAATTATTGACTACACGCCTAAACCTAACTTTTTTGATCGTTTTGCGAACCGTTTAGGCATGTCTTTCGGAGCATCGGTTTCGAGTAAGTTTTTTCCTAATTCGTATTTTCAATAAATGCATTAAGTAGAAGGGCTTGTCGATTAAATAACCGGCATTCCCTCTATTTCAAGCATCGCAATTAAACGTATAAGCGGAAGCCCCATTAGAGTATTAGGGTCATCACCTTCCAGACGCTCAAATAAAGAAATCCCCAAGCCTTCTGATTTAAAGCTGCCTGCACAATTAAAAGGTTCTTCTTTATTTAAGTAATTTTCAATTTGTGAATCACGCAAGTATCGAAATACCACATTAAAAGGGTCAACCGTCGAATGCATTTTTCCGGTTTTCGTATTGATTAAACTTAAACCAGTTAAAAATGTTACACGTTTGCCACTGGCTTCTTTGAGTTGTTTTACGGCATTTTCAAAATTACCGGGTTTGCCGATAATGTCATTACTAATGACTGCAACCTGATCAGAACCTATCACCAGTGCATTTTTATAGTTTGTTGCAACTGCTTGTGCTTTCGCAATGGCGAGTCGTTCAACTAGTTGCCTAGGTGTTTCACCTTGTAGTGGGGTTTCGTCTGTGTCTGGTGCAACACATTCAAATGGCAGGTTCAGTTTTTCAAGAATGGTTTTACGAAAAGGGGAAGTGGACGCGAGTATCAGTTGCATAAATTTAAGATCTTTACTTTGAATATGGAATGTTGAGTTTTATTCAATTTCAATTAGCGCTTCATCCGGTGTCACGGTGTCACCTTTTGAAACATGAATAGCGATAATAGTACCGGAAATAGGTGCTTGTATTTCAGTTTCCATTTTCATGGCTTCGGTAATCAGCACGGGATCACCGGCTTTAACTTTATCATTTAATTTTACCACTACATCAATAATAGAAGCAGGCATTGAGGTGGTCACATGACCGGGCTTGGTTGCGCGTGGTCGTTGTCCATCCGACATCGCTGAGCTTGTTTGTTGGTCACCGTTTAGATTAATTTCATTCAGTGGCTGTAACATAATTTCTTCGGGAACACCGTCAACACTCACATAATAGGGACGTTGTTGCTGGTTCTTATAGCCTGTACCATTGACTTGAATATGATAAGTCTCGCCATGTAAGCTAACATTAAATTCTGTTGCGGCCGGAGTGCAAATGTTATCACCATTAATTGCTTCTAATGGTTCAGGAACAAGTTCATTAGCATTACGCTGCATTAAAAATTCTTTGCCAATGTCTGGGAACATGGCATAGGTTAAAACATCTTCTTCAGATTTTGCTTGCTCGCCAATTTCGCTACGCAAATGATCTAACTCATTGGCTAATAAGTCGGCCGGGCGGCAGTCAATAACATCTTCGTTACCAATGGCCATATGCTGTACTTGTACGCTGACCGGGCCGGGGGCTTTGCCATACTTGCCTTGTAAATAGAGCTTCACTTCATTGGTAATGGCTTTATACCGTTCTCCCGAAATAACGTTCATGACAGCCTGCGTACCTACAATCTGAGAGGTGGGTGTGACTAAGGGTGGATAACCTAACTCTTTTCGTACAACCGGAATTTCTTTTAATACTTCATTCATTCGACCGAGTGCATTTTGTTCTTTTAGTTGATTGGATAAATTTGAAATCATTCCCCCGGGAACCTGATTCACTTGTACGCGGGTATCCAGTCCAGTGAATTCACTTTCAAACTGGTGGTATTTTTTTCGGACTTCGTAAAAATAAAAACCAATGTCCTGCAACTCAGGCAAATTAAGTTCAGTGTCGTATTCTGTATTGCGAAGTGCGGCGACCATGCTTTCTGTTGCTGGGTGCGAGGTGCCGCCCGAAAAGGATGATATCGCCGTATCGATACCGGTTATGCCATTTTCAATGGCCTTGTATTGACACATACTGGCAAGCCCGGCGGTTGCATGGGAATGTAAATGGATTGGAATATCCACTGCGGCAACCAGGGCTGATACTAGATTTGCGGTGGCTTGTGGCGTAAGCAATCCGGCCATGTCTTTTATAACGATACTGTCGCAGCCCATGGACTGTAATTCTTTTGCCATGCTAATAAACTGTTTTTCAGTGTGTACAGGACTGGTGGTATAACAAATGGTGCCTTGTGCATGTTTGTTTGCTTTTTTTACCGCTTCAATCGAAACACGAAGGTTGCGCGTGTCGTTCAGGGCATCAAAGATTCGAAATACATCAATACCATTTTTAGCTGAACACGCAACAAAGGCTTGCACAACATCATCGGAATAGTGTCGATAGCCTAAAAGGTTTTGTCCGCGTAATAGCATTTGCAATGGAGTATTGGGTAGGGCGGCTTTTAATTGTTTTAAACGTTCCCATGGATCCTCTTTTAAAAAACGAACGCAGGCGTCAAAGGTTGCTCCACCCCAAACTTCGAGTGACCAGTAACCTATTTTATCGAGACGCTCACAGACGGGTAACATATCTTCGGTTCGCATACGTGTTGCGATAAGGGATTGATGTGCATCGCGCAGAATCGTATCGGTAATTAAAATTTTAGACATGCCGTTTATTTCCTTCGTGCTTTTTTTAAAGGCTGTGGTTGTTTTATTAAAGTCCCATACTGGCGGCAACCGCGGTGGCAATGGCGGTTGCAACGGCCTTATTCGAACGTTTTAGAGAATAATTTAAAAGTTCCGGATGTTGTTCAACATAGCCGGTATTAAAACGCCCAGTTTGAAAACTGGCCGATTTTAGAATTTCTAGGTGATAGGGAATGGTTGTTTTAATACCGTAAACACCGATATCACGCAGGGCACTAATACCTCGGTCGATCAGGCCATCCCAGTCTCGAGCCCACACTATCAATTTGGCGCACATGGAATCGTAATAAGGGGGAATTTCATAACCCGTATAAATAGCGCCATCTGTGCGTACGCCCGGACCGCCTGTAGCAAAATAACGGGTAATTTTTCCAAAGCTAGGCAGGAAATCATTTTTAGGATCTTCTGCATTAATTCGAAACTCCATGGCATAGCCATGTATTGAAATATCTTGTTGTTGATAACGGAGTATTAAACCGCTCGCAATACGAATTTGTTCCTGCACAATATCAATGCCGGTTATTTCTTCGGTGATAGGATGCTCGACTTGTAGGCGGGTGTTCATTTCCATAAAGTAAAAATTATCATTTTCATCCATTAAAAACTCGACCGTACCGGCGTTAGTGTAACCACAGGCAGTGGCAGCCTTGACGGCAAGTTCACCAATATATTCACGTTGTTTAGAATTAAGTTGTGGTGAAGGTGCAATTTCGATCAGTTTTTGATGACGTCGTTGAATAGAACAATCGCGTTCGTATAAGTGAATAACATTGCCGTGCTGGTCTCCGAGGATTTGAACTTCGATATGGCGTGGATCAATAATAAATTTTTCGATAAATACATCACCACTTCCAAACGCTTTTTCAGCTTCGGAGATAACGCGTGGGTAGTTTCGGCGTAGTTCTGCTTCATCGTTGCATTCGCGGATACCGCGTCCGCCCCCGCCATTAGTGGCTTTAAGCATAACCGGGTAGCCAATGTCTTTTGATATTTGGATGGCTTCATCAATGTTGGCAATATTGTCATCGCTACCCGGTGTAACGGGCACACCGGCGGCTATCATTGTTTTCCTTGCGTGTGTTTTATCCCCCATATTGCGAATAACATCGGTACTCGGGCCAATGTATTTGATATTGCGGCGTTCACATATTTCGGCAAATTCGGGGTTTTCTGACAAGAAACCATAACCGGGATGCAGGGCATCGCAGCCGGTTTCGATGGCTAAATTAACTAAACGGTGTGCATTTAGATACCCTGCGACGGTATCAGGGCCCAAACTGTAGGCTTCATCGGCCTTACGTACGTGCAGGGCATAGCGGTCTGCTTCTGCATAGACGGCAACAGATTTAATCCCCATTTCGACGCAGGCGCGTACAATTCGAACTGCAATTTCACCACGGTTGGCAATTAGCACTTTTTTTATCATATTGGCATTGTAGTATTTTGCTCGTATAGATTGAAACAAAAAAGTGTTAAAATATTGAATCATTTATATATAGTCAACGGGGGAGAACTTCGTTTCTCCCCTTTGGAAACCCCATTGGTTTTGTGTCCGCCGCAAACGGACGAGGAAACCAGATTCTAAATGGTTAGAGATAGCAATAATAACCATATATAATATATGTTATTATTTTGCTTGATTCGTCAAAAATCAATGATTTACTTTGACAGAAGTTACCCAGATCGTTAAAATTTGCGCCCTATGTCGAAGCATCAAAATTCGTCTGCTATTAACTCGCGTTTACCGGTTCAAATAGACCCCATTCGGTTAGCTGTCGCAAGGCAACAGCTTTATGGTGAAATTGAAATTGCGCGTTTTACGCGATTAAGTGAACTGCTTACTTCCAATGAAGGGGTGGTTAAAGTACAACTTGATTTTGATGTGGATACTGGAAATGTACATTCTGGCAAAGTGCATTGTGCGACGGGTACGCTTGTTGCGGAATTATCTCTTTGTTGTCAGCGTTGTTTAGAGCCAATGAAATGGTCGCTTAATGCAGATGTTGCGTTAGCCTTTATTGAGCATGAACATCAAATAGATGAGTTAGTGGAGGGTTATGAACCCTACCTTATCGAGTCAACACCGCTGATGTTGAGTGACATAATAGAAGATGAAATTCTTCTTGCGCTTCCTCAGGTGCCTATGCACGATGAGTCTGTGTGTAAACCGGCGGTTAAGGTTAACCGTCAGGCTGAGCAAGTTGAAGTACAAGATAATGTGAGCCAAGCAACCGCTAAAAAGAAAAATCCTTTTGCGGTATTGGCAGATTTTAAATCCGATTCAAAAGAGTAAGTTAAGAGGAACATTGTAATGGCTGTTCAAAAGAGCAAAAAGAGTACTTCACGTCGTGGTATGCGTCGTTCACATGATGCATTAACAGAAAATGCATTATCTATTGAGCCTACAACGGGTGAAACACATTTGCGTCATCATATAAGCCCTGATGGTTATTATCGTGGTCGTAAAGTTGTTGACACAAATAGTTAATATTTATTTTACAAACACAGTGGATTGATTTTTTACTTCAATGCAATGTGTCATTTAGATAGCGGGACAGGTTACTGTCCCGTTATCGTTAGTAACGCTGTTAAATTTTATAAAAGTCATCGATGAATAATAAAACGATAACAATTTCGCTTGATGGTATGGGAGGGGACTTTGGCCCCGACAGTGTGGTGCCTGCGGCAATTGATATTATAAAACGTTACCCGAATGTTAATTTAATTATCACGGGTGACGAAACAGTGCTACATAACAAGTTGAATGCTGAGCAAGGCCATTCGTCTAAAAAAAATCACGCACGTATATCAATACAACATACCTCTCAAACGGTGGGTTCAAATGAGGCGCCTTCAACTGCTCTGCGAAGTAAAAAAGATTCTTCGATGCGGGTGGCGATTAATCTAGTTAAAGAAGGTCAGGCCGATGCCTGTGTCAGTGCGGGTAATACCGGCGCTTTAATGGCAACAGCGCGTTTTGTCCTTAAAATGTTAGCAGGGATTGATCGCCCCGCTATTTGTACCGCCTTACCGACTATAACGGGTCATGCTCATGTGTTGGACCTAGGTGCGAATGTTGAAACATCACCAGAGGGTCTTTATGAATTTGCCGTGATGGGTTCGGCATTAGTGAGTGCCTTAGATAACAAAAAAAGTCCAACCGTCGCATTATTAAATATTGGTGAAGAAGACATTAAAGGTAACGAAACGGTTAAAGAAGCGGCAAAAATTTTAAGCCAAAGTGATTTGAATTTTACTGGTTACGTTGAAGGCGATGGTATATACATGGGCAATGCCGATGTTGTTGTCTGTGATGGCTTTGTTGGTAATGTGATGCTTAAAGCAAGCGAAGGTATTGCCAAGTTATTTTCTCATTATATGAAACGATCTTTTAAGCTAAACCTGTTAACAAAAATAATGGGGTTATTAGTGATGCCTATTTTAAAATCTTTCCGTAAAAATATTGATCCACGAGAATACAATGGTGCTAGTTTTCTTGGCCTGCAAGGGATTGTGATTAAGAGTCATGGTGGTGCAGATGCTTATTCCTTTGCGCGGGCCATCGAAGTGGCTATTCAGGAAGTTAAACAAAATGTTCCATTACGGATTACCGATATACTCGAAAAGCATTTAGTTGAAAGGCAAGCAGGTTAATGACAGCAAAATACTCAAAAATTATAGGAACAGGTAGTTTTTTACCTGAAAATGTTGTAACTAATGCTGATTTAGAAAAGCTGGTCGATACATCCGATGAGTGGATTACTGAACGTACTGGGATTAAAAAACGTCATATCGCCAAAGGTGAAACCACCTCCTATTTAGCCGAGCAAGCGGCTCTTGCAGCAATGCAAGCAGCGAATGTATCGAAAGATGATATTGATTTAATTATTGTTGCTACCACAACGCCCGACAGAATTTTTCCAAGCACAGCCTGTATTTTACAAGAACGTTTGGATATTCACGGTTGCCCTGCTTTTGATGTGCAAGCGGTTTGTACCGGTTTTGTCTATGCCTTAAGTGTAGCGGATGCGTTGATTAAAACTGGGCAAGCGAAATGCGCCTTAGTGGTGGGTGCCGAAACACTATCGAATATTGTTGACTGGACTAATCGAGGTACTTGCGTGTTGTTTGGTGACGGCGCCGGTGCTGTTATTTTAAGTGCGTCAACTGAACCGGGTATTTTATCGACCCATATTCATGCTGATGGTAAGTATAAAGAATTATTAACCGTGCCTGCCGGTATTTCAGAAAACCCCGACGTGCTAAAAGAAGGCAAAGCCTTTATGACAATGAAAGGTAACGAAGTGTTTAAAGTAGCGGTTAATACCTTGGGGCGCATTGCCGATGAAACCTTAGCGGCAAACAATATGAAAAAATCTGATGTGGACTGGTTAGTGCCACATCAAGCTAATATTCGTATTATTAAAGCAGCGGCAAAAAAATTAAACTTATCCATGGATCATGTGGTTGTAACCGTTAATGAACATGGTAACACCTCGGCCGCTTCTATTCCTTTGGCATTGGATACTGCGGTGCGGGATGGGCGAATTAAACCTGGACAAACGCTATTGCTTGAAGCCTTTGGTGGTGGTTTTACTTGGGGCTCGGCATTATTAAAGTTGTAAAATAAGTCACGATTGTTTTATGTTCAGAAAAATTCAAATTCAAATGTAAGTTTGTCACAACGATCGTTAGCAGTTTGTGTTTTTAAATAAAATATAAAGTGTTAATGGTATAACCATTAAAACTTATTAAATCGTTAAGGTGTAACATGTCGTTAGCATTCGTATTCCCCGGTCAGGGTTCCCAGTCAGTGGGTATGCTCAAAGAGCTTGCTGAAGCTGAGTCTATCGTGATAGATACTTTTAAATTAGCTAGCGATGCATTGGGTTATGATTTATGGGAAATAACCCAACAAGGCCCACAAGAAAAATTAAACTCAACGGATATTACCCAACCGGCTTTATTAGCAGCGGGTGTAGCCTGTTGGAAAATCTGGCAGGCAAAGGGCGGTGCAATGCCAGTTGTACTGGCTGGCCACAGTTTAGGCGAATACAGCGCATTAGTGTGTGGCGGTGTTTTAGACTTTAGTGATGCGATAAAATTGGTTGAAGCGCGTGGTCAGTTTATGCAGCAAGCCGTGCCGGAAGGACAAGGTGGTATGGCCGCCATTTTAGGTTTGGAAGATGCACAAGTGGTTGATGCTTGCACGCAGGCAGCCGAAGGTGAGGTGCTACAAGCCGTTAATTATAATTCTCCCGGCCAGGTCGTGGTTGCAGGCAGTAAAGCGGCGATTGAACGGATTGTTACTGTGGCCAAAGAAATGGGTGCTAAACGTGCATTACCGTTGCCCGTGAGCGTACCATCGCATTGTGATTTAATGAAACCGGCAGCCGAACAACTGGCTGAGAAATTAAAGTCTATTACGTTTAGTGAAGCAGTTATTCCGGTTATTAATAATGTGGATGTGGTGGCTGAAACCGATGCGGATAAAATACGCGATGCACTGGTACGGCAGTTATTTAATCCAGTCTGCTGGGTTGGTACCATCCAGAAAATGGCAATGGATGGCGTGGATCAGCTTATTGAATGTGGGCCGGGGCGTGTGCTTGTGGGCTTAAATAAGCGTATTGATAAAAGCATATCGGCAGCGGCTGTTTTTGACCCGGCGAGCTTCGATAAGGCTTTATCAGCGGAATAACGAAATCAATTATATATCGTCAACGGGGGTATGCACCCCGCTGACGACCAACGGGGGAGAGCTCCGCTTCTCCCCTTTGGAAACCCCAACGGTTTTGTGCCCGCCGCAAGTGGACGGGGAACCTAGATTAAAATATGAGGAATAACGATGGAACTCGAAAATGAAATTGCATTAGTTTCTGGTGCCAGCCGTGGTATTGGTCAGGCGATCGCCTTGGATTTAGGCTCAAAAGGGGCCTATGTTTACGGTACAGCAACTTCAGAAAAAGGCGCAGAAAGTATCTCTAAGTATATGAAAGACAATGGTATTAATGGGCAAGGTCTGGTAATGAATGTCACCGATGAAGACAGTATTTCAGCCGCTATTAAAAGCATTACGGATGGCAAAGGGGCGGTATCAATATTAGTCAATAATGCCGGTATTACTCGAGATAACCTGTTAATGCGAATGAAAGCAGCCGAATGGGACGATATTATTACAACCAATCTCAGCTCAATCTATCGTTTAAGCAAGGCCGTTCTACGCGGCATGATGAAGGCGCGTAAAGGGCGTATTATCAGCATTGCGTCTGTGGTGGGGGTTTCTGGAAACGCAGGGCAAACGAACTATTCGGCCGCCAAAGCCGGTGTGATTGGTTTTAGTAAGTCATTAGCACAGGAAGTGGGCTCGCGGGGAATTACCGTGAATGTGGTGGCCCCCGGTTTTATCGATACCGATATGACAAAAGCCCTCCCTGATGAGCAACGAGACGCATTATTAACAAAAGTACCCCTAGGACGCTTAGGCGATACACAGGAAATAGCCAATGCGGTCACATTTTTAGCATCAAAATCGGCTAGTTACATTACGGGTGAAACAATTCATGTTAATGGTGGCATGTATATGTCATAATAGTGTTTCTAAGTTATTGAAATATAGGTATATTGTATTGGTTGAAAATAAAAAAGGTCAAATAGACCTTGGCTATGGCATAAAGCGTCATATTTCAATACAATATCGCACCCAGCAGTTTTGCTGACAAAATTATAGAGGAAAGAACAGAGATGAGCAGTGTTGAAGAACGCGTAGAAAAGATTGTAATCGAACAACTTGGTGTTAAAGCTGAGGAAGTCACTAAAGAAGCTTCATTTGTTGATGATCTGGGCGCAGACTCACTTGATACCGTTGAATTAGTGATGGCATTAGAAGAAGAGTTTGAAACTGAAATTCCTGATGAAGATGCTGAAAAGATTACAACGGTTCAGCAAGCTATTGATTACGTAACAAGCAATACTTAATACTGTAATGCTAAACGCATTACTTGGGTTCGAAGTAGAATAAGAATACCCAAAATATAAATGTCAGCCGTACTGTTTAAGTGCGGCTTTTTACATTGTTAAGTTTGGTTATTTGCTACTTAATCATTTTATTTAGTCACTTAAAGTTTTTTTGAGGTGTGTTGTGAGTAAACGTCGTGTTGTTATTACTGGGTTGGGTATGGTCTCGCCAGTGGGTTTAGATGTTAAATCTTCGTGGAAAAATATTTTAGCTGGTAAAAGCGGTGTTAAACGCATATCACATTTTGATCCATCCGGGTTTGCATCACAAATCGGTGGCTCAATCAGTAAAGACTTTGATAGCTCGAGCGTGATTAAACCAAAAGATGCAAAAAAAATGGATACCTTTATTCATTATGGCATTGTGGCGGCAGCCGAAGCGATTGCCGATTCGGGTTTGGAAGTGACTGAAGAAAATGCAACTCGTATCGGTGTTGCGGTTGGTTCTGGCATTGGCGGTTTACCCGGTATCGAAAAAGGCCATGATAGTTATTTAAAAGGCGGCCCCAGAAAAATTTCTCCTTTTTTTGTTCCCAGTAATATCATTAATATGATTTCGGGTAACTTATCCGTTATGTATGGTTTGAAAGGACCGAATATTGCCATTGTGACTGCGTGTGCTACCGGTACACACAGTATTGGTGATGCTGCACGCTTAATTGAATACGGTGATGCAGATGTCATGGTTGCCGGTGGAGCAGAAATGGCGAGCAGTCCAACTTGTTTAGGTGGCTTTGCCTCTGCACGCGCGCTTTCAACACGTAACGATGACCCTGAAACAGCCAGTCGCCCATGGGACAAAGACCGTGATGGTTTTGTTCTCAGTGATGGTGCGGGTGTGGTTGTTTTAGAAGAATACGAATTTGCAAAAAAACGCGGCGCGACTATTTATGCAGAAATACTCGGTTATGGATTAAGTGGTGACGCTTACCATATGACCTTACCATCGAAAGGTGGCGAAGGTGCTAGCCGTTGCATGAACTTAGCACTTAAAAATGCCGGGATTAATCCTGAAGAAATTCAATATATTAATGCGCACGGTACATCGACTCCGGCCGGGGATGCTGCTGAATGCCATGCGGTAAAATCAACCTTTGGTGATCATGCTTATAAACTTGCAATGAGTTCCACCAAGTCAATGACCGGTCATGGTTTGGGTGCAGCTGGCGGAATGGAAGCTATTTTTACTGCACTGTGTATTTGTGACCAAGTTGCTTCACCCACGATTAATATCTTTAATCAGGACATTGAAGCCGGTTGTGATCTGGACTTTGTACCGAATACGGCTCGTGATATGAAAGTGGATACTGCCTTATCCAATTCGTTTGGCTTTGGTGGCACCAACGCTACTTTGGTTATTGGTAAGTTGCGTTAAGTTTTTTTATGACAGTGGTTACGTTATGCGACCAACAGGTTCTGAAGGTTTAACCATACGCCAACTTGATCAGTGTATTGATTTCACTGATCTGCATCGGGTTAATCCTCAACGCTATCCCTTTATATTGGAAAGCTCTGCGCAGGCAGAAGATGTTTTAGCGTCGACTAAAAAAAATAATTCCTCATCCTATATTAATAGTGCTAAACAACATGCGCGCTATGACATTTTATTTGCCTTTCCATTGCAAACATTAACGTTAGATTCAAATAATAACTTATCCGGTGTAGTAGTTGATAAAGAAAAAGATTTTTTATCTAATCTGGATTTAAACTGGGTAAAAGACAAGTATGCTATTTCTGCTAAGCAAACAAACTTACCATTTAGCGGTGGCTGGTTTGTGTATTTAAGTTATGAACTTGCAGGACAAATAGAAACACGTTTAGTCTTGCCGTGTACGAAAGAAATATCCACTGTCGCCAAACTAACACGTATTCCTGTGGCTATTATTAATGACAAGCACCGCGGTATTCAGTCTATTGTTGCCGAGACAGCTTATGCTGATAAAGTTCAGTTAATATTGGAAGATATAAAATCTATTCAAAGTAATGAACTTTCTAGGATTAAAAACAAAGTAGACTTGCAAGAAGAATCGCCACAGCAATATCTTGAGGCCATTAAAAAGGTAAAGCACTATATTAAAGAAGGAGATGTCTTTCAGGTTAACTTATCACGTTTGTGGAAAAGTACACAGATTGAATCGCTAGAAGCGGTAGACTTGTATTGTGCGCTTAAACGTTCAAACCCTGCTCCCTTCTCAGCCTATGTTTGTGAAGATGATTATCAAATAATAAGCTCATCCCCTGAACGTTTAGTTAAAGCAGATAATGGCCGTGTTCAAACACGACCCATTGCCGGTACCCGTGCCCGCAAGAATGAAACGGCTGCCGATATTGAAAGCTTACAGGAATTAATCGCTCATCCTAAAGAACGTGCTGAACATATTATGTTGATTGATTTGGAGAGAAATGATTTAGGGCGTATTTGTGTGCCGGGGAGTATTGAGGTCGATGAATTAATGGTTCTAGAATCTTTTCAACATGTGCATCATATTGTGTCCAATGTAGCCGGAGAACTAAAAGCAGATATAACCCCCGGTGATGTTATTCGTGCTGTTTTCCCCGGAGGTACGATTACGGGTTGCCCTAAAGAACGTTGTATGCAAATTATTGCTGAATTAGAAGCCATGCCGCGCGGGGCGTATACGGGTTCTGTTGGTTACATTAATCATGATGGTAGTCTGGATTTTAATATTTTAATTCGCACCTTTGAACTAACATCTGAACAATTAAAGTTAAGGGCTGGAGCAGGGTTAGTTGCGGATTCGATTGCACAAAAAGAGTTGGATGAAACACGCGCGAAAGCCAAGGGCTTGCTTGAGGCATTAAACTAACATGGCATTATTGAACAGTATTGTTAATAGTAAAGCGATTTCTGAAATTTCAATTCAGGATCGCGGCTTTAACTATGGTGATGGTTTGTTTGAAACCATGATAATGGTTAATCATCAGCCTGTATTTTGGGATGAACATTATCAACGTTTATTAAACGGGTGCACGGTGTTGGGTATCGAGTGTCCATCTGCAAAGCATTTAAAGAACGAGATAGAACAGCTTTGTTCTTTAAATCCGACTGTGGCTATGGCCACTATTAAATTAATTTTAACTCGCGGGGATAGCGAACGTGGGTATCAATGTGCTGAAGGTGCGAAACCGAATATCATCATCTCCTTGCTAAGCTATCCAGATTACTCTATGGATTATTGGCGAGAGGGAGTGAAGGTCAAATTTTGTCAAACACGTTTATCGTATCAAAAACGATTGATTGGCGTGAAGCACTTAAATCGGCTGGAACAAGTGCTTGCCCGTCAGGAATGGGTGGATGAATATCAGGAAGGTTTAATGGCGGATACCAGTGGGAATATTATTGAAGGGGTGATGTCAAATATTTTTATTATTAAAGACGATGTTGTACATACACCGCTTATTAACCAAGCCGGAGTGGATGGCATTATAAGGAATATTGTATTGAAACTTTGTGAAGCACACGGCATCATGGTGGTAGAAGGTGAAATATCTCAGGAACAAGTGTTAGATGCCGATGAGGTTTTTCTAACGAATAGTCTTATTGGTCTCTGGCCGGTAAAACAGGCAGGGAATAAAGTTTATAAAACAGGATTAAAAACAAAAAATATAATGAAATTATTAATAGATGAATATTCAGTTGATTATGCCGCGCTTTATATATAAATTTATTGCTTTAACGATTCTTGTTGGCTCGCTTGCGACGGGTTATTTATGGTGGGATGCCAAGAATTATCTAAATTCTCCTTTGCGGCTAACCTCGGGTGAAAAAGTGATTCATGTTGAACCAGGCAGTAATTTAACGCGGTTGCTGTATCGTTTGCATAAACAGAATGTCGTAACTAAACCGCGATATTTATTATGGTATGCACGTCTTTTTTCAACACCCAATAATCTGCATGTGGGTGAATATCAAATAACAAGAAACGATACACCCTTATCGTTAATTGATAAACTGCTGAACGGTAAAGTGAAGCTGTATTCTTTAGCGATTATTGAAGGCTGGAATTTTAGTCAAATGATGTCGGAAGTGAATCAAAATCCATTCTTACTGCATCATTTAAAAGGTTTGTCTGATGCCCGTATTATGCAGACCATGAGTAAAGACGATGTACATCCAGAAGGGCGTTTTATGCCGGATACGTATCGTTTCCCCAAAGGCATGAGTGACAGCGACTTGTTAAAACAGGCGTATGCTGCAATGGAACATTATCTGGCAAAACAATGGCCTAACCGTGATGTAGGGTTACCCTTTAAAACACCTTATGAAGCTTTAATATTAGCGTCGATCGTTGAAAAAGAAACTGGGCTGGCTTCTGAACGCGCTCAGATTGCGGGCGTATTTATTCGTCGACTACAGGCACGGATGCGTTTACAAACCGATCCAACGGTTATTTATGGAATGGGTAAAAAATTTAAAGGGAATATCAAGCGCCGCGATTTAAAACGGGATACGCCTTATAATACTTACCGCCATTATGGTTTACCGCCTACGCCGATTGCGATGCCGTCTAAGGATGCGATTGATGCCGCGTTGCATCCGGCATCCGGTGATGCGCTGTATTTTGTGGCTAAAGGTGATGGTAGTCATTATTTTTCGTCAAGTTTAAAAGAACATAACAACGCGGTGATTAAATACCAGTTAAAAGGACGAAAACGTTCATTTTCATCTTATAAGAAAAAATAATATGCAGGCTAAATTTATAACAATCGAAGGTGGTGAAGGTGTTGGCAAAAGCAGCAATATTGCTTTTATATTGTCGTACTTAAAAGATAAAAATATTGATGTTGTTTCAACCCGTGAGCCGGGTGGTACCGAATTAAGTGAGAAAATTCGTAACTTGCTACTCGATGCAAAAAACAAGTCCATGGTATCGGATACAGAATTGTTGTTAATGTTTGCCGCACGCGCACAACATTTGGCAACGTTAATTAAACCCTCTCTAAAACAGAACAAATGGGTGTTATGCGATCGCTTCACGGATGCGACTTATGCTTATCAAGGGGCAGGGCGCGGTATTTCCACGCAACGCATTGCTGTTTTAGAAGACTGGGTGCAAGGTAATTTACGTCCAGACTTAACTATCTTACTGGATTTGTCAGTTGAAATTGGTATGCAGCGTGCTAGTGAGCGTAGCGAGCCAGACAGAATTGAACAGGAAAAAAATAATTTTTTTGAAGCGGTTAGACAACGTTATTTACAAATGGCTAACGATTTTCCGCAACGCTATCGGGTGATTGATGCGTCACAAACATTGGAGCAAGTTCAAAAGGATATTGCCACTGTTTTAGATGAGTATCTTCAATAATGGTTAAAACAGTTTCTAAAGATACCGAACAACCGCTTCTCAGATTATATCCGTGGCAGCAAGCCGACTGGCAACAGCTACTTCAATATCAAAATACGCAAAAAATTCCCCATGCTTTACTGTTAACCGGCAATGCCGGTCTGGCTAAGTTCGAGCTTGCGATGCTTTGGGCTCAAACTTTATTATGTGAAACGCTAATCAATGAGGTTACGTTAGGTTCAGAGTCGCTTGCTTGTGGTCATTGTGCCGCATGTGAATTATTCATGGCAAAGACCCATCCCGATTTTATGCTGATTGAGTCTGAAGACGAAGGCAAAGCCATTAAAGTGGCGCAAATTCGGGAATTAGTCGACTCTGTTTCGCTAACAAGGTCGCGTGGTTCGATACGAGTGATTGTTATTCGCTCAGCAGAATCAATGAATGTGAATGCAGCAAATAGCTTGCTTAAAACATTGGAAGAGCCACCCGAAAATACGCTTATTATACTGGTCAGTTCAAATCCATACTCATTACCCGCAACAGTACGTAGTCGCTGTCAGTCTTTCCCTGTTTCGCCTGTAGATACTGCGGCTATGCAGCTTTGGTTGGCTGAGAATAGCCAATATTCGCAAGATGAGATAGATTTAGCACTATCCTTAACTGAAAATAGTCCGATTAGGGCGCAATTCTACCTTGATTCATCGATACTCACGATTTGTGATGAATTGTTGAACGACTGGCAGATGTTAGCCTCAGGGAAGGCTAAGCCGCCTGTTATTGCCGATAAATGGCTAAAGCAACCCGAAAATATACCGATAAAGTTGGTATATACATGGTTAGTGGATATGATCCGTTATCATTCAATCAATAGCGGTCAAGATAGTGTGTTGGGTGACGGTGTTAGCTCATTATTCTATCATAATGGCAATGCCAGGCTGCAAAAGCTGGCGATTTCTGTGCCGGTTAAGCGGTTATTTGTAATCTATGATAAAGTGATTGAAATTTTAAAATTTGGACACACTTCTTTAAATAAGCAGTTACAATTAGAAAGTCTTTTAATTCAATGGAGCTTAATTGCTCAACGTAAATAGACGAAGGTAGAAAATGGCAATAAAACCGGCAGCAGGCCGACAAGGTATCTTGTCTTTAACAATAAAAGATAAAAGTGCGCTTTATGCCGCGTATATGCCCTTTATCAAACACGGTGGTTTATTTATTCCAACCAATAAAAAATATAAGTTGGGTGATGAAGTTTTTATGTTGTTGTCACTCATGGACGATACCGAAAAATTACCCGTTGCAGGTAAAATTGTTTGGGTTACACCTAAAGGTGCAGCAGGTAATCGCGCTGCAGGTATTGGGGTACAATTTAGTGAACAGGATGGTGGTGGCGCACGCACTAAAATTGAAACTTTTCTGGCCGGAGCATTAAAATCAGATCGTCAAACGCATACTATGTAACGAAGCTGTTCTTACCCTAAACAATCAGCACTCAAATAATAATTTAACTATTTTAAAAGTAACCTCCTATGTCAGCTTATCTGATTGATTCACATTGCCATTTAGATCGTCTTGATTTAAAACTATTTGATAACAATATTATTAACGCACTTGAAAATGCACACCAACATGACGTACAAACAATGTTAAATGTTTGCATTGATCTTGAACATTTTTCTGATGTACTCGATATTGCCAAAGCATATCCCAATGTTTATGCTTCGGTCGGTGTTCATCCGAATGAAACGGATGGACAGGATCCCAGTGTTGATGAGTTAGTGACTTTAGCCGATAACAGTAAAATAATTGCCATTGGTGAAACGGGATTGGATTATTTTCGGACAACTGGTGATGATTTAGAATGGCAACGGACACGTTTTAAAAATCATATTGAAGCATCAAAGCAAACGAAAAAGCCATTGATTATTCATATGCGAGAAGCAACTGATGATACCTTAAAAATAATGCAAGATGAAAAGGCTGAACAGGCGGGTGGTGTTATGCATTGCTTTGCAGAAGACTGGGAAACCGCACAACGGGCACTCGATTTAGGTTTTTATATTTCGTTCTCAGGCATTGTGACGTTCAAAAATGCACTAGCATTAAAAGAAGTCGCTAGGAATGTACCTATCGATAAAATGTTGGTAGAAACCGATTCACCGTATCTGGCACCCGTTCCGTATCGCGGTAAATCCAATCAACCGGCTTACGTGAAAAATGTGGCCGAGTGTATTGCTGAACTTCGTGGTGAAAGTTATGAAACGATTGCAGAAAAAACAACCGAGAATTTTATCCGGTTGTTTTCTATCAAAGATTAGAAACAAACCTGAATAAATTATTTTTCAATAATACGTGGCTTTCGATGTTCATCCAAAGCAACATAGGTAAAACTGGCAGAAGCAACACGAGTACATTCCTCTACTTTTCGTTTTCGTTCCGCGTATGCCACAATAGAGACTTCAAGTGAGGTATTGCCAATATGAGTCACCTCCGTAAAGATACTCACCAAATCACCCACAAAGACCGGCTTAATAAATTGGAAGTTATTGACAGCAACCGTCACCACACGGCCGTTCGTTGCCCGATGGCCTAACACACTCCCGGCAATATCAACCTGTGACATTAACCAGCCGCCGAAGATATCGCCCGCAGAGTTAGTGTCGGCAGGCATTGCCAGTACCCGTATTGAGGGTTGTTTATTTTGTGGCAAACAATCAAAATCTGGGCTTTGCGGAGCTAGATTATCTGTATCTGGATTATTGGACATGATCAGTGACCTTTATACATTTCGTTGATTTGTGTCTGGTATTTTTCGAAGATAGATTTACGTTTTAATTTTAAAGTGGGGGTAACAAGACCATTGTCGACTGTCCATGGGTCTAAGGTTGTATAAATACTATATATTCGCGCATACCCAGGAAATTTTTGTAAACATTTTTTGATTCGATTTAGTAAATATTGACGTGCATGTTCTGAATTAATATCGAGTTTATCTTTTGATGATAATTGTTTTTCAATATTAGCCCATTCATTGGCATCTAATACGATAATAGCAGCTAAAGAAGGTTTCCCTTCACCACAAATAACAACTTGCTCAAATAATGGGTCATTGGTAATAGCGATTTCAATATCGTTGGGTGGTATTTTTTCACCAGTAGAAAGAACCAGAATATCTTTTATCCGCCCGGTAATATAAATATGATCCTTGATAATTTTTGCTTTATCGCCCGTGTGTAACCAGCCATCACTATCAATCACTTCAGCGGTTGCTTCTTTGTTGTTCAGGTAACCGAGCATAACATTGGGCCCTTTAACTAACAATTCGTCATTTGCACCTAATTTGATATCAATGTTTACAAATTTTTGACCAACACTGTCGGGCTCGTTATCTCGAAGCAGATTAGTACTAACGATTGGGCTTAGTTCGGTCATCCCATAGCCTTGTGATATATTGAGCCCAAGACCAATAAAGGTACGAGCAATATCAGGTGATAAGGCTGCACCGCCACTGACAGCTAGGCGTAAGTGACCTCCTAGTTTTTTAAGAATTTTATTTCCAACAAGAATTTGTAATAAGGGGTGTAATAATAATTTTGGATGCCAACTTATTTTGTTTTGTGAATATCTAAATGAATACCAACCCACATTAACACTTAAATTAAATAAGAATTTTGCAAATTTAGGTTTATTTTGTAGTTGAAGTTGTATCTTATTATAAACACGTTCAAAAATTCGGGGTACGGTAACAAGAATGGTCGGCTGGATATCGATTAAGTCTTCTGCTAATTTGTCAATCGATCGTGCATAGACAACTTTACTTGCCGCCATCATCGGTAAGTAATAACCGGCAGTTCGCTCAAACATATGAGACAAAGGTAAAAAGGATAAAAAAATATCGGTTGGCAAAAAATCTTCACACTGGCTTGCACCGTATGCATTTTGTAAAATATTGTTGTGAGATAACATAACCCCTTTAGGGCGACCCGTGGTTCCTGATGTATAAACAATTGAGGCGAGTTGATCAGGTTTGATATTATCAATAATATATTCTGCTTGTTGGCTATCTTGTTCAATCCAGTCATCAAAATAAATACTATTATTTTGTGGGTTACTTTGTTGTTGCAAGCTAACAATAAGTTTAACTGTTTTTATTTCATCATAAATCGTTTTGAGAATGTTACATTGTGCTGACCCTGCGACAAGAAGGAGTTTTATTTGTGCATCATTAATAATGTAACTAATATTATCGGCTCGATCATTAATATAAAGTGGTACAACAACTAACCCGAGTCCCAAAGCAGCTTGTTCGAACATTACCCATTCAGGGCAATTGTGTACCATGATAGCTATACGTTGGCCTTGACTAAAATTTTGTTTGAGCAAGGCCAGTTGGATTAAGCTGACCTTATTTTTAACTTGTGCCCAAGTATAGGTTTGCCATTGTTGGGTGGATTGGTCAAAATATTGATAAGCAACTTTATTTGCTGAGCGTTTAATGCGTTCCGCAAATAAACCTGATAAATGATGAGCATCTTCAGGATCTATCAAATCGGTTAATTTAGACATAAGGTTTGTATTATGTTTTTATGGATTCACTTGTATCATTTTCTTTCATCAACGTCGGCCAACCTGCATCAGGTTTAAATCGATGGCCATATCGGCTATCGAGACTTTCGAGTAATTTTATAAGCTGTTCAATACCACGGCTATTGGCATAACACATTGGACCACCGCGGAAAGGTGCAAAGCCGGTGCCGAAGATAACCCCGGCATCTATCATATCGCTGGAATCAACGACACCATCACGTAAACAGGCAACAGCTTCATTCACTAGTCGTAATATTAATCGATCGGGTAAGTCTGTTGGTGGTGTAAAGTCTTTTGTTAATGCCGGCTTGACCGGTTTGCCTTTTTTAAAGGTATAAAATCCCTGACCTGTCTTTTTACCAAGGTGCTTGCTATTAACCAAATTTCTCAAGCGTTCCGGTACGCTAATGTCCATAGTTTGAGATAGGTTTTCGGCAACTTTTAAACAAATATCCAAACCAACTGTATCTGCGAGTTCAATCGGGCCCATTGGCATACCAAAATCAGTTGCGGCCTTGTCGATGGCTTTGAGTGGAACACCTTCTTCTGCCAGTACAACGGCTTCCATTAAGTAAGGCATTAAAATTCGGTTAACCAAAAATCCGGGGCTACTGCTCACAGGTAAGGGTAAACGACGTATGGATTTAGTAAGGCTTGCGGCACGTTGCATGGTTTCATCACTGGTTGTTTTGCCGCGTACAATTTCAACTAGGGGCATCATGGCAACAGGGTTAAAAAAGTGTAAGCCAACCAGACGTGTTGAGTCTTTTAATGCTGGTGCCAGTTCTTCGAGTGGGATACTGGATGTGTTGGTTGCAATAATACAAGTTTCTTTTATTTTTGGTTCAACTTGTTTAAATAATTCACGTTTAACTTCAGCATCTTCAAAAATAGCTTCAATCACCACATCGGCCTGTTTTAATCCATTGCCATTAATATCTGGAATTAGGCGATCCAGAGCCTCGGTAATGGGTAAGCGTTTTTTAAGTTTTCGTTTATAAAGTGAATAAGCGCGTTTTCGAACGGCGGCAAGTGTTGCGTGCGCCTGATCCTGTATGGTGACGTTGTAGCCTTGTAAGGCACACCATATCCCAATATCGCCGCCCATAACGCCACCACCGATCACATGAATATGTTTTGGGTGATAATCTTTTATCTGGCTGTAAGCTTTCATTTTTTCTTGTAAAGAGAATACACGAACAAGATTCTGAGCGGTTTTTGTGACCATAAGTTGTGAAACAGAAATGGCTTCTTCTTCCATAAAACGTTGTTCGTCATCCGCATAACGTTCCCAGAGATCGATTAAAGCATAAGGAGCCGGGTAGTGTGCGCGCTGTGCTTTTTTAGAGACTTGTTTAATAAGTATTTTTTTAACCCATGGGCGAGCCAGTTTATGATTTGCTAATTTCGCCCACCATACAATTTTGTGATTAGCGGGTGCTTTCTTTATAACGCTTTTTGCCGCAGTAACAAGATATCTTTTAGGTATCGCATGGTGAATAAAGCCTATTTTTTTTGCTGCTCGGGCAGACATTGCTCGGCCGGTTAACATCATATTCATAGCGGCAAGTGGCCCGACTGTTCTTATGCTACGTACCGCGCCACCAAAACCAGGGTGTATACCTAATTTAATTTCGGGTAAACCTAATTTTGTCTTTGGATCGCTATCGGCAATACGATAACGGCAAGCCAGTGCAAGTTCAAAACCACCGCCCAGACAAAAGCCATGAATAAGTGCAACGGTTGGGCAGGGAAGGCGTTCAATCATATTCATAATATGCTGACCACGTTTAATCAGTGTAAGTGCGACATGTTCAGTTTCTAATTGACTAAATTCAGTCACATCCGCACCTGCAATAAAACCGTTTTCCTTATCGGATAAAAAGACAACGGCTCTTGGTGGTTTTTGATTAAGATTATTTAATTCCTGTTCCAGTTCGTCCATAACTTCGTGAGACAGTATATTGGTAGAACTGTCGGCTTTGTCAAAGTGTAACCATGTTATATTTTCATCATCGGTTATTACTTTCCAATGTTTATATGTTGTTGACACGCTAACTCTCCTAAACTCGTTCAATCATCATGGCGCCACCTTGGCCGCCACCGATACAAAGACTGGCTATTCCGCGTTTGCTATTTTTGCGTTGCAGAATGTGCATAAGATGTAAAACGATACGCGCACCGCTAGCACCGACCGGGTGGCCAATACTTACACCACCACCATCGATATTTAATTTATCCATACTGATTTCACCTAATGGTGCATCCAGTTTTAATTCGTCTTTACAATATTGCTCATCTTGCCATGCGGCCAGGCAAGCGAGAACTTGTGCGGCAAAGGCTTCGTTAATTTCAAAGTAGTCAATATCATTAAAACCATACTGGTTACGTTGCAGGATAGGGGTGATGGCGTGTACTGGGCCTAGCCCCATTTGTGACGGCTCTACGCCTGCCCATTCGCAATCCAGTATTTGTGCAATAGGAGTGAGATTATAGTCTTTCAGTGCTTTTTCACTGGCTAACAATAATACGCTAGCACCGTCGGTGATTTGTGCGCTATTGCCGGCAGTGACATTGCCAAAGGGACGATCAAAAACAGGTTTAAGCTTTGCCAGATCTTGCATATTCGAATCGTGGCGTACCCCATCGTCATGATCGTAGAAGTTTCCTTTAGTATCATAAATGGTTTCAATTTCGGTTAAGTGATTATTTTCTTGTGCGGCACTTAATCGTTGATGGCTTTGTACGGCATAGTTGTCCATCATTTCTCGGTTGATATTAAATTTATCGGCAATAATTTCGGCTGTTTGCCCCATTGACAGGCCATTAACCGGATCAGATAAACCACACAATAAACCGATAATGGGTGCAAAGAAATTAGGCCTTAATTGGCCAAGGGCTTTTAATTTTTGCACCAGTGTTTTTGCACGCATCCAGTCTGAAAGCCAGTTAACCATATAACCGTTGAGTAACACGGGAGCCCGACTCATGGATTCTACGCCACCAGCGAGTACCAGTTCTGAACGTCGCATGGCAATGGACTGGGCTGCACAATCGAGTGCCTGCATACCGGATGCACAATTACGTTGTACTGTATATGCGGGGACCTCTTTACCGCAATTTAAGCGTAGAGCTAGAATTCTTGCGATATTGGCTTCATGGGCACTGGGCATGACACAGCCCATAATGACTTCATCGATTGTGGTAGGATCAAAGTCCTGCCTTGCGAGTAAGGGTTGTGAACAACTAACGGCTAAATCGGCTGCACTGAACGGGCCTTGTCGTCCGCGTGCTTTTAATTGTGGTGTGCGCGCGCCATCAACAATATAAATCGCACGACGGCCATAACGGTTCTTACTTGTTTTGGAATTTGTTTTAACCGATGCGGTTTTTTTAGCGACAACTTTTTTCTTTGTGGTTTTTTTACTGGTCATGTTTTCTTCTGATGTCATTTTTGGGGTTGATTGTTTGCTGGGTATCTTTTTTCTTGTAGCCACTTGTCGTCTCTATAGATTAATGGCTAGTGGAAGTCAGGTGCAAAGTCGTCAACTTGAATAATATCAGTACGAATTTCATCTGCTTCACGTATTAATGTTGCATCTTCTTCTGTTATAACATTTTTCTTTAAGCCTTGTTGGATAAGGTCTTCAAGTCCTTTATAATTTTGCTTAATTCCTTTGAGACCTCGATAAAGTTTTTTCTCGGCATGATCGGCAATAATCACTTTATCAAATCCTTCTTCGAGCTTGCCCATTGTTTCTGTCTGGTTGTCAGGAATATAAAGACCTTTGGTTAAACGATCGCGTGTGGCTGATGGGGTAATTAACAGATGTGCCACTTGATGCCCCAAGTTATCGTTTGGTGGTGAAAAATGACGGCCGAGTGGAAAAATAATTAAACGAGCCAACCATGCAACCGGGCGATTGGGTAAGTTTTGTAGCAGGCCATGTAAGGCATTTTGTGCGTTATATAAGCAGTATTGTGATACCCAGTGAATTAAAGGACGTTCTTCCTTCGGGCTGCCATTGTCTTCAAAATGTTTTAGCGAGGCCGAGGCTAAATAGAGGTAACTTAATACGTCACCTAAGCGGCCTGATAGTTTTTCTTTGCGTTTCAAACTACCACCTAATGTCATTAAGGCAAGGTCGGTCATGAGTGCAAATGCCGCACTGATTCGAGTGAGTTGCTGGTGGTAGCGTCGTACCGGGCGCTTGCCTCTTACCATAACAAATCGAGAGGCGGTTATGCCATGAAATAAACTTCTAAAGGTATTACTGAAAAAGAATCGGATATGACCGAACAGAGCGCGATCAAATTCTTCAAGCGAGGCTTCGGGATCGTCATTTCCCATGGCTTCGAGTTCTTTAAAAATATAGGGGTGGGACCGAATAGCACCCTGACCAAAAATAATCATGGTGCGAGTGAGTATGTTGGCACCTTCTACTGTAATGCTAATGGGCACGGCTTGATAAACCCGACCGATAATATTACGTGGGCCTAAACAGATGCCCGCGCCACCTTGAATGTCCATTGAATCATTAACAATTTTACGCATACCTTCGGTTAAATGGTATTTAACAATGGCCGAAATAACCGATGGTTTTTCACCACGGTCTAATGCGCCAACTGTTAATAGTCGGGCGGCGTCCATCATATAAGTATAACCACCAATTCGTGCGAGTGCTTCTTCGATACCTTCAAATTTACCAATGGGTAATTTAAACTGGCGACGAATTCTAGAGTAGGCACCAACTCCTCGACTGGCGAGTTTACCGGCACCAACGCTAAGCGCAGGCAATGAAATGGCACGTCCGTCCGTTAAACATTCGACTAACATCCGCCAACCCTGACCAATTCGATCTTGTCCGCCAATAATCCATTCCAGAGGCATAAATACATCGTCGCCACTATTGGGACCATTCATAAACATCATGTTCATTGGCTGGTGACGACGACCGATATTCACGCCCGGTGTACTAGTTGGAATTAACGCTAGCGTGATACCTAAATCTTCTTTATCGCCGAGCAAATGATCGGGATCGTAAAGTTTAAACGCCAAACCTAGCAATGTGGCAACCGGGCCTAAAGTGATATAGCGTTTGTTCCAACTGACGCGCATCCCGAGTACATCTTTTTTGTCTTCAAAGTCTTGTTTACAGACAATACCATAGTCTGGAATAGCACCTGCATCACTACCGGCGTGTGGGCTAGTCAGTGCAAAGCAGGGGATCTCCAGACCTTTGGCTAGGCGGGGTAAGTAATAATTTTTTTGTTCTTCGGTTCCGTATTCTAACAGTAATTTACCCGGTCCAAGTGAATTGGGAACCATCACGGTAACCGCAGCTGAGACACTGCGGGTTGAAATTTTCATGACAACATCGGAATGTGCTAAAGCAGAAAAGGCCAGACCACCAAATTTTTTTGGAATAATCATACTAAAGAAGCCATTGTCTTTAAGATATTGCCAGACATCCGCTGATAGATCGTAATCTTTGTGCGTGATTTTCCAATCATCGATCATACTGCAAAGTGTTTCGACCGGACCGTCAATAAAGGCTTGTTCTTCTGGACTTAGCTTAGGTGGCGGAACTTTTCGCAAACGTCCCCATTTGGGGCGTCCACTGAATAATTCACCGTCCCACCAGACATCACCGGCTTCTAGTGCCTCACGTTCAGTTTGTGACATGGCGGGTGTAACACGTTTAAATAATTTAAAAATAGGGCTAGTAATCCAACGTAGACGCCAAATGGTAGCCGAGGATGATGGTTCTTTCATAGGGTTCCTTTCCAAATTATCTATTTGATTAAAATAACATACTTTATAGTTTTAACATTATCTATATTAAAGAATAGCGGAAATTCAAGAGGATGCTTTGATTATTTTGCATTATTTCAAAATTCACCTAAATCGGGGTAAAAAGCTGACAAATCTGTAGCTAAATTATCAGAAGTCACTGCGTTAGCTAAAAACAGGACTAAAGTTTATGTCACGCAGGTCGATGACATATCTAATATTATAATAATATGATACCTAGCGTTTTTTTATAGATTACAAATAAATAGATGCAATAATATTAATAAAGTTCCACATGAACAGATATAGGTATTTTAAGGAGATAAATCTTAATGATATGGGTACGAAAAACTATTTCATATTCTACTCTGGTGTTATCTTTGCTGATAGCGGGAATTAATTTAAGCTATGCAGCAGAAAAGAAAGATGCTCCTCTTTTGATTCCCGGTACAATTAAAGTGTCCGCCGAAGGGGTGTTAGATCTTGCAGAGAAAATCCCCAATCTTTTAATTATAGATGCCCGGATCCGTTCTGATCGTAAACAGGGTTACCTCGAAGGTTCAATAAGCTTACCTGATGTTGAAACAAATTGTGCTAGCCTAGCTATGCTCATCCCTAAAAAAAATTCCCCCGTCCTTTTTTATTGTAATGGGGTGAAATGTGGTCGTAGCGTCAAGTCTTCCAAAATTGCTCTTAAGTGTGGTTACAATAATATTTATTGGTTCCGTGGCGGTTATGTTGAATGGAAGGCCAAAAATTATCCCTATATTAAAGACTAATGTCTGAAAGTAAATGATGAGGCTTTCTGCTTTCTCAATTCGTGCAATTTTAGCCATCATTCTTGGTTTGATGGGCGTGTTGGCGCTTCTTTTGGCTTTATTCAGTGGTTCTGTCCATCGTGATTTGGTTTTTGATAATCAACGAAAAATGATGACCGAAATTATACATATTGAGGCAACAGAACGTTTAAAAGATTTAAGTGATGTGTCTAGGGAACTTGGGTTGACACTTCAAAGCACAGTCGCATTTAAAAAAATATTTAAAACAGCTAATAAAAAAGCATTACAGAGATTATTGAATAATCAATTCCACCAGTATTTTGTAACGGGCAATGTTATTAAACTGGAACAACTTGTTTTGTTAAATAAAGATTTTTCTATTCTGACTGAGTCATCGGAAGGTTCAGTATTTTTTATTGGGCATAAACAAGTAGCGTGTCCTAAATTATTTGAGCGCGCGCGACTTCGTACAGGTTATCAACGTATGAAAACATTGCAGGACTTATGTGTATACGATAAGCGTCCACTATATGCCGTTATGGTGCCGGTAGGGGGGTTGAGATTAACAGGCTACATTATGGTTTTAACCGAACCTTCACATAATTTAGCCGCAATGGAATCTACGCTAACCATGCCACTTAAAATCCAATCACAGGATAAACAAATTATTTTTCAATCAGAAAAATGGCCGCAACAGGAAAAAGACTATTTTATTTCGTGTTATAAGTTAAAAACATTAGCAGGTACACCCGTATTATCTATATCAATAGCACAAAATATAAGTCTGCTTAAGCAGTTATTACGACGTGCTAAATTTAAAGTTTTAGTGGTTGCAGGTATTGGCACGCTGTTAATCGTTTTATTGGGTATTTTTATTATGCGTAAAACCATGATTGACCCTTTAAATATGTTGGCGAACAAGTTAAGTAATTTACAGTCAGATCAATCTCGTATAGGTGAACAGTTAAGCCCGGTTGGTACGAAAGAAATGGTTGGGATTATTAATGGTTTTAATAACATGTCGAAGAAATTAGGGAGTTTGTATAAATCACTAGAACATATGGCTTACACCGATCCGCTCACCAAGTTACCCAACCGCAATCAATTTCAGACATCGTTGGAAGATTTTATTCAGGTTTACCATCAAACAGAAACCCCGTTTGCATTATTCCTGATTGATTTAGACCGTTTTAAAGGTGTGAATGATACCTTGGGTCACCATATTGGTGACGAGTTGTTAAAAGCCGTGAGTTTACGCTTGCATAATATTTTGCGAGATGATGATATTGTTTGTCAGTTGGATCAGGAATTAATATCTCAACTTGATGACGGTTTAGTTGCTCGTTTGGGGGGTGATGAATTTTCTGCTATTTTGACGGGTATTAACACAGTTGAAGACTCTATCGTGGTTGCACGTAAACTGATTCTGGCAATGGAGCAGGCTTTTATTGTTAATGATCATAAACTGACTATTGGTTTGAGTATTGGTATTGCGATGTACCCTAAACACGGTGAAAATATGCATGCATTAGTTAGCCATGCAGATATTGCGATGTATGATGCAAAGCGTAAAAAGTGTGGTTTTTCTATTTATGATGTCACACAAAATCAACATAGCCTACATACATTAAAATTAGAGCAGGATCTTTTTGCAAGTATTAAGAAAGATGAACTGATACTTTATTATCAGCCTAAAATATCAATGAGAGATGGGAATGAGTGTGGCGTAGAAGCACTTATTCGATGGCAGCATTCTGAATTGGGTTTAATTTCTCCCGATGTTTTTATTCCTGTTGCTGAACAATCCGGTTTTATACAACCATTAACTGAATGGGTTTTAAATAAGGCATTGGAAGACTGTTCTAAGTGCCTGTCGTTTAATCAACATGTCAATGTTTCAATTAATTTGTCGGCACTGAATCTACGTGATGAACGAATAGCTTCTACCATTGTGAGTATGCTTAAAAAATGGTCTGTACCGCCAGAGTTATTAACGCTTGAATTAACAGAAAGTGTGATTATGGATGATCCTGATTTTGCTATTGAGATATTAACAAAGCTGGATGCAATGGGAGTGTCTTTATCGATTGATGATTTTGGTACAGGACATTCATCATTGGCTTATGTGAAAAAATTACCTGTCGATGAACTTAAGATTGATAAATCATTCATATACAATATAACTGAGGACAGTAGTAATGAGGCTATCGTGCGTGCGGTTTTAGTACTGGCTCATCATATGAATTTGTCTGTGGTTGCTGAAGGTATTGAAAATGAGGCAACATTAAACAAGCTGCGCGACTTAGGCTGCGATGTTGCGCAAGGTTATTATTTTGCGAAACCTATGCCTTTTGATGATTACGTTACATGGTTAAAAAATCGGTCAAAAGCTTCTATTAAATAGAATACCTCGCTATAAGTTAAACATAAATCTGGATTAGCTATTAATCAGTAAATGCACCCAGATACTAATCGCATAGCCCAGTGCAATGGCCCAAGTCCATTTAAGATGAGAAAAAAATGTATACATGCCGCGTGCTTGACCCATTAATGCAACGCCTGCGGCAGAACCAATGGATAGCAGCGAACCACCCACGCCGGCCGTTAACGTGACCAATAACCATTGTGCCGTATTCATTTCCGGGTTCATGGTTAGAACCGCATACATTACCGGGATATTATCCACAATGGACGATAATACACCGACTAAAATGTTGGCCCATGTTGCGCCTAGGCCAACGTACATCAGTTGAGAAGTAATGGCCAGATAACCAATAGTGCCTAAACCACCCACCGCCAGTACTACACCGTAGAAAAACATTAATGTATCCCACTCTGCACGAGCAAGTTGAGTGAATATATCAAAGTTAGTGTCCGTGTCATTTTCAGATTGTTGTGCCTGGGTGGCCAGGTCAACACTGGCATCTTCCATATGTGTTTGAGGCATGCGGTGCAGGTGTCCAATACGACGCAGATAAAAGCCATAAAACTTTAAAATTCCCAAGCCGGTCATCATTCCTAGAACAGGCGGTAAGTGTATAAAATTATGAGCGGAAACCGCTAAACTAATGGTTAAAATAAACAGCCCAATAACAACATAGCCACCTTTTTTTACAACTGGTTTTTCAGTGACTGCTTCGGGAGTGTCTTTTGAAACAGTGAACGACATAATCATTGCAGGAATAAACCAGTTAACAGCAGCAGGAATAAATAAACTAAAGAATTGATTAAAATGTACCATGCCTTTTTGCCAGACCATCAGCGTTGTAATGTCACCGAATGGGCTAAAGGCACCCCCTGCATTGGCTGCCACCACGATATTAATACAACCCACAACAATAAAAGCTGAATTGCCTCGACCAACCGCCAGTACAACCGCACCCATTAATAATGCTGTTGTTAAGTTGTCTGCCAAGGGAGAAATAAAGAAGGCCAGTAAGCCGGTTATCCAGAATATTTGTCTTAAAGAAAACTCGCGTGACACCAGCCAACCACGCAGTGCTTCAAACACACCGCGTTCTTCCATAGTATTGATATAAGTCATCGCGGCTAATAAAAATAACATTAACTCGGCAAATTCGAGTAAGTTATGTCGAATAGCTTCAGCCGCAGTGTGGTGGTCACCGTGGAGGGTGTAGGCAATGCCCACCAAGGTCCAGATAATGCCGGCAGCAATAATCACGGGTTTGGATTTGCGTAAATGCAGAAATTCTTCACCAATAACTAACATATAAGCAAATACAAAAACAATTAATGAAGTGATACCAACCCAACTGGCGGTTAAATCTAAGGTGCTACTTGTTTCATGTGCGTTAGCGGCGTAAGTTGCAAAGGGAATGAGTGTGATGGCTAAAATACTAAAAAGTCGAGTGAAATACTTCATTTTTTATGCTCTTGGTCGAAAATAAAAGGATGGTTGCTGTGTTGTGCTTGATTTAGGACTTGAAAGTATCACTTTTAGGCCGCATTGATATATAAGCGGCTCATTATAACGTATTTAATTGTTATTGTTAAGCTCTATTTAGTGAAATACCTCATGGAAACAATAACTTAGAAATATAAAAAATAATGTAAAATTTTCTAAAGTTAGTGGTATGGTTGCCGATAACTTTATTAACGAACAATGTAGTAATTTTTTGGTTAGGTTAGTTATTCTTCCTCCCCTGCGCAGCGATGCGCAACACACCCTTGCCCCGCCCCCTAGGTGGGGTATTTTTTTAGTGCCAGTTTAAAAAATTCGATATATGTCGAATTTGTTTATTACTGGCACTTATGATCTTTTTTAGTACCCGTTTCTTTTCATTACGGGTACTTATGATTTTTTTCTCGCCGATTCCCCCAGAATTTCATACCCGTTTCTTTTCATTACGGGCACTTATGATTTTTTTCTCGCCGATTCCCCCAGAATTTCATACCCGTTTCTTTTTATTACGGGTACTTAAACCTGAGATCGGGATAAGAAATGCTCGTCATTCCCGCATGCATTTAGCGGGAATCCAGTTAGTAGCCTGGATGAAATGAAATGTAATCCGGGAAATAATGCATTAATACTCCCGGATTTCGCTGCGCTATATCCAGGCTACATAAATAATAAAGATGGGCTTTACAGTTTACCAATGTAGATTTCCTTATCCCGACTTCAGGTTACTTATGATCTTTTTCTCGCCGTCTCCCCCTCGAAATTCTATACCTGTAAGTTTTTACACACCAAGACTTGATAAAGAGTGTATAAGTAACCAGATAAATTAAGTAACTATTCATTTAATACTTTGAGTAGTGACATAAAATACCGATGATACAAAAAATTTAATTGTTCGATGGGGCGCATATGGACTTTCAAGATTATTATAAAATAATGGGCATTAAACGAGATGCCAGTCAGGACGAAATCAAACGTGCCTATCGTAAATTGGCACGTAAGTATCACCCTGATGTCAGCAAAGAAGCCGATGCAGAACAGCGTTTTAAAGAGGTCGGCGAGGCTTATGAAGCGCTTAAAGATCCAGAAAAAAGAGCGGCCTATGATCAACTCGGTGCGAATTGGAAGGCTGGTCAGGACTTTAATCCTCCGCCTGACTGGGACGCTGGGTTTGAGTTCAATGGTGGCGGTTATACCGCTGGTGATGCCTCGGCATACAGTGACTTTTTCGAATCTCTATTTGGTCGTGGCGGGTTTAATTCGTCGCAAGCTAGGCAGGGGGGCTTTCGTTCACGAGGCGAAGACCATCATGCTAAAGTGCTGATTGATCTGGAAGATGCTTATAAAGGTGCAACACGTAGCATTACTTTGCAAGCACCAGAATTGGATAAAACAGGCCATGTAGTTAATCGTCAACGTACCTTAAAGGTGAAAATTCCAAAAGGTGTAAAACAGGGACAGCGTATTCGATTGTCTGGTCAGGGTTCGGTGGGGATGGGCAATGGGCCTGCCGGTGATTTGTACTTAGAAATCGAATTTAACACCCATAGTATCTATAAAGTTGATGGACGAGATGTTTATTTAGACCTGCCTCTGGCACCATGGGAAGCAGCCCTAGGGGCAACGGTTAAAGTACCCACACCCAATGGCTCGGTGGTTGATCTTAAAATTGCAGCCGGTACAATAAATGGACGTAAATTACGCTTAAAAGGGCAGGGTATTCCGGGTAAAATACCGGGTAATTTATATGTTGTGCCTATTATTACTTTGCCTGCCGCAGATAATGACAAGGCCAAAGCACTTTATAAAAAGATGCAACAAGAGCTTGCTTATAACCCACGTAGCAACATGGGAGTGGAATAATGAAAGATAAGATTCTTACAGGCACTTTATTGGACGAACAAACAGAATTGACATTAAACGATCTTTGCAAAGCATGTTCAAGTTCAGCCGATTGGATCATTGAATTAGTAGATTATGGGGCATTGGAACCCATCGGATCAGAGCAGCTCAATTGGCGATTTTCTGTTACTAGTTTGCAGCGTGTTCGTACTGCTATGCGCTTACAACGTGATCTTGAGATTAATCTTGCAGGTGTTGCATTGGCTTTGGATTTATTAGATGAAATTAAACATTTAAGAATACGTTTAAATTAAAAATTTAGGTGCGAAGCATCTTGCCTATTTCCTTTGGCCTATTCCCTTGCCTTGTTGCCTAGGCAGGGTACAATAGCGAAATTCTGTAATTCCTGTACTTTACTTCATGAGATGTTGATATGACGATACGGACGCGCTTTGCGCCAAGCCCAACCGGCTACCTGCACATTGGTGGCGCACGAACAGCCCTTTTTTCTTGGCTTTATGCCCGCAAACACGGCGGCCAATTTGTATTACGAATAGAAGATACCGACCGGGAACGTTCAACCGAAGCGTCCGTGAATGCAATTTTAGAAGGCATGGCCTGGATGGGGCTGGATTACGACGAAGGCCCTTTATATCAAACGGATCGTTTTGATCGCTATAAAGAAATTATTCAACAATTACTCGATCAGGGTGATGCCTATTATTGCTATTGCTCGAAAGAAGAACTTGAAGCAATGCGCGAAATGCAAATGCAAGCCAAGCAAAAGCCTCGTTACGATGGGCGTTGTCGTCATTGTGAACAACCGCTTGAAGGTGTAGAACCGGTTATCCGTTTTAAAAATCCTATCGAAGGCTCAGTTGTTGTCGACGATTTGATTCGTGGCAAAGTCGTTTTCCAAAACAGTGAACTTGATGATTTAATCATTGCCCGTTCCGATGGCACACCCACTTATAACTTAACCGTTGTGGTGGATGATATGGACATGAAAATTAATCATGTTATTCGTGGCGACGACCACCTTAATAATACGCCACGGCAAATGAATATCCTAAAAGTATTGGGTGTCGAGCCACCTAAGTATGCGCATGTGCCGATGATATTGGGTGAAGACGGTAAACGGCTATCAAAACGACACGGCGCTGTTAGCGTTATGCAATATCATGATGAAGGTTATTTACCTGAAGCTCTGCTAAATTATTTAGTCCGTTTGGGTTGGTCGCATGGTGATCAGGAAATATTTTCGATAGATGAAATGATCGAAAAATTTGATTTGGCCGATGTGAATAAATCGGCATCAACCTACAGTGTCGATAAATTATTATGGTTGAATCAGCAATATATTAAAGAAAGTAATGTTGAGCATATTGCACAATATTTAAATGCACATTTAGAAAAATTGGGAGTCGATCCGACCCAGCAAGCTAACTTGCACGGTGTTATTCTGGCGCAGCAAGACCGTGCTAAAACATTAGTCGAAATGGCCGAAGGCAGTTTGTTTTTCTTTAAAGATTTTACCGAGTTTGAAGCTGTCGCCGCTAAAAAACATTTACGCCCGGTTGCGGCTGAACCATTAAAAGCCATGTTAATGGTATTTGAAGACATGGCTGAATGGTCTGCGGATGCTATTCATGCTCAAATAAATAAAGTGGCAGAGCAGCTTGATGTTAAAATGGGTAAAATAGGTATGCCGTTACGGGTTGCCATCTGCGGGCAGGGGAATTCACCCGATATTAATTTAACCGCTTATTTAATAGGCAAAGAACGTTGCATAGCTCGCATTAATATGGCGCTTGAATTTATTGAGCAACGTCAAAGCAAACAAGAATAAGAAAAGGTTTTTATCAATGAGTTCAGAAGAAAATAATCATTCAAAACCAAAGAATTTTATTCGTCATATTATTGATGCGGACATTGGTAATAATAAAAATAACGGTAAAGTGGCAACACGTTTCCCACCCGAGCCCAATGGGTATTTACACATTGGACATGCAAAATCAATTTGTTTAAATTTTGGTATTGCACAAGATTATAATGGCACCTGCAACTTACGTTTTGATGATACTAATCCCGCTAAAGAAGATGCCGAATACGTTGAAGCCATTAAAACTGATGTGAAATGGTTAGGTTTTGACTGGCAAGACCGCCTGTATTTTTCATCAGACTATTTTGAAAAATTACATGACTATGCCGTCGAGCTTATTAAAGCAGGCAAAGCCTATGTGTGCGACTTAAATGCAGAACAAACGCGAGAGTATCGTGGTTCGTTAACCAAACCCGGTAAGAACAGTCCAAACCGTGATCGCAGCGTAGAAGAAAATCTGGATTTATTTCAAAAAATGTGTGCAGGTGAATTTGACGATGGTGCTTGCACCCTACGAGCAAAAATTGATATGGCCTCAGGTAATATTAATTTACGTGACCCCGCTATCTATCGGATACGAAAAGGTTTAACTCATCACCAAACAGGGGATAGTTGGAATATCTATCCTATGTATGATTTTACCCATTGTATATCAGATGCAATTGAAGGTATCACTCATTCATTGTGTACCTTGGAATTTGAAGACCATCGACCATTGTACGATTGGTATTTAGATAACATCAGTATCGGTTGCCACCCTCAACAAATTGAGTTCTCGCGTTTAAACCTTGAGTACACCATTACCAGTAAACGTAAACTTACCGAACTGGTTACCAACGGCCATGTACAAAGCTGGGACGACCCGCGTATGCCGACCATTGCCGGTTTACGTCGCCGTGGTTTTACCCCTGCGTCCATTCGTGATTTTTGTGACCGCATCGGCGTCACCAAAGTAGATAACACCATTGAAATGGGCGTACTCGAAAATACCATTCGGGAAGACTTAAATGAAAATGCACCACGCAGAATGGCCGTGCTTGATCCAGTAAAAGTGGTTTTAGAAAACTACGAACAAAGCAAAGTCGAAGAACTGCAAGCTCCCAATCATCCGCAACAGGAAAAAATGGGGACACGTACCATCTATTTCTCAAAAGAGCTGTATATTGATCGTGCCGACTTTAGAGAAGAAGCGAATCGTAAATATAAACGCCTCGTATTAGGTGCAGAAGTGCGGCTGCGAAACGCTTATGTCATTAAGGCAGAAAAAGTCATTAAAAACGAGCAGGGTGAAATTATCGAATTACGCTGTAGTTACGACCCAGCAACATTAGGTAAAAACCCAGAAGGCCGTAAAGTAAAAGGGGTCATCCACTGGGTATCGGCTAGCCATGCGTTAAAAGCTGAAGTGCGCTTATACGACCGCCTGTTTAGCCACCCAACACCGGATGCAGCAGGGGAAGGTACATCTTATACGGATTTTATCAATCTAGAATCGCTTAAAACCTTGAATAATGCGTATGTAGAAGCAAGCCTGTCGAATGCAGCAGCAGGGGACGGCTTCCAGTTTGAGCGCGAGGGCTATTTTTGCCGAGATACGGCTCCCAACATGGGCGAAAATACCGATAATAAACCCGTATTTAACCGTACCGTTACCCTTAGGGACACCTGGGCAAAGATTGAACAAAAGCCCTGAATAAAAAAGTTTAGTGGTAACGGCTAAGTGTTTGATAATGCGCTAATAAAGCCAATAAATCTGCTTGACAGTTCCCCTTGGCTCGCGTAAAGTGCGCCCTTCTTTTGCGGGGCTATAGCTCAGCTGGGAGAGCGCTACACTGGCAGTGTAGAGGTCGGCGGTTCGATCCCGCCTAGCTCCACCAGTTTCCGCAAGGAATCGAATTTGGGTTGGCATATCTAGGCTACCAACTGTTAACAAATTCAACCGACGCATTGTTTATTCAGTGAGTTGTGTTTTACCCTGTGTCCCCATCGTCTAGTTGGCCTAGGACACCGCCCTTTCACGGCGGCAACAGGGGTTCGAATCCCCTTGGGGACGCCATTATTCTGGTGTTATATCAAAGGCTTACCGCAAGGTAGGCCTTTTTTGTTTGTGCAGAAAGTGCATATTTAGGCATAGTTTATATTATTTTCTGCACAGCACTGGTAGTGTTGGGTTTAGCCATGGCAACATTAAAAAAATGCGGAAAGAGTTGGGTACTAATCTGGAGTGAGCCGGGCTGGAAAAGTCAGTGACGTAAATCACTGGGGTCGATATCCAAAGGTGATGCGAATACCATCCTACTGTAATCCCCCCATTAATAACCAAAGTTAAAAGTAGAGGTTAAACCGCTTTAAGCCGCTGCCTTGGTGGTATTCCGCCAATCGCAGTATGCGGTTGTTCATTATTGTAAGTCCAAAGCCATTGTGTTGCTAGGTTTTGGGCTTGCTCAATACTTTCAAACAAATATAAATCTAACCATTCATGTCGAGCCGTATGATTAAATCGTTCAATATACGCATTCTGTGTTGGCTTACCCGGCTGAATATAAAGTAACGTGATCTGATTTTTTATCGTCCAGTCTTTTAATGTTTGGCTAATATATTCAGATCCATTGTCACAACGTATGGCATGAGGTTTTCCTCGCCATTCAATAATGTGCTCTAAAGAACGAATGACTCGCGCACTTGGTAAACAAAGGTCAACATCAATACCGAGTCCTTCACGATTAAAATCATCGAGTACATTAAAGGTTCTAATACTGCGTCCATCCATTAAACTATCGCTCATAAAGTCCATCGACCAAACTTGGTTGATAGTCTCAGGTACGCCCAGTGCTTCGGGTTTGTCACATTTAATACGACGTTTAGGTTTGATCCGTAAATTCAATTCTAGCTCTTTATAGATGCGGTAAACACGTTTGTGATCCCAACCATAGTCTTTCACATTACGAAGGTATAGGAAGCATAAACCAAAGCCCCAAGGCTTATGCGTCGCGCTTAAACGTAATAACCAATCGGCAATCTCTGCATTTTCATCGCTCAGTATGGCATCGTAGCGATAACAGGTTTCACTAATTGAAAAGACGTCGCAAACCAAACGAATACTCGTAACAAATTCAACCTTAGCACGGTGCGCCATCTCTTTACGTCGAGACGGCTTCACCACTTTTTTTCGATTGCTTCCTTAGCGATTTCAAGCTTGAGTCTTTCTTCTGCGTACATCTTTTTAAGACGACGATTTTCATCTTCAAGCTCTTTCATACGCTTCATCAATGAAGCATCCATGCCAGCGTATTTCGAACGCCACTTATAAAAAGTGGCATTGCTTATACCGTGTTCTCGGCATAAATCAGGTACCGGTGTACCTGATCCGTTTTGTTTTAATATCGATAATATCTGGCTATCGGTAAATCGTGATTTTTTCATAAAAAACTCCTTCGTTTAGTTGACGAGAATTTTCTACTTAAAACGCCTATTATTTTTCGGGGGGATTACAAATGACAGATGCGCAGTAAAGTCTAAATTAATTACCTTACAACTTATTCTATAAAAACAACAACTTAAATAATTCTGCAGTTACTCATTTAATCCAAATTGTTAAATTGTTGTATTGATCTATGAGTCATTTGCTATAGTGGTATTTTTTGTAACTTACTGAATGAATGATGGCAATTTTTAGTTACACTGCATACACCCATAATGGCGAAATCAAAAAAGGCTTGGTTGAAGCTCAGTCCATTAATGGCGCTAAAGAGTTACTTCGCAAGCAGGGAGTATTTGTCAACCATATCGTCAAAAAGAAAGAATCGCGTAATAGTATTCTAAATAAAAAAAATGTCTCGTCGGACGATGTTATCTTGTTTTGTCATGAATTTGCTGCATTACTCAAAGCCGGTATATCCATAACCGAGACTTTATCAATTCTTTCAAATGATGGTGAGCTGGCCGGGTTCTCTAAAATTTTGTCAGATATTTTAAAAAAAATAACCGAAGGACAAGCACCCTCTGAAGCTTTTGCTCATTACAGCAATATTTTTGATGCACTCTTTATTTCGGCTTTGAAAACGGGTGAGCGCACAGGTAACTTATCTGCATCACTAAAAAGTTATGTGGTTTATCTAAAACGAAATATACAATTTGAAAAGAAAGTGAAACAAGCGATAGCCTATCCTGCTTTTCTGGTTCTCGCACTTTTCGCTGTTGTAGGAATACTGTTTGTATTTGTTATGCCTAAATTCGTTAGCATGTATTCGGGAATGGGAACAGAGTTGCCATATGCGACAACAATTATGATTAAACTTGTTGATAACATTGACTTAATTACTCTAGTTGTTGCCGTTTTAATTGGCAGCTTGGTTTTTAGCTACAAAGCCCTGTCCAGTTCACCGAGTCAGAAACTTGTATTAGATAAGTATAAAACTAAAATCCCAGTTATTGGAAAAGTCATTGTTGATTTTTCCGTTATTCAAATTACGAGCACAATGTCATCTCTTCTTAAAAGTGGTTTACCTTTGGTTGCTTCATTAGAAATGACAGTATCGACACTGAAGAATACTTACTTAGCCGATAAACTTGAAAAAGCGATGCAAGCTGTCGTTGCAGGTAGAAGTCTGTCTGAATCTTTGCTCCAGTCCAGGTTATTCCCAGCTAAAGTATCAAAAATGATTGAAGCAGGGGAGTCTTCAGGGATGTTGGATACATTACTAAGGGATGTATCTGAGTTTTATGAAGAAAACATGGATCATAAAATGGCACAAATTATGTCGTTGATTGAACCTATTGTAATGTTGTTTATTGGGGTCATTGTTGGGGGTATTATCATTGTAATGTATCTTCCTATATTCAGTATGGCGGATGTTATTCGATGAGTAATCCATTTAGTCAGCGTCGTTTGGGTGAAATTCTCACAAGTAATAAATATATTATTGAAAGTGATATTGTTTCAGCACTTGAGAAAAATAATTTACGTCTTGGTGAAGCATTAATCAAGGCCGGAAAAATTACTGATAAGCAATTAGCTGAAGCACTTGCGGAACAGTTTCACTATCAATATGTAGATTTGGAATCCAAAGAAATTAATGAAGATCTTTTTGAAATATTAGCTGCTAATATTGCGAACAAATATCAAGTTGTACCATTGGGGTACATCGATAATGTATTAAGTATTGCCATGCATGATCCTTTTGATCTTATTCTCATTGATAAATTGGAAAATATAACAAAAAAACAAATAATTGTCTTTTTAAGTGCTAAAAGTGACATTCTTTCGGTATTGCAGCAATCAAGTGCGCGCAGTGAGATACTGCAAAATATATCAGAAGATTTTAAACCGGTTATTATTAAAGAAGATGAGTCAGGTGCAGAGCATGAAGTTGATCTTGTCGAAAATGAATCGGATGCGCCCGTTATTAAACTGGTGTATTCAATTATTAGTGCCGCATTACAAAAACGAGCAAGTGATATACACATTGAAGTTTATGCTGAGGGCATAAAAATTAAGTATCGAATAGATGGTGTGTTATATCCCGCAACTGAAACATTAGATAAGCAATACCATAGTGCATTAATTTCACGTTTAAAGGTAATGTCAGAGCTTGATATTGCCGAAAAACGTATTCCACAGGATGGGAAATTTAAATTACGGTTAGAATCACGGCAAATAGATTTTCGTGTCTCCATCTTACCCAGTGTGTTTGGTGAAAATGTTGTTGTAAGAATTTTAGATAAAAATACAATTAGCAGTGAATTTGGGACATTAAGTATCAAAAGCCTCGGGCTTTCTGATAAGGCAACTAAAACATTACAAAAAGCGATAAATGAACCTTATGGTATGGTTCTTATTACTGGGCCTACGGGGAGTGGTAAAACAACAACTTTATATGCGTCGCTATCCGAGTTAAATACAGGGTATGAAAAAATTATCACAATTGAAGATCCTGTTGAATATGAACTTGAAGGCATTGTACAAATTCCTGTTAATGAAAAAAAGCAACTTACTTTCTCAAAAGGTTTACGTTCAATTTTACGTCATGATCCTGATAAAATAATGGTGGGTGAAATACGTGATACGGAAACGGCTCAAATTGCAGTGCAGTCAGCTTTAACCGGTCACCTCGTATTCACAACGGTTCATGCTAACAATGCTTTTGATGTAATAGGCCGATTCTCACATATGGGTGTCAATTTAAATAATTTTATTACCGCGTTAAATTGTATTGTTGCACAAAGATTAGTTAGGAAATTATGTGACCATTGTAAAGAAGCTATAGAGCTACCTGTTGAAGAGTTTGAAACGCCAGGGATCAGCATTAACGAATCGACTCAACATCAATGCTATTCAGCTAAAGGTTGTGAGCGCTGTGACAACACCGGGTATCGTGGTCGAATTGCTGTGATGGAAATATTGAATTTAACGCCCACATTGCGTGGACTTATTGTTAACAATGCACCAACAAATGAATTGTATAAAATAGCTGTAGCTGAAGGCATGGAAACATTACGTGAATCTGCAGAACGGGTCGCTCATCAGGGACTGACAACACTCGATGAAATTAATCGTGTGACCTTTGTAGAATAAGAAGCGTAAATATGTTTAATATCACTAATAAACAATGTATTAGTCTTGCTGTCAATAAAAATAGTCTCACCCTTGTTGCCAAATTAAATTCTAATAAGGGCTTTATTAAGTATAAAGAATTTAAAAGCTCTATTCTTGAGTTGATTAAAAATGATGGTGGTGATGTCTGGGAGTGGGTTGAACAAAGCATAAAATCTATTAAAGGTTACATGGGTATCCCCATACAAATTGCATTAGCTGATCCGGACGTACATTTTCATATATTTAGTTTAGATGTTCTTCAAAAAAAGGATTTAGATAAATTTTTATTATGGAAATTCTGTGATTTATATCATCTGAGCGAACCTGAATATACATTGACGAGTACGTATCTGGGAATGAAAGAGGGGAAGCATTCTATCCTTGGTATGGTTGTGCAATTAAGTATTGTTGAACTATTTTGCAAGCAATTTGAAAACAAAGGTCTCCCACTATCTGTTATTGATGCGTCAGCTATGTACCGCTTTAATGTCATCGCACCTCATGTTAATGCTGGATGTGGAACATCTATTCATTTTGATGCAGATTATTGTTCAATAATAAACTGGTGTGATGGTGCTGTGTTTAACGATATTCGCTCTAAGTGGTTTACTGACAAGCCTGTTGAAAAAACAGATTGGGCAAGCGTGCATGCTGAATTTGAACGGATGTCCCGTGTTTTTCAGATAAACAGCAGTGAAAAATTAAATCAGGTATATTTATCAGGCATAATTCCCGATGGTTATGAAGCCTGGTTGAATGATAATACGGCTTTTTCCATCGTTAACCTAATGAAAAAAAATCTTCTTGATAGAGAAATTGAGAGTAATAGTCATTTCACTGGTTATTGTGCGGCAGAGAAAAGATGAAGCTCACCACAAATTTTACAAACCCTTACGGAAAAATGGCTCCACTCATGGGGATGTTGCTAATCGGGCTGTCTTGCTTCTTAATTTACATCTCAGTGGTAAAATTAGTTCAGGTTGAATTTTATAAAAAACAGTTTGCCAAGATTGAGGGAGACACAAAAAAATACAAACAGCATATTGCTAAACTAAATATGAGGCAAATTCATAAACCGACGAAAGTTGAGTTAAATACTTTGACTGCTCAAATTAAAAAACATGCGGAGCTCGTTGGGGAATTACGTTCTTCGATTTTGCCATTAATGAACAAGCTAGAAGGTTTGTTACCAAAAACAGTATATTTAACGGTACTCGAGTATGATATTCAATCACAGCGAATAAAGATTGTGGCTATATCTGATGATATATCAGGTATGTCAGACTTTCTTACTCAACTAGAGCAAGATAATGCGTACTCAAGCGTATTAATGAAACGCCAGGCAACGGTACAGTTCAATGATGTTGATAAGATTGAATTTGAACTTTCAATAAAAGAGAATCAATCCACATGAAGGAAAAGATACTTAAAATTGATGTGAATTATACGTTGCGCCAACCTTTAGTTTTATATGGGATTGTATCTCTGGTCGTCTCCTTCATTATTTTTGGTGGAAGCTTGCTTATTTGGAATCCGGTTAATATTGAATATGTCCAAAATAACACACTTAAATTAAAGGAAAAAAATAAATATATTGCATTGCTGAATTTAAATAAGTTGGCAATAACGTACGAAAAAGCAAAGAAAAATTCTGAAATTTTAACCAGTAAATTATTGCCGGGGATGACGCAATCAAAAATTATAACAAATTTAGCTAAAATTACATCGAGTAATCATTTGTCTGTAAAGAAAGAATCATACAACGAAGTGAAATTGAAACGACATGTGTTGTTAAGACATGATGTTGTTATAACTGGGCGTTATAACGACATAAAGAAAATGATTTATGATATTCAAAATCTACCCTATCTTGCATATGTCAAGAGTGCGAAGTTTGAAAAAAAGACAAAAGAAGATAATGTACAAGCAAGATTGGTGGTAATCAGTTTTTTAAGGTTTACTAACCATGGGGGGTAATCAAAATAGAATTGCATTAGTTATTATTGCGTTATTACTTGGTGGAAATGTTGTAAAGTGGATTGTATCTGATGATAATGAGCCTGTTATTTCGGAACGACCTTTTGGTAATCTACTTGTTGAACCAGGTAATATGATTGATGTTGAAAAAATCATTAAGCCTGAAGGACGTTATATAATCCCTATTCGTGATATTTTTAAACCAGCAAGTATTAAAGTTATTGAGCCGATTAAACCTGTGCAATTAAAGCATATCACTAAAAAAATTGCTCCGACCGCACTACAATTAATGAAGTCACAAATAAAAATCAAGATTAATAAATTCAAATTAGTGGGTATCGCAAGACGAAATGCAGTTTTAAAAGCGTTTTTGCTATTTGATGATCAGGACTTAACCGTTATAATCGGCGATCATGTATTCGATGAATTTGAAATATTAGAGATCACTGACAAGCAAGTTAAAATAAGACATATAAAAACAAAAATAGAAAGAACAGTGGTTATTGGGAAGTGATTTGTTAACTGGATTAATAAAAATGAAGTTATTGTTTATCTGTATATTATCATTAATGCTTATTAATTGTTCATCTACAATAGTTAAAGATGCTGAATTATATGCAGCAAAAGATGAATGGCTCCAGTCTGTTCTTGCGTATCGTAAAGCCTTAATTAAAGATCCTGGTGATATTGAGCTTCGTTCTCGATTAAAACAAACTGAATTAAAAGCTGCTGATTTCTATTATCAGCAGGGTTTGAAAATGCTGGAGCAAAATAATATTGATGCAGCCATTGTTCAATATCAACGTGGTCTAATTGCAAAGTCTGATCATAGTAAATTAGCACAGGCAATGAAAGATTTACTTATCCGTAAAGAAGCAAATCGGATATATCAGGAGGGTGTATTAAGTCGTGAGGCAGGGCGGCATGAAGATGCAAAAAAACTTTTCACTCAAGTATTGAAAATATACCCGGATCATGAACAAGCAGCACTTGAATTGCAGACGTATAAGTTAAAGTCTGAGGAAAAGCATGAAAATGATTTTGCTTTAACTTCTTCAGATTCTGTTACTTTAAATTTTAAAAAAGCAGATATTCGTTCTACCTTTAAATTTCTTGCTAAATCATTTGGCTTAACGGTTATTTTTGATGATGAGGTAAAAGATGTTTCAGTCACCTTATTTGCTAAAGACGTGACTTTTAAGCAAGCATTAAATTTACTACTCGTTACAACTAAAACGTTTTATAAAAAGCTTGGGAAAAATACTATTTTACTGGCGCCTGACACAAAAGAAAAACGGGGTCAGTATGAAGATTATATTATACGTACCTTTTCGCTTCGAAATACTAAAGCTAAAAAAATGTCTTCAATACTTAAAAGTATGTTATCAATTAAAAAACTCATCATCAATGAAAAACAAAATACGATCATGGTACGAAGTACGGCAGATGTACTCGAACTGGTTGATAAAGTTATTGCGGTAAATGACAGGAAGCCAGCAGAATTAATTCTTGATGTTGAAATTTTAGAAGTCAATCGTACCAAGACAGAGCAGCTTGGTCTGGATTTTGGTTCCTCGCTCAGCATTGCTTATAAATCTTTTTCAGGGTCATTCTCTCGTGCATTAAGTTTGGGAACCGTCACCTTGCCAGGGATCACTTTTTCGTACTTAAAACAAGATATTGATGCAAAAATATTAGCAAATCCTAAAATACGTGTTATTGATGATAAACCTGCATTAATACATATAGGAGATCGCGTGCCATTGCGTTCATCTACCATACAAGACGTAACAGGACAAATAAGAACAACCTACAAATACACCGACATTGGTATTAAAATGACGGTTGAAGCCGATATTCATTTGGACAATTCGGTTACTGTAAAAATGAATCTGGAAGTGAGTTCATTAGGACAAAATTTGGGTACAGCAAGTGAACCTGCCTTTAGTCTTGGAACCCGAAATGCCACTACCTATATGTTGTTACGTGATGGTGAAACAGCAATTTTAGGTGGTTTGATTCGAGACGAAGATAGAAAATTAACCTCAAAAGTGCCTGGCTTAGGAGATATTCCTGTTATAGGAAGGCTCTTTAGTACGGACGACACCCAATCGGTAAGAACTGACGTACTGTTAACTATTACACCTCGAATCGTTCGGGGGTGGGATCAGCCATCAAAAATTTTACGTAACATTTATTCAGGGACAGAAAAAACATATACGAATAAACCTATTTTTTCTAATTTTAATAATCAGCTAAGTCGCAATGATGTTCAGATTGCAAAGAATAATACAAAGAAACACCCTGTAGAAAAAGTACAAACCAGCAATAAAGATATTATTAGTTTACGATTCAAAAAATCGGCTTATACTGTTTTATCGGGTGGAGAAGTTGAGATTCAAATATATGGTGAAAATCTTAAAAGTATAGAGTCTCTTCCATTTGAAATTTTATATAATCCAAGTTTAATCAGTTTAAAAGATTCTAATGACAGGCCAGTTAAAAATAATGATACCCCCGGCATTTTTAGAGTGCCATTAGAAAAGATAAATGTAAAAAGTAATAATCTAGTTGAAATATATAAATTAAAAATGCATGGCTTAAAACCAGGTATATCCTATCTGGTTTTTCGTGCGTATGAATATCAACGTGAAAATGGTGATGAAGTCAAAACTCAAGTACAAACAACCCGAGTTATCGTTCGTTAAAAAGCATTTTGGTTTTACGCTTGTTGAATTATTGATGACTGTGTTGATATTATCAATACTGTCTTCGGCAGCGCTCCCATATGCAGAAATGACTATACGGCGTTCTCATGAAAATGAATTAAGAGCAGCACTGCGAGAAGTCAGGACGGCAATTGATAATTTTCATGATGATTGGAAAAATGGCAAGATATCTTTAACCAGCTCATCTGCAAGCCAATATGGGTATCCTGTTACGCTAGACGTATTAATAGAAGGTGTTACCCACAGTGATGCAGCTAGCATAAATTATAAGTATTTACGTCGCATTCCTAAGGATCCATTTGCAGAAAAAAATATTGATTTAAACGAGCAATGGCAATACAGAAGTTATCAGGATGCAATTGATAGTTCTATCTGGGGACAGCAAGACGTTTATGATTTACGTACAAAAAGCGAAAAACAGGCAATCGATGGAACATATTACAAAGATTGGTAATAAAGGAGACCGACTTGAATTTTTAGGTACTCATTTAAAAACTTCGAATCCAACTCCTTTTTTATCTCGGCCTACTTTAACCAGAAAGGCTGGATTCACACTCATTGAGATATTGATTGTGTTATTGCTCATCTCTATTTTGGCGAGTATTGTTACTCCATCGGTCACAAAATCAATTGCTCGAGCAAAAGATGCAACCTTAAAACAGGATTTATTCATTATGCGCAAAGCAATCGATGAATATTATGCTGATATGGGTGGATATCCACCTAGTTTAGAAGTGCTTGTTGAGAAACGATATATTCGTAGTATCCCAAAAGATCCAATTACCGAGTCAAAAACATCATGGGAATTCGTTACATCAGATAATGGAATTATTGATATAAAAAGTGGTGCAAAAGGGAAAGATCGGAATGATGTGAGTTACGGGGAATTTTAAGATTTATATGAAGGAGTTTTGAATGGTTATTACAAATAAAAGAAAAGAAGGTTTCACCTTAATGGAACTTTTAATCGTATTGGTTATTGTTGGGCTACTGGCAGCATTAGTTGGTCCTGCATTGTATAAGCGCATTAAACCGGCAAAACAATCTGCAGCACGTGCACAAATGACAAACTATTCAACAGCGCTGGATAGTTTTTTTGTAGATGTAGGGCGGTATCCCACAACCGCCGATGGCCTTGCTGCGCTGCGTGAAAACAGCAACTCAATTGCAAAATGGGATGGCCCATATATTCAAAAAGATGTTGCCAAAGATCCCTGGGGATATCCCTTTCATTACCGTTCACCTACCGATAAAGGTCCGTATGAAATTTTTACCTATGGTGCAGATGGTAAAGAAGGCGGCAAAGATGAGAATAAGGATATTTACAATTGGCAGAGCGAGTAGATAAAATTAAAATAGTCAGGTTCAAATTTTTTAAATCTCCATTTAAAAATTCGAATTTTTCTCCTTTACAGCCTTTAACGGTCGCTCCTCTGATGCAACAAGGCTTTACCTATATGATGCTGCTAGCTGTAGTTGCAGTTTTAGGTATTACGTCAGGTGTTGCTGTTCAATATCAATCTAAAATTAGCCACAGAGAAAAAGAAAAAGAATTACTGTTTCGAGGCCAAGCTATTATGAAAGCCATTCAAAGTTATTACGTAGCGGGTAAAACCGTCAAACTATATCCACCATCATTGGATGCTTTACTACACGATAATCGTTTTGCTTCAAAAAAGCATATAAGAAAATTATATATCGACCCGTTTACTTTAAAGGCCGACTGGGTCGTAATAAAAAATCAATACGGTGCCGGTATACTTGGTGTGCATAGTCGAAGTAACAAACACCCTCTAAAACAAGCAAACTTTCCGGTAGGTCTTGAGTCATTTGAGCTTGCCTCAAGTTATTCAGATTGGCATTTTGTATATCAATTAACACCAAAAGTTCCATTAATAAACAAAAACGGGGTCACAAAATAGAATAATTTTTGTGAAATATTTACATTTTCTGTTGTAGGTAAAATTAGAAATCTACTCTAACTTATTGAAGCGTAGCTAGAAATTCAAATATTGTTTAAAGAGTAACCGCTTTCCCCTGTTTGATCATTCTTGTTGATAAGAGCATAATTTTGCCCCAAGAGGGTATAAATTTGGGGATGTTGGTTTTACGCTCTTCCAACAAAATAAAAATGAACAATATAAAAATTAATAACCTGAAAGGTTGTTGTAGAATTGCTGCGTTTGCTATTTTTTGGCTGAACTTGATTTTATCGTCAGCATTTGCAGGTGATATAGATGGCTTATCTCATGATAATGCACAGCAATTACTTCAAGAAAAGATAGTTGAAGGCTTAGCTTCTGGCGTAGACGTAAAATCGCTCCTTGCTGATTATGTAAAACAATACAGTAACAGTGCTAAGGTTGCCCCTAATCCTCGTAGTGAAATTGCAGCAGGGTTTCAACATCAACTACAATCTTTACATTCCACTATAAAAACTATTATTGGGCAGGGTGGTATTAATAGTTCCAACTACCTCAGTCTCATTAATATTTATACTACTTTTGAAGCCGCTAACTTATTAATAAACGAAAAGCTTAATCTTGTTCAGTCGACATTGAGTGAGCTTGATGTGTCATCAGAATTTGAACAGAGGCGGTCTGATGCACACTCAAAGTACATAAATCAGTTTAATAAAATAGATAATCAACTTCAGTCGATTATTGAATCATTAAGTTCAGTGAATGATGTTAATACATTGCTCTCGGATACCAGCTTTACAAGAAAGGCAAATCGTTCACTCACTAAAGTATTACATTATTTGCAATCCATAAAACAAACCATTACGCATAAAATTTTAGGCGTAAATACGTTGCCGTATGGGCATGCATATATTGCAGCAGCCAACCCAATTATGACGCCCGTTACTAGGCCCGCTTATCAACAAATTAATCCAGTTGATAATAGCAGTGATTTAGCGGCTAGTTTAACTGCACCACTATCTGATGAAATTTTAGCGAAAGCCACAGCCTTGAATAATGACTATATCGCCATTTACAATTTTGTACGTTCACAAATAAAAACTGAATGGTATGCAGGTAGCATGAAAGGAGCCGTTGGCACACTGCGACAAATGAGTGGTAATGATGTCGATCAAGCCAGTTTACTTGTTGCCTTGTTTAGAGCCAGTGGTCTTCCTGCCCGTTTTGTTCAGGGTGTTGTTGAGCTACCTATCGAAGATGTTATGAATAGCCTGGCTTTAACCAACTCAGCACAAGCAGTGGTAGCATTAACAAAGTCGGGTGTTAAGTTTACACCTCAAATCCGTGGTGGACAGGTTGGTGCTGTTTATGTAGAACAAATCTGGGTAGAAGCAAAAATGCCATATAATAATTACCGTGGTGCAGTCATCGACAAAACCGGTGCATCGTGGTTACCTTTAATGCCAGGTATTAAAACGTATAAAAATACGCCAGCAACCAATATTTTAAAAGTAATGGGGGTAAGTACTGCAACTGAGGTTGCCAATTATTTGTCAAAACCGCAACAGGCAGATTTATTAACGCTACTTAAACAAAAGGTAAACAGTTATTTGGCTACGCAGGGTCAGGTTGACGCTTATCAGGCACAACTCGGTAATAGTAAAATACAAGTTGATAATTTAGGCCTTATCCCTCATACCTTACCTGTTAAGGTAATAGCTGTTACGGGTGAATATACTCAAATCCCAGATACACTGTTACATAAAATTCGTTTTGTCGCGCGCGATGGGGACAAAGGTAGTGCTAATATCATTCTTGATTACACGGTGCCTGTACTGCAACTTGCTAGCGAGCGGGTCACGCTTTCATATATCCCTGCAACGGTTGAAGATCAAAAAATTATTAACTTTTATGGTGGTATTAGTGGTGTACCGGCCTATTTAGTTAAACTTCGACCGCAAATAAAGATTAATGGCCGTCAAAAATCCGTTGCGTTAAAGGGTATCTCAATGGGAACTAACCACTTGTTTGAAATTATATTGCAAGGCCCAAGTGGTTCAAAAACACTGACACAAAGTGTTATCGCGGGTGGTTACCATGCCATTGCAGTGAATGCACAACGCTATGCAGGCAATATTAAAAAAGACGATCCTGCCGACACCGAATACCAAGGTGCAAAAATACTCAGCCAAATGGCGTATACCTATGCATCACGTTGGGATAAAGCCGAAATAGAATTAGCCGGTTTGCATAATGTTACCATTATCCGGCCTTTACCCAGTATCAATGTTACTAGCAATGCCTATAAAGTGGATTTAGTGTTAGGCCAACCACATCAACTTCAATTCCAGGGCGTAACATTAGACGCGGCATTTCGTATTGCTGAGCCTGTTGCCCGCAGTGGTGATAAAACAACCGAATCCAACTGGATGCAAATGTCTGCATTGCAAGGTTCATTGTTAGAGTCAAGCTTATTTGAGGAACTGTTTTTAGTTCAAAGTATATCAGCAGATAAAGGTTTGCAACTTGCCGCTGAACAAGGTGTTGCTATTGCCACCATAGACAGCAGTAATATAACAACAGTATTACCTGGTTTGTCCCATACGGTGAATGTTCTCGATGCTGTAAAAAACTGGGTACGTTTGGGTATGACAGTTCAAATACCTGTCACCCCGATTACATTTAATGATTGGAGTGGGGCTGTCTGGCGGGTAGAAGATCCAGGCACAAAAGAAGCGGGTTATTTTATCAGTGGTGGTTTGGCCGGTGGTGCAACGTCAATCTACCCAAAAGGTTGGGTTTTAGACTGGTTACGTTGGGCTTTGACGAATCCAAATGCGGGTTTGGCAACGAGTAATGATGCCGCAATGATTTCTGAAATTTTTGGGGCGGATAATCAACTTGGTAAAGTGGGTGATCCACTTGCACAAAAATTATCTGTACTGGTTCGAAATCCAGCGGGGCTGCCTGTTACGGGTGCTTCGGTCACTTTTTATGTTGCCAATGGTGGCGGCACGTTTAATGGTGCACCATCTATAACGGTAAAAAGTAATAGTGCAGGGCGAGCTTCTGTTACCTATACATTGGGGCAAAGTACGGATGTCAACCCGGTTTATTTTAAAGAAAACTCATCCGATCAATATGTGTCAAAAGCAGGCTGGAATATAATTGATGTGACAGTTAAAACAAAAGGGAACGGAAGCCTTGCTGTTCGACAACCTTTTTCTGCTATAGGCTTTCCAAAAACCGTTGTTAGTTATAAGCGTACAGACTCATCTTTACGTGCATTTACTAATATTACTCCTGGTACTTGGGTGGATCGAATGTTTATTGATCCAGTCGATGAGTTTGGTAATATAGTTTCAAATCATGTCGTAAATTTTAATATTACAACGGGAAGTAGTCGCTGTGGTGTAGCGGCTAAACCTAGTCGTTTATTTATATTTAGTGGCGGGGGGGGGTGCCCAAGGATTCCAACCATTGATGATACAAGCTGTGGTGCCGCATCGCAACGTTATAAAAGTATAGCATCATATGGTTCAACAGCAGCCGTTATTGTTAGTGATGCTTTAGATACAACGAGTAAAGTGACTGTTTCAGGTGGGGGGACGCCTGTAGAATTTACATACACAACTTCGGGCTCTTGCGGGCAAGCAGAATCATTGGTTTACGTATCCACATACTTGGGAGGTGAAAACGGTCAAAATATTCAGGCTGCTGGATTAGGCAAGAAATTTAAAAAACCCGTAGATGTCTCCATATTCCTGAAAAAACCATATGTTAAGAGCATTTCTGGTGGACAAATCTACTGGGAGTCAAAATCGGTACTGCAAAGACTTGATGCCAATGTTTCATTTTCTGTACCAAATGGCAATGGCAATACTACTGGAACGATTAGCAATGGTGGGGGGCGTTACAGTACGTATTTTATAGCAGGTCCACAAGCTCGTAATAATTCAATTAAGGTGAGTATTTCTAATATTAATGCACCTAAAATCGTAAAATTATACGAAGATGCTTTAAAAACGGTATCATCTGCAAGCGAAGCAAGTACTGCTTCAGCAGAATTAAAACGTATTAAACGTTGGTTAAATGGCCCGAATATAAAATACATATCTTCCGTCTATTCTCTCGATCCGGTGTTTAATGGTGTTACCCTGCTCAATACTCCTAAAGATGTAGACCCCACCAAGCTACGTTTAAATGACGCTAACCTGACTGAATATGCAGCACAATTAAATTACACAGTTAATCCATCTCAATACCCTGCATATAATATTTTTGTCGAAATATATAAAAATAATACACTTGCCTACAGATATGAAGGTAAAGGAAAAAAAGGAGCGGGCTATGTTGATTTACCGCGTGGTACGCGATTTAACAGGAATGAAAAGAATGAAGTTCAAATAGTTGTTAATAAAGGCTCGCTAGCCGAAGTAATATCTGCAAGGTTTCCGTTACAGTTTGAAAAACGCTTGTTTAAACATGTCGATCCTTATATCAAAGTGTCAACCGATGTTGATACCCTTAATGATAAGGTCTGCCAAATTGGTAAAGCATTTGAGTTTATAACAACAGAAGAGGCCAAAATTACACTGGAATTTACAGATTCCGATACGGGTAGCGTCACTAAATTAATTGACAATATCACCTACCCGGCAGGAAAGCATAGTTACCTGATTACACCGGGTGAAATATCGCGTGGTTTTAGTACATTCAAAATAACGGGCATAGCCACTGTGGGTCTTTATAAAGAGTCGAAAAATGGCTGGGCTAAAGCACTTTATAAAATGCGTGACAACCTGCCCGTTGGTCACACCATTGTTAAAGGGGTGGATGTTTTCAATGGCAGTGTTTCAACCAGTAGTATCGATTTAAGCGTACCCGGTCGAGGTTCGGCATTAGAATTGCGCCGTACTTATGGTAGTGGTGGTAGCAACAGCATTGGTGTAATGGGAGCCGGTTGGTCGCATAACTACGATTCTAAAATTATTATTACCCCTTGTGGTGAAGTGATTGTGTCGGGCGGGCAAGGTGGCGGTATGCGTTTTATTGAAGATGCTAACGGGGTGTTAAAACCATTAAAAGGCTACCATGGTACTTTAACGCCTAATATCACTGATAACAGTTTTGACTTTTACTCTAAAGATGGTACGCATTACCACTATAAGCACTTGCTGACGGGGAAAAGTGAATGGAATTTGATGTATATTGAAGACACCAATGGCAATGTCACCAAAATGTCATATGACACAACGTATGCGTCTTCTTTAACCAATATTCAATTTGCCCGACTCACTTCGGTTGAAGACCCGGCAGGTCGTGTTTTTAAATTCACCTGGGCAGACAAAACATTTACCATTGAAGGCACAACAACCATATTACCTACCATTTATCCTGTGATTACCCAAATAGAGGGGCCGGATAAACAAATTGTTAAATATACCTACGATAAAACTGCAAACTTGATAAAGGTTGAGCGTATTACGCTGACATCAAACCCCACAAATCCGATTGTTGTGCATAAGTTAGAAAGCTACACTTATAACAACTCGGCTAATGTTTTACCCGAACAGCGCAGCAAATTATTAAGCTATACCAACCCGAATGGAGCGACCACCACCTATACCTACAAAGATGGTAGCTATGCGGTACAGGATGGTACCTTTGTTTTAACACTACCATATTCAAGTATTGCCACAGTCACAGAACCTGAAGGCGGCATAACTACTTTTAATTATCAAAAATTACCCACGCGCACTACATCGGTTACCAATACGCGCAACTTTACCACTAAGTACACCATGAACAAGTACGGCAACGTACTTAGCAATACAAATCCATTGGGTAAAGTCACCACCATGGTTTGGTCGGCAACCGATGTGCTTATGGACAGCCTGACCGATGCCAACGGGGTTAAAACCAATTACACTTACGACACCAATGGCAACAAGCTCACCGAAAAAATCAATACCGGTTTATTTAGCAGTTATACCAGTAGCTACACTTATGCCAACATTCCCGCAAAACCGTGGATTAAAAACCGTGTTGCCAGTAAAACCGACCGTAATGGTAATACCACCCTTTATGGTTACGATGCGAATGGTAATTTAATTAAGATTACCGATGCCGAAGGTAATGTTACCACTTACACCTATGCAGCCAATGGCGACCGCGTTGGTATAATCGATGCTCGCAACAACCCAACCAGCTATTCGTATAATCTCTATGGTAATTTAGAAGCCACCACCGACGCACTCGGTAATATCATCAGAACCGACTGGAATAGTCGTAGTTTACCAACACAAAGCACCGATGCACGTAATGCACAAACCCTGTTTGCCTACGACGAACTCAACCGCCTTACTACCAAAACGGACACCTACTTAAATACCAAAACATACAACTACGATGCCGTCGGCAATAAACTCAGCCAAACCGATGAAGAAGGTCGCGTAACAAAATGGACTTACGACCTACAAAACCGGGTTAAAACCGTCACCGATCCATTGCTTAATGTAATGAGTTACAACTACAACGGCGAAAACAACAAAACCCGTCAAACCGATTGGCGCGGTAACGATACAACCTATGATTACGACAGTGATAATCGCTTAATCACCGCCACCCAACTAACCGGCAAAATAACCCGTTATACCTATGACCCTGTTGACAACTTACTGACTGAGCAAGATGCAGAAGGGCGGGTAACAAGTTATAGCTACGATGCCTTAAACCGCCGTAAAACGGTCACCGATGCACTTCTTAAAACAGCCACGGTCGAATATGATGGTATGAATAAAACCAAAACTATCGACAAACTAGGCCGTTCAACCACTTATACCTACGATAAACTCAACCGCTTAACAATTGTGGCCCAACCACTCGGGCGTATTACTCAAACAGCGTATGACGAAAACAGCAATAAGATAAGCCAAACTGATGCCAATGGTAATATTACCCAAATACAATACGATGTACTCAACCGTGCATCAAAACAGATTGATGCCGAAGCCAATGTGGCCACTAATTTCTACGATGAAAACGGTAATCTTACCCTTGCGGTTAACGAACGCCTGTTTGAAACCAAGCATGCATACGACAGGCTCAATCGTCGTATTAGCACACAAGACCTTGGTGGTTTTATAACCAAATTCACCTACGATAAAGTGGGTAATCAAACTAGCCGAACCCTGCCGAACAGCGATGTGGTTACCACGGTTTATGACAAGCTGAATCGTGTCGTTAACACGACCGACACGCTAGGTGCTATCAACGCCTATACATACGATGCCAACGGTAATGTTTTAACCCAAACCGATGCCAATGGTAATGTTACAACGCATACTTACGATATTTATAACCGCCGTGTGCAGTCCGACCTGCCGGAGGCCCGTAGCATAAAAACTAGCTACGATTTGGTCGATAACAAACTCACCCAAACCGATGCCAATAATAATGTTACC
>CAYYLL010000008.1:0-103437 GCA_964472525.1 uncultured Thioalkalispiraceae bacterium | reverse complement strand
GATATTTTACGCTCTGAGTTAATTTGTCCAGTGATTTAATATGCTCTTGCCCTGCCAACTGGCGGCTGTTTGGTGACCATTGAAAACTTTTTACCGTTTCAAAGATATTGGTTGAATGACTGACCTGCTGTGGTGTTCCACCCGAAATGGCAACGGTATAAAGCTCATATTTTCCGAAACCGTCATGATCTGCAATATAGGCCACCCATTGCTTATCGGGTGATATGGCAAATTTGAAAATATTACTGTCATTGGCAACAGTATTCTTGCTCAGCATCCTTTGAGATGTACTGTCATCTTCAGCCGCGTATAGCTCATTTTGCCCCGTTGTTGCTATTCCGTCACTTCCGATAAATACTACAGTTTCGACATTTCGAGTCGGTGGTGGTGGTGGTGGATTACCGCCACCGCCACCGCCACCACCGCAGGCGGCTATGGTTAAAGATGCTGTAACTAAAAGAATACTTTTTAAATTTGTAACTGATGGATTAAACATATTAATCTCCCTGAATTATAGAATTATTGTTTGCTTCCATTGATTTAAGTGGCAAATCTAAGAAAATCTCTCCACAAGATTTTTAAAAACTTTCATAGAGACATAACCACTGTTGGCTATTGTCGCTGGTGAGCATTGAGATACCTATAAGCCAAAAGTATGGAGTAACCTAAACTTTAGTATGTACAAAAATTAGCCATTGGATAAGAGTGTTCACTGACGTAATGATATAAAGAGGATGGAGGAATTTAAATTTAGCGACTTTAATTTAGTATTGTTTATAAATGGAGACTAAACATCGTGCTTGTTTTTTTTGCACTAACGGATGCTATTGTTTCGAGAAGTGTTTCTAAGGATATTCGGTTAAAAATATCAATGTCATTTAAGGTGAATACACCTGCCATTTCTGCCCAGCCATAGGATGAAACATTAAATCCGGAAAATGTTTTTGTGGCAGACTTTCTGGGTAAACAAATTATTTTTTTATTTTTAAATAACAAATTATAGGGAGTATTGGTGTGATGGAGTTGTTGTAGGTAGCCCCAACATTTGTTTAGTTCTTTAAATGCTCTATAATGTGCGGGGTAAGATTCTGCCGCGTCTTCGTGTGTCGCATCAGATAAAAAAATAGCTAAAGGCATTGTTTCTATAAACACTTGAAAATGCAGGTGGTTTACCGATGCACCCGCACCAATTGAATTATAGGTTATAACAAGTTCAGGTATGTTTGTGGTGCAAGTTTTCTGTAAGTTGAATATATAGTCTAGCGTTTCTTTTGTTAAAAACTGATTATGCTGCTGCGTTTTGTCTAGTACCAATAAGGCATGATATTCCACAAAAGGAAACTTATTGTATAAAAGTGATATTTTGCGACCATTCATTTTACCTTCGGCAAATATTTCTTTTTTTAGAAAGGCTTTATCAAAATGGAAACCATCAGGATTGAACACAGTATTTAAGCAAACATCCTGGGTTGAACTCATTCGAGCCGGGCGAAAAGAGCGTAATTGATTATAGTTAATCTGGTATGTTGTCGCGTTAGTACTTAGTTGTTTTGTTTGAATAGGGTTTAGGTTGTTAAAACCGATGGATATAATTTTATTCATAACGGTAATATCGTCAATAGCATCATTAGGCTGTTGATTATTCTGCTTACACTGTTGATAATAGTTTTTGATATGTGTAAAGGCTTCACCAAGAATCGGTTTATATTTTTTTAAAAGTTCATGGTGTTGAAAAATATTGGCACAAACTAAAATAAAGGTGCCGGACGTTTTATTGTTTAGGATTTTTAATAGCCCTTCCTCAAAAGCCTGTTGATATGCTTTTGTAGATGTTAAAATTCTTTCTATTTTTAGCATAAATGAGGGGGACTTATTTGAACTTTAGGAACGTTAATATTCGGAATTAGAGTAACATATTTACTTGCTTAACTCAGAATGAGTTATTAAACTAAAAATAGTTTTACTCTGTTACAGAAATAAAATACAATAATAAGGGGTCTCGGCTGTTGCACCGAGATAATATCAGGGAGGGTATAATGAAACACCTAATTACTTTTTTCGTGTGCAGTTTGGCCATATCAGGTTGTGCGGTAAAGCCCACTGCCGTTACAGAAACTATTCGAACCATTGATATCAAGTTATCTAAACGTAATAATCAAACATATCGCCTGATAGATCAAAATCGGCGCGTAATTGCTACAAGTCATGGCGGAAATGGTCTGCTTTCGTTTCCTGTACCACGAACACGGCATAGATATAACCGGTGCTTAACGGTGATAGATCAACGCGGTAAGGTGTTTGGCAATCTCTCAAATATTAAGCCCACTGTTGCGACTCAATATTACGAGGCACAGTTTAGGTTTAATCAATCTGTAAGGCGTGTCCAATCACTGCAACGTGAACAGCAGCGTCGCAAGCAATATCGTAAGATGGCGGTACGTCAATTAGGTTTGAATCAAGCTTTTATAAAGGGTCGATGTGTTTTACCTGCGCAACGATATTTATCTCCAAGGCCTAATACTAAATGCAAATCCGAACGTGAATGCAAGGAAGAAGGGGGCGCTATTTGTTACAACATGGTTTTTACTGCCAATGCCTGTTCGATTGCTGCTAGCAAATTGAAAGTTTCTGGAATATTGACAAGCCCAAGTTGTGGTTTGATTGCTGCAAAACTTGCAAAAGAAAAATACGGTATGGGGGATTTGGTAGCCGATGCCATTATTGGTGGTATTGAAGACTCCGCAAAAAATAAATGGAATAAAGGCGAATATGGTAATGCCTTTATATTAGGTTTTTTCGCATTGAGTGGTAAGTATTTACAAGCTGAGGCCTGTACTACTAAATTTATTAATAAATATTACGGGCCATTACGGGATTGGCGCAAGCGAAAAACTTTTCTGGAACGCGAACGTTACAATACTAAACAAAGCTGTGAAACATTATCCCGAAATATAAATCGTTATATACAAGATGAACCACAGATTAAAAAGCAGTTGGAAGTAGCACGAAACTATAAAGTCATAAATGAAAAAACAGTTGTAAAATTACAAGTTTTATCGAGAACTGTCGAGTTTTGTAAATAATTCTGGGCAATGGATGAAAATCCTCCATGATTGTGTAGACCAAATTTAATGGTAGAGATTTGTTTTGTTTCTTCAGCACTAAGTGGTTAAAAAAGGTTTAATCTTTAGTTGTGTAAAATTTATAAAAAAAACAAATGCTAATAAATACGAATTATTTAGACTTGTTCTTTGTCTTTATTATGATGTTGCCAATGAATTGGAAAATATAAACTTTAGAAAAAGTGAACTGTTAGTCAATTTATGCACTGGGGAGGACAATTTTTGAATTAATTCCTTCAATGTCTGGAGTGTTGTGCAGGGAAGGTTATACTTAACACTGAGTATAAATAAAAACAAATACAATGTGTTGTAGGGTTGTCAAAATGAAGTTAATTTTCGGTGTATTTATTATATTATTGTCACTTACTGCCTGTGGAGGTGGTGGCTCTTCTTCAAACCCTGCACCGACGACACCTGCTGTACCTGCAAAGCCTATACCTGAGCGTATAATCTTTAGTGGTGCTGGTAATCTGGGTATTTTCGACCCATCGGTTACTCGGGAGCCTGGCTCTGGGCGTTTGTGGATGAGTTATTCATCTATTGCAAATTCAAGTTACTATCAACCCGCTCTTTACTGGGGCGTCTCAATTCGGCTAGCCTATTCGGATGATAATGGTATGACATGGAAAGATTCTGGAGCAGTAGTTGCCGCCAATATTGAGGCAACGGTTGGGCCTTTAACGGAAGCTCACCCTGCGGGCAATATTGTTGCTGGTAGTCAAGGAATTTGGCAAAGTGAAACATCGTCTCTTGTCTATGATCCTTCTGCACCATTGTCCGAGCGTTGGAAATTAATTTGGCACCAATATTTAAATGCTAACCTGGTTTCATATTTTGTAGATTATGGCTGGCTTGCAATGAAGATGGCTTCAACACCTCAGGGTTTGGAAACCGCGACAGCTATTAAATTATTTGCTGGTATTGGATTACAGCCAGCGAACACTAACAGCAATATCCCAGTGTTTGCTCCTATTGGTGGTGCACCGGCTATTAACCTTCATACTGACTTTAACCCGTTCGGTTAATAATGCTGATTTAAATGAACTTAAAGCTTGTATTTTTGTGGAACCAAGCCTGCATGCAACAGCCACTACACTTTATTTAACAACTTATTGCGCTGATATTTCGACCGGTTCAATTATTCAATATCTGGTACATTTTCGATGCTCGGGAGCATGCACAGTATCTGATGCAGCTAGTTGGGAATATATAGGACGTTTGTTAACACCAGCAGATGCACAAGCAGCTACAGGTAATACACATTATCAGGCTCCTGCCTTAGTAACAAAGAACTCCAAAACTTATTTGCTTGCAACACCCATTGATACATCTACCCCAACGGCAAGGTACAATGGTTGCCGAGTTTATGAAATGACTGACATTAATAGTAATCAATTAAAACGAACAAATGGAAATTTAGTTGAAATAGCACGCATTGATGGTGAAGCAAATACACATAATGGTGCTTGTGCAGCTTATAGCGGTATTGATGGTGGAATTTTATATAGTCAGGTAGGTTCGATGGGAACGGCTAATGCATTCCAGATTTATAAAAGCCAGGTATTTTTGCCCTAGAAGTTATCAGTGCATTTAGTAACCTATAACTTCCCACGCCCATGTTGAGTTCCTTTGCCACGCAAGTGCGCAATGTCGTGGCCAATTGTAAGTAAAGCGGGTGTTAGGATAAGCGTAATAAAAGTGGCAAATAGCAGGCCATAAGCCATTGCCATTGTGAGCGGCATGATTAAGCTATCCTTTCCGCTGATACCATATGCAGTTGGAAGTAAACCTACAACAGTTGTGAGTAATACGGGACGGAGTCTGTCTTTTGCAGCAGAAACAATGGTACGAACTAGATTTGAATTATACTTTTCAGCGAGTTCTGTATTAACTTCAGTTACCATGATAATAGTATCGTTTACAACAACACCGATTAAACCTAATGTCCCCATTGTAGAGAAGAAAGACAAGGGTAGACCTCGAGCGTAAAAAGACCAGATAACACCTACGATTGCAAACGGGATAACCGACATAACGATAAACGATTGTCCAAAAGAATTTAACAGTAGAGCAACAACCAGATATATAGAAACAAGTGCAACAATCCCTGCTGTAGCAAACCCACCAAATATCTTTTGTTGTTCTTTTGCTTCACCAGCAAAGGCAATTTTTAAATTAGAGTTTTTAGACCATGTTGTTGTAAAGTGTTGTAATATTTTTTTCTGAATTATGGGCGGGCTTGTTATTAGAGGATCGCGATCGGCACTAATAGTCTCAGTTCTTATTCCGTCAACATGCTTAAACTCAAGTGGGCCGCTAGCTTGGCTAAGTGTTAACACATCATTCAGGTTTTAGAACTTGTCCACGATTATTTGTCCCCCCCCATTAATAACCGACTTGGATTTAACCGGTCACTGCAACAGACGCTTTTATATCTATTATTGGCCTGACACCATTCATGCTCCGGATAAAACAGTTGTTAATTCTGTCTTGTAAGGTCTGAATTGTTTTTTCTCTTTTGGAATAGGCAGGGAACGATCGTGCTGTCCGATAAAAGGTCCCTAATGCTTTTTTTTTACCGCCTTGCAGATGGCAACTTTTACACTGAAGTTTATTGCCGACATAATCTTTGGTGAGTGGGTGAGTGTTTGTTATGTTGATAATATCTTCACCGAGTTTGACTATTTCACCAATGTTCACCGGGAGGATATTTAGTTGTTGCATCGGTACGTTCGGGTATCCAATCGCTGTTGCAGCCGTTGAATAAAACAAAGTTCCAATAAGCGTAATAGAAATAACATGGGTGCGTATCATAATTTTTCTCCTTAAATAGTATGTTTCAACCATGAACCTGGCAAATTTAGCTGGTCTGAGAGGTGCATTAAGTAAGTAAATAATAATATACTTACATATGCAGGGGTTATTATGTTAACTGTAAAGTTGAAAACATAATCTAAATCAATTGGTGTCTCGATAAGTGGGTTTCTTAGAATAATAAGGGTGTGGAGACAACTAATGGTTAGTGGGTGGTAGAGTTAATAATATAATTTTAATATGGTATAGGGTGCTCTCGTCTTATTTTTTCTATTTCATCAGTAATCTCGCTTGATAATTTAAGATCGATAGAATCGATATTATTTTTTAATTGCTGCATGTTAGTGGCACCAATAAGTGTCGAGCTGACGAAAGGGCGACTATTAACAAAAGCCAATGCCATTTGGGATGGGTCAATATCATGCCGTTTTGCCAGGTTTACATATTTTGTTATCGCAGCTTCTGCTTGTGGGTGGTCACGATGATCAGCCCGGGTCTCAATGGTTAAGCGTGAACCTTTCGGGCGTACACCATTCAGGTATTTACCACTTAATGTGCCTCTGGATAACGGGGACCACGCCAGTAAACTGCAATCTTCATGTAATGCTATTTCATTGAGATCGGGTTCAAAGTAACGACAAAGTAATGAATATTCATTTTGAATGGATGCCATACGTGGCAAATTGTATTGCTGAGATAATTGCAGCCATTTCATCATTCCCCATGCTGTTTCATTCGATAAACCAATGTGGCGAATTTTTCCAGCATCTATCAATGCTTGCATAGTATGTAAAACTTCCAGGAAATTTTCTTCTTCTGTCTGGACATTAAAGTTTGGTGCATAATCCCATGCCTGGCCAAAATGGTATGATCCTCTGTTTGGCCAGTGTAATTGGTAAAGGTCGATATAGTCTGTTTGCAAACGCTGTAAGCTGCTTTCAACGGCAAACTGAATATTCTTTTTATCGATAACGTTTTTGCCATCTCGAATCCAGGGTAATCCGGGGCCAGTAATTTTAGATGCAAGAATCACTTTGTCTCGATTTGCACGCGAAGAAAACCAGTTTCCGATAATAGTTTCAGTAGTACCAAAGGTTTCACTTGTTGGTGGTATGGCATACATCTCAGCCGTGTCAAAAAAATTAATACCACGCTCAAGTGCGTAATCCATTTGCTCAAAACCATCGGCTTGTGAATTTTGAAATCCCCATGTCATGGTGCCAAGACCAATAAGGCTAATATTTAAATTAGTTTGGCCTAGTTTTCGATATTTCATTCTTATACCTGATTTATGATTGTAAATATGTATTGGCTAATTATATTTAATTTTGTGTAAACAATTGATATTCAGTGTACAAATAAAAGGGAGTGATGACAAATGTGAATAATTTAGATTTGCCACTGCTCTTTTATATTTACATTTCAGCAAATTGTTTTTCTACAGCTTTATGGTCCTGACACCATAAACTTCTGTTGACATTAGGTCTGGAAATATATCTTCCTTGCCGTCCATAACACCTTTTATTATTTCTTTTGCAACATCTGCCGGGCTTGTTTTAGGTATTTCAATGCCAGCAAGCATATCGGTATCAACTACGCCTGGAAATATACTATGAACAGTAACGTTTGTATTAGCAAGACTGGCGCGTAGTGATAGGGTCATTGACCAGGTTGCTGCCTTTGAGGCGTTATAGGCTGAAAAAGCTGACATACTTGCTAGTGATAATAGTGTGAGTACGTTGGCAATTGAGCCCCTGCTGTTATCAATTCTTGCACCAATGCGTTGCCTAAACTTCAATTTTAGCCTGTTACCAATACGACTGCATCTTTAATATTCATTATTTTCTCCTGTTTGTTTGACGGTTGTTTCAATGTTCAACTCGGCGGCTTGAATTGACTGAAGCGGGGGAGATCTATTTAAGCCAGATTAAACCATTACTAAATGAATTTGACCATACTTTGGATGAGGCTCATAAAGTTAGCACTGGGCTGACTGGATTATTAACGAAGATATTAAAAATGGAAAATTGATTACGATACTCATTGAGTATCAGGTTGCTGCTGAAGACTTTGATACGGCAGTTTGGTTGCTTTATCCTTCACGAAAATTTTTACCGAATAAAATAAGAGTCATGATCGATTTTTTAAAAGAAAAAATAAAATAATAAATAGTTAGAGCTTTTATATATTTTATTGGTGGAAAGACCAGCGAAAATTATAAGAAAAGGGGCAAGGCTTCCAATAACATCTTGCAATGTAAATGAAAGACTTGCCTCTATCGCACTTGATTATCTACAGGTATTAACTTTTGTGAGATGTACTTTTTTCTTTTGTGTATTTTTTACTTTTACACTTCGTAGAAGTCTCTGCACCTGATTCAGAAGCATAAAAAACATTATCCTGAATATCGCTAATACTGGTATTTCTAAGAATCACATCCGACAGTTTAGTGCTTTTTAGATTAGCACGTTCCGCATCACTAAACGCAGGATCATTTTCATACCAGAAACGGTCACCATCGCGTAGACGTTCAAATTGATCCTTAAGTACGATAAAAATTAATTCACCAACATTTGCTTCATCATGAAAATTTTCAGCAAGTCCGCCAACCCAGGGGTCAATATTATTGATATCTTCATATACTTTTTCGAGAGCTTTAGCCAGATTTTTATCACAGGTTATATCTTTAAAGCATTCTTTAGCTTTAAGACCCAGGTTAACTCTGCATTGATTGTAATCGGGTAAGCCGTGGTCTCGTCCTCGTTGAATATTTAATGCTGCCAGGTCCAGCATTGCATTTGCTGTTGGAGGGCCGAATAAAAAACTACGTACATCTTCGACGATGCGTGTATCAATTTCCTGCATAACTTGACTAGCAAGCCCACCTATAAAAGGTTCAATACCATTGTCTATGATACGTTGTGGATCAAAAAACATATCGCGTAGATTTAATTCAGGTAAGCCAATGGGGTGAATGCTTGATGACAACATACTATGGCCTAGTCGATAACAAGCCGTTGAAAATAAGTTGTTAATTCCTGCGTTTACTGCATCGTTGTAGCCGGTATATTCGCTTATTGCATCGTCACCCAATATAGCGGGTAAAAATTCCTGATAAGTAATTACCTGCATTAATGCACCAACAATACGCCGGGCTTTTTGGTAAATAGCTTCATCATTACCGGCTAATTCGGGTTCATCTGTAACGATACTCTCACATAAACGGTTATGTTCGCGCATAAACAAGGTATGCATGCATGTTAGTGGCGTAACTTCATTAGCACGAATGTCACCCGCTAAAAATAAGTCTGTAGGTGCAAAAGGACCTGCATGTGCATTTGGGAAACTTGCAAGGTTAAAGGGTAATAAATTACCTGTGCTGGTTTTCAGCTTTCCTGTACCATCGAATTCACGTATTGCTGCTGCACGTGTTGCGTTTGCGCCATAAACATTGGTTGCATCGATGTAAGATGATATCTGATTTATTTGTTGGCGTGGGTGCATGACCGAAGTGCCTGTTGTGATATCATAGACTGTACGGTTAAAACCAATTGTACGTCCCGGAAATTCATCATCCATTGGGGTTGTAATAGGCCGTTCTTCAGCCGGGTTTGTTCCTTCGGATAAATCAATTTCATGGTCAACAAATTGTCCCCAAGCCCAAACAAGATCAGATAAACCTTTAGTGTTAGCCTTTTTTTCATCTGTTTTACAAACAGCATTGCTGACAATGCGAGGATTAGGTCGGCAGTGATTTGGTAATTCATTCTTACCACCATAATAACTAGGCTTGCCATAACGTAATAGCTGAGTGGCGGTGCTACCCCAGCTTGGGTTTGTTAAATTATTATTTGTACCATCAAAATTTCGTGTTTCTTCGCTTTCCATTTGAGTTCTCCATGTGTTTAATAAATATCAGGTTCATTATTTTTTAAATTTTCATCTGCAGATGAAAGTTTTTAAAGAATAGACTCAGTCTAAAGAAATAAAAAGGAGAGATAGGGTAATTGTAATTATTACCAAAAATAATGTGAATTAATAAAATAAGTGGGTTCAGGAGGCAATTAATTACGTCAGTCATTTTTTAGATACGAGGTATAAACAAATAATGTCCCATTTAATTGTCACTTTTTTAAGTTTTATGCATCTTTATTAGTACGACAAACAAAATTAAATGAAACTTAAAAGATGGAGAACATAATGAGTAATAATCAGGAAATAACCAACAATTTAGAACGACGTGGATTTTTGAGTGCAGGTGGTAAACTAGCGCTTTCCGGAACCGCAGTTGCTTTAATGGGTGGAATAAGTACCGCATGTGCCAATAAAATGCCAAATAGTAATGATATGGAAAAAGATGTACGAATACTAAATACCGCTATTGCAGCGGAACATGAAGCCGTTGCAGCATATCAGCTCGGTGCTGAAAGTGGCTTACTGAGTGCGGGTGTATTAAAAGTGGCTGTTAAATTTCAGGGGCACCATAAAGAACATATTGAGGTACTTGCGAGTACGGTACGCAAGCTTGGCGGGGAAGCCGTTGATGCTAAACATAAATATAACTTTCCGGTTAGCCAGTTAAAAAGAGAAAGAGATGTGTTGACGTTTGCAGCAGGCCTGGAGCGTGGTGCAGTGAGTGCGTATGCAGGTGCGATTCCTTTGTTTGATAATAGCGACCTTGCCAAAGCAGCGGCGAGTATTTTAGCGGATGAGGCCATGCATTGGGCAATATTACGTCAAGCGCTGAGGCTTGATCCCGTCCCAGGCGCATTTTTCTCATAAACTAAAATGAGACATTATTGTCAATTAATCATTCTGGTTATCGGTACATTCGGTAACCAGAGTGTGACTTACTCTGAGAGTAAGGCAGATCTTGCCATTGGCGAGAATTTATACACACAATGCAGTGGCTGCCATTCACCGGCATACCATCGTACAGGACCTAAACATTGTGGTTTATTGGGACGCAAGGCAGGCAGTGAAACGGACTTTGTTTATACACCGGCCTTGAGAGCATCAGGCATTATTTGGACGAAAGCAGCGTTAGATGAGTTTTTGAAAGCGCCGCTTGATATGGTTCCCGGCACTAGTATGGGTTTTTCGGGAATACAGTCGAAAAGAAAACGGATGCAGTTGATAGCCTATTTGGGAACACTTACAGAAAAGAACTCTTTATGCAGGTAACCTCATATTATGATTACAGAACAGCACTATAAAACAACACTAAACAAATTAACCTGTACCGCGACTGACAGTGAACTGGTTGAAAGAATAAGAGACGGTGATATTGATACTTTTGAGTTGATTATGCGGCGCCATAATCAACGATTATATCGACTGGCGCGTAGTTTTTTGCGTGATGATGATGAAGCTATGGATGTCGTGCAGGACAGTTATGTCAAAGCGTTTTATCAACTTCATCAGTTCAAGGGGCCTGATGGATTTGCTGGTTGGCTGTCACGTATTGTAAGTAATGAATCGATGATGCGAATACGTAAATCAAGCCGTATCGTGTACATTTCAGATGATAGCGAGAAACTAAACATGGATATAACATCGCCAGAGCCACAACCGATGGAATATCTATCGGGGCAGCAAACTCAGAAATTATTAGAGGACGCGATAGATTTATTACCCATGGACTATCGGTGTGTATATGTTATGCGCGCAGTACAACAACTAAGTACATCTGAAACAGCTGATTCATTAGGCGTAAGTGACGATGTTATTAAAACTCGTTACTTGCGTGCAAAAAATCGCTTACAAAAAATATTAGAAAAACAGATAGAGGATGCGGGTCTTAGTGCCTTCGAATTTGCGGGGCATCGATGTGATTTTATCGTACAGGGTGTGTTAGCAAGACTGAAAAACAAGTGAATTTCTGTCAAAATTCATATTTTAATATTCAGGGTGGAGGTCATCTTTTTAATTCAAAATAAGAGGGAACGGTGATAACGGATTAAAAACCAGGGGGTCAGAGAGCAATTGCTCTCTGACCTGGTAATCTATTTGTAACTTCTACTCTCTAAGAATATAGCCTTCAAGACGAGTAAATCTATAACCTGGTTCCAGGCGCCCCCTGCGTTCAGCTACAGAGGAATGTAAGGTGGTCGTAAAGTTATCTTTTCGGCCATTGCTATACCACCTGTACAAAGGCACCATGTTATCTCTAATAGGACGATGATTAGGTGGATAAATATAACCTAAAAGAGAAACATGTCTATAACCCGGTGATAAATCTCCTCTTCGAGCTCCTACATCAGCATGTAAAGTTGTTGCCCAGCTATCTGAACGACTTGGACTATACCATTTATATAATGGTATAGTATCACGTGGACGTGAGCGATTATTTGGATGAAATATTTTACCTTCAACTTTTGAAAATTGATAACCTGGGCTTCTGATATCGCCTCTACAGCCCTGCCATGTAGCTTCAGTTGTTAACAAATTATCATTACGCCGAGGACTAAACCATCGAACTAAGCGAGCAAAATCTGATAATAATATCCGTTCGCTATATTTAATTAACGAACACCGACTATTTTTTAAATTCCAGCTTAAAAATCTTACATTATCGGGTAAGCTAATATTCCTGCCAGCTACTCTATCAATTGCTCCAGCCGTAATAAATGTTGGTGTATATCGACCACCATTTCGAAAGTTCCCCTGTGCAACACCAACTAATCGTGGTCGACCATTACGATCAATCCAATATAATGGCCCTCCTGAGTCTCCGGATAGTACTGTTTGTCCCGTGGCACAAAACATTGCGTCACGCACGCCACCATTAGTATTACATGGCCATTGACTAAATGTTGCAGAGGCCATCCTTCTAAATCTTGGCTGAGTAATTCCGGATGCGGATGTAAGCCCCCAGCCTGCCTGTTTAAAGCGTTGTCGGGACCAATTAATACCACGAGTATCTAGAACAACAGGTACTGGAATTGCTATTCTTCGATTAACCGGTGCAGATAGTAAAAACAAACCAATATCCAAGCCATTTAGAATTGCAAAATGTGTTGCAGTGGCTCTTAAAATGGGCGCATTTTTATCTGCACCAAACCTGATATCATTCCATCTTGTATTTACAAGGTTTGATACTGGATACCAAACATTACTAGTATAAAATGATGAAGCTCGGGCCCGGTTGATACAATGGCCTGCTGTTACAATCATATCTGGTTTGATCAAAGTGCCAGTACAGCCACCTACCCAAACGGTCGCATTGCTTGTTGCTGTATTTGTATCTAGCTGATTACCAGTTAAACTGGATTGACTTGAGCCAACCCCTGCAAATACATTCATGTTCACTAATATAAACATTAGAGATAAATAAATGAATTTATTTATCCTCAACTTAACTAAAAAGTAATCTATCATAATATAGCTCCTTATATTACATTCCCAAAAAAAACTATGAGTTAATAGGTTCTAAATAATTTTGCTATTAATCTTGAATCATCATTATTTAAGTACTTTTGTAGTTTGATAAAAATGAGTAAATATAGGTTTTTAATGTTAATTATTAACTAATTAATTTAAAAGAGGCAGATTAAAGGAGGTAGGTGTTCTTTAGTGTCTTTTTGTTGAAGATTAATAGTTGGGAAGTGATTCAGTTTATTTGATGTTCTGGTGTGGGGCATGTTGGATCTCAACCCGCCAGGGGGGGGTAAATGTGAGTTATCGGGATTTGTCACGCCTTATTAATATTCCACCTAAATATAGTCATATTTTTGCCGCTATAGTTCTTAATACATGGCTTATTGCGTGATTTTATCTTTAGTTCAGGTATTTGTTTAAATCCGATATTTGCATTTGTAGATTTATTTTAAATAATGCTATTTAAATGTGTCAGGTGGAACATGCAGATTGGTTATATATTGTTGTTATCTTTTATTATTTCCATGACGCTTGTACTTAGAATAAAAGATAGCCTAAGTCGTATTTTTTCGGTCGCAGCTATATGCAGTTTTTTCCTGATCATGACTATTGTTGCGGTACTTCCTATTACCGAGGTAACACCGGGGCGTACTCTCTTTCTTACATCATTGTCACTTATTGGAATTATATTTATTGTTGTTGTATTAATTAACATACTGGTTAAAAATTTAGGTAAGAAGCCACCACCAGAGGACTAAAGGTAATTATCAGGGATGAATCTGGTTAGGGTTAGCCAGTAATTATGTTCGGCTAAGTAAGAAATAACATATTATCTCATTGCACTGAAAATTAAAGGTAAAGCAGTAACTTAGCTTATTTGGTATTTTGTTGCTAAATAATCAAGGATTTCATGTTGTATTCCTTTGAAGACTACTCGTTGTTGTTTTTTACTAAGCTGATAGTCGTACATTGGGTCATAATAATCAACGAGCAAGACTTTAATCCACTCTTTATGGGCTTCTGTATTGCCTGTTATTTGTTGTTGAACCGCATGGGTTAATAGTGTTTTAAGTGCTTTGTGGCGAAGGCCACCGAGTCGGCGTTGAATTTTATCGATAGAATTTTCTAATTGTTCCGTCCAAAGTTGAAAGCCTTGTTCTTCGCCATAAAACGATTGATGTTCGGCAAGATCTTTGATGATATATTCCTGATAGGTGATATTAATACGCTCTTCCATACTGGCTTCCAGTAAAACAATAGGGGATTGCTGCATTTTTTTGACAAGGCATTCTGGCATTCTTCGTGAACCTATATTGCTGCCTTCGTCCTCCAGTACAATTTGTGTATGACCTTGATGGAGGTGTTTAAGTAGTTCAATGGATAAGGTATTTTCAATGTTAATTTGGGTTGGTTGTGGGGTAACGTGTTTGCCGAAAACCGAACCGCGATGATAAAACAGTCCTTCAAGATCTATTTTCTGTTTTATGGTTTTTAATAGCCGTGTTTTGCCTATTCCTGTTCGGCCACTTAAAATGATAGGGTTGATGCGTTGCGTGGATATTTCGAGTCCATCAATTAAAAAACGACGCATGGCTTTGTAGCCACCTTGTATTCGGGGGTAAATAATACCTGTTCGTTCATAAATCCATTGCTGGGATATTTTTGAACGCATACCACCACGAAAACAATAAAGTATACCATGTGAATGTTGTTCAAAAAAATTCACCCAACGATCAATGCGTTCAGATTTCAGTTGGCCGGTTACCAGTTGATGGCCGAGTTTAATAGCTTCATCCTGACCAAGATTTTTATAGCGCGTACCAATATCGGTACGTTGCTGGTTATTCATTAATGGAATGTTTTGAGTAAAAGGAAATGCGCCCTGATTGAATTCTACCTGCGCACGTACATCGAGCAAGGGAACATTATTTAAAAATAATGAACGATAGTCATCTATTTGTGGGAACTCAATTGTACTTGTGAGAGACATACCGTTTATATTATGGTTATTAATGTTGATGGCTTTACTTGAGTTGATTCAGGTACTTTAACTAATTCACCCAATGGTTTTAAATCGAAATAAAGAGTTTTAGCGAATGTTATAAAATCGTCTGTGTGGCCTTTTTCAACGGCTACTAACAAACCGCCTGATGTTTGTGGATCGCAGAGTATTTTCTTCTGCATGTCGGTCATATCACTTAAGTGATGCCCGTAACTGTCAAAGTTACGCTGTGCTCCACCGGGGGAGCAACCTAATGAGATATAGTTTTCAACTTCAGCCAGTTTAGGGACAGCTTTATAGTCAACAACAGCATGTAAGCTACTGCCTTCACAAATTTCGCTCAGATGCCCCATGAGTCCAAAACCAGTTACATCGGTCATTGCGGTTACATACGGTAGTTTGGCGAACTCAGCCCCCACTTTATTTAGTTGTAGCATGGTTTCAATGGCTATGCGAGCATGTTCGTTTTTAAGGCATTTGTTTTTCCCTGCGGTGGTTAATATACCAATACCTAATGGTTTGGTAAGAAACAAATCACAATGAGCAGTTGCCAGACAGTTACGTTTTATATGCTTATTTTCTACGTGACCTGTTACTGCTAGGCCAAAGATAGGTTCAGGTGCATCGATAGAGTGTCCACCAGCTAAGGCAATACCGGCTAGTTTGCAGGCATGGCGCCCACCTTCAATAACTTGTGCGGCAATTTCGGAGCTGAGTTTCTTTATTGGCCAGCCAAATATTGCAATGGCCATTAAGGGGGAGCCACCCATTGCGTAAATATCGCTGATCGCATTGGTTGCCGCGATTTGGCCAAATTCAAAAGGGTCGTCAACTATTGGCATAAAAAAGTCAGTGGTGCTGATAACCGAAGAGCCATTACCCATGTCATATACGGCGGCATCGTCCTTGCTTTCATTCCCCACCAGTAAACGTGGATCATGAAAGAGTGTGTGTGATGTTTTAAGAATTTCTTCCAGTACACTCGGGGCAATTTTACAGCCGCAACCAGCACCATGGCTGTATTCAGTTAGTTTTACTTTAGACATTTGTTTGCTATCTTGTTTAAGTTAAAATAAGCAATTATACGCTTAAATTGAAATATATGTGGTCAGAAAACTGAATTATGATAACGCATGCAGAGTTGGCAAAATTTTTCTATCATCTATTATTTTTGACCCTTGTGATGCTACCTGTTAGTACGATGGCTGAATCAGATATTGCTGCATCAAATGCTGCCACACCAAATATCAAATCAAAAAATATGAGTGGCGACTTATCTACTGAGGCAGAAGGAGGTGTCCGATCAAATGGACAGACATTACAGAAAAATTCCAGTTTGGACGAATCATTCTTTTCATTTATGGATAAACCGCAACAAGCTATTTCATCAGGCGTAGAAATATTTGCAAAGAGTCTGGATGAGTTTTTTTCTGAAGATAAGGTCTTTTATGATGCAAGTGGAACCTATTTAAGATTGAGACTGGATTCTGAGAGAGACCAAAATGGTAATATTCGTTACGCCGGTAATATTCGCCTTAAACTACGTTTGCCAAATACAAAAAAGAAATTAAAGTTTATAGTGGAAACCGATGCAGATAAACGACAGGGTGATATCTCGACGCAAACAGAGAATACTCCCGCAAATGCAGTTAAAAACAAAGATTATTTTGTAGGAATTCAGACTTCAGTAGGCAAAGAGAATAGTTGGCAGTTTAAACCTTCACTTGGATTACATTTAGGTTCCAATATTCAGCTTTATACCCGATTGAGACTGAAAAGAAGATATGAGCTTGAAAAATGGAGTGTGCATTGGAATGAAACTCCTTTTTGGTTTAATTCAACAGGGGGCGGATTTGATTCGTATTTAGAGTTCAATAGAAAAATAAGCACTGATACTTTATTTCGGGCATCTACGTTTGCACGTTGGACAAATAAAACTGATTATTTTGAATTAAGCCAAACTTTTTCAATGTTTCATGCTTTGAGCAGGAGACGGGCGGTATCTTACTATGTGGCTGTTAATAGTTTAAGTAAACCTGTAATGTTTGCCCGGTATTATGTGATTGGTGCAATGTACCGACAAAATATCCATAAAGACTATTTATTTGTTGAGCTCATACCGCAAATTAAATACCAGAAAATAAATGATTTTAATGCAGAATTTTCATTGATTTTACGTTTAGAAATTATTTTCGAAAAATAAAATAGATAGAAAATATGGTACTTCCAATATATTTACCATTTCTTTTTTCCGTTAGGTATCTCTGCTATATTTTCCATAGCTAATATTTGCTGAGTGTGATCGTTGCATTATCAATATAAAATATGCTAATCAGCGGTACTGAATAATTAACAGTAAATGACACAGCAATGAAGATTCTATTAACAGTTGGGAACGGTCCTTAATATTTTTCCTGAATTTAATAAAAGTGTCATTGTTTTGGAATATCATTAAGAGTTAATGCGACTCGAATTATTTTAGTATTGTAAAGATGTATTTAGCCACATCAAGACAAGGACTGTTAGCTATGTATAAATCTGTTATTAAGGTAAATTTTAGAACTTAACAATGATAACAGGGGTACATATTTGGTGGTTTTCATTAAGTTCAATTTCCATTCTGAACATTGTTGCTTGGTTTTTTTCGGCTGCCATTTTTAAGTATCGTAAGGCCATGTTACCCCCTGATGTTTATAGGGGACGGCGTATAATTTTAGTCCTTTCTGGGCTTTATGTTATGGGTTGTGCCTTTCGGTCGTTTTTACCAAGAATTGATCTTGAACGGATTTGTCTGGTTGGTTCATGGTTTTCTAATATGATGGTTGGGCGTTCTGTTGCGACTGTAGCCGAGATATGTTTTATCGCTCAGAGTGCCATATTATTAAATGAAGGGGCACGAATAACTAACGTTAACTCTGCAATTATTGTATCTTGGTTACTCATCCCCATCATTTTGGTTGCAGAAGGATTTTCATGGTATGCCATGTTAAGCACAGATTATTTTGGCAGTGTAATAGAAGAATCACTCTGGACTGTTTGCGCATTTTTATTAGTTGTTAGCTTTTTTATGATATGGCCTCGTGTTCAGAGGAATCAACGATATTTTTTATTAGCTATGATCACCTATGGCCTTGGTTTTATTATTTTTATGGTTGGGGTTGATGTGCCCATGTATTTTTCTCGCTGGCAAATGGATTCATCTAAAGGAGTTGAATACCTTTCAATGGTAGAAGGTCTGCTGGATGCAAGTTTAAAATGTATTGTAAATTTTGACTGGCAAGTATGGCGCGAAGAAATTCCATGGATGACACTTTATTTTTCTATTGCAGTTTGGATTAGCCTTGCGCTTGCACATGCACCTGTTATTCAAAGTAATGTTGGAGTGTTAACTAAAGGCAAGAAAAGAATTTTCGAACCAAAAAAATAAATTATTAAAGTTACCAATGTCAGATAGTGTTTTTTGTTTCCCTATTCAATAGCCATTTAGATTCTTTAATGCTACTTATTCAATAAGTTATTTTATTTTTCATCAGCCTGCTTTGACAATAAACACTATGTTGATAGTTTGTTTTTGTAAGCACAATGGCCGTTATCACAACATGGTTAGCTACATCACGCCAGTTAATTTTATGTCTGTAAGCGATACCCTCATGCTTAAAATAGTGATGAATGTTGGCGGCTTTCCTTTTCCCATAAGTTTGGATAAATATTTTTTTTGTATTACTAATCGTTTTTTTACATTGTGAACGACTGGCTTTTTTTACTGGCAGACTTACTTTTAGGTCAATCGTACCTCGGCGAATATTATAGATAGCACCCATGGTTGCTCCATGCAGTCCGCGAAATTGTGTGTTGGCTAACATGGAATTAAGCTTTAACAGCCCCAGATCCATCATAGTGACCGGTTCTTTTGCTATTATGCTCACGGATGTTTTTTTGCTTGCATTGGATGAGGTGGGTAATAGTGATAGTACAATTATAAAGCAGAACCATATTTTCATTGTGATGCCCTGTAAATATTGGTGGGTTTTATTTATCGTATGTTTATGATAATAATAGCAGATAGGCTTAACTAAACGATAAATTTTATGATACGTTCGTCATGCGATTTATAGGGTTACCTTATAAATAATTAAACTTAGCAAGAATGGAAAGGTGTTTTTTATGCTACTTCTAACTGTTATTTGTTATTGTATTTAATATGTCCAATAATAAATTACAGAGTAAAACCAAGCAGAATACATCGGCCGAATATACTCGACGCATTAATTTGGTGCTTGAATTTATAAGTAATAATCTGGATAAAACCTTGCAGCTTGATGATGTGGCGGCTGCTAGTCATTTCTCACCTTACCATTTCCATCGCATTTTTCACGCTTTGGTTGGTGAAACTGTGAATGAGTATGTGTTTCGTAAACGAATAGAAAAGGCTGCCAAAAGACTAATTTCTAGACCTGCGTTGAGTGTAACCGATGTCGCGGTGATGGGCGGATATTCATCAAGTGCAAATTTTTCTAAAGCATTTAAATTGTATTTTGGTATCAGTCCATCAAATCTTCGAAATGGCCAGAGTCATGATCTAGTTAATAAAAACAGCAAGAATGGAAAAATTTATCGCAAGTATGGAAAGGCTTTTAATCCACAGGAATTATATTCTCAGTTTGTCACACAATCTGAAGTATTCGACTTCGGCAAACTAGAGGATATGTTAATGAAAGTAAAAGTAGAAAATAGGCAGGAAAAACGAATCGCGTATTTAACGGCTCCAAATGGTTATGAACTCGATTCAATCTATGCCACTTGGGATAAAATAATTCATTGGGCCAGTCTAAAAGGGATTAACGTAGAAGTGGATGAACGTTTTGCAATTTGCCACGATAACCCATCGATTACCCCTGAGAATAAATGTCGGTATGATGCAGCCATTATTATTAATCCAGATGTGGAAGTAACGTCTCCCTATCAGCAATCTACACTGCCTTTGGGGAAATATGCTATTGCTTATTACAAAGACAGTGCAGATAAGATAAATAACTTTATGACAGAACTTTGTTCACACTGGTTTCCTACTAGTGGTTATGAGCCGGATGATTACCCACCTATTTTTAATTATTTGAATGACTCAAGACAGGATAATTATGTGGAAATGGATGTGTATATTAAAGTAAAAGAGTTAGAAGTTAGTTAAGAGCAGGGCTAGATTGGCTTTAACTAATCATCTTCCCGGTACTTAATCTGTATACCCTTTATAAAATTGCGTAAAACTTGATCTTGGCAAACCCGATAATTTTTATGAGTCGGTTTTCGGAAGAAAGCACTTAATTCATGTTTGCTAAGGTCAAAATTAACCCTATTTAAAATATCTAGCGTTTCATATGCCTTTAGATTTAATGCGATCTTTAATTTAGTGAAAATAATGTTATTCGTTAAACGTTCTTCGGGTTCGGGTTGTGGCCCTTCTTTTTTACCACGTTTGTCATTAATTAAGCCGTTTAAAAAGATAGCAAGAACCTTATCACTGCATTCTTTGTATGTCGGGTCATCGTCTTTTTTTAATAAGTCACTTATTTGTTCACGGCTTGCATCGTATCCGGCTGCACCGAATATGGCCATCATCTTTGAGTCATCAAAATCAAAGGTATAACGGATGCGGCGTATAATATCGTTATTGTTCATTCATCTTTCTCATTACGTAATACACGTTGTTTAGCCCGTCTCTCATTTTTTTCAGACTGGTTTTCTATGAATGACGTTAATTCTTTTTCAGCCCATTCTTTGGCTTCAGATTCGGTCGTAAAACCGGTTTTACGTTTGGATACGACGGTTTTTCTTGACGTTACCTGCCGGACAATTTCAGCTTTCCAGTTTTTCCTGTTTTTTGCAATTCGGTAGTTATATTTTTTGCCTTGGGTCATATTTTATTTTCCAGATATTATTTTATAAATTGAGCTTACTGACTATATAATAGCATAGGTAGGTATTGCTTAACGAGATAAGGACTTTAATATGACGTTTGTTTAATCGTGACAGCATGTTTTAGTCGAATTAACAGGACTAGGTCTTGCAAATCGTATAGACAGTAGGTAGAACCTCCTTAGTGATAAAAGTAAATAGAGGGCGAATATGAAAAAAATATTATTGATAATTTCACTGTTGGTTTTATCTTCTCCGAGTTTTAGTGCAGCAACGATGAATCAGACTATTCTTGAAAAAATGGTTAAAAGTATTGCTTCATATTCAAAGGGTGAAAAAGGTGTTGTTGAGTTCCGTTATAAAAAAGTAAATATGTTTTTAGTTTCAGACGTTACCCATGATCGAATGCGAATTATTGCACCTGTGATCAAGTTTGATAAATTAACAAAAAAACAAATAACGGCTGTTTTAGAATCGAATTTTCATAAATCACTCGATGCACGTTATGCGGTGAGTGGTGGCGTTTTATATTCTGCTTATATTCATCCACTTTCAGCTTTAAGTAAACAGCAAATAAGGTCGGCAGTATTGCAGGTGGCTAATTTGGTGATCTCATTTGGCAATGAATATTCCAGTGGGTTATTAATTTTTGGTGGCAAAAAACCTATTAATAAAGAAATAATACCAAATGGAACGATTTAACTTTCCAACAGGTTTTTCGTTATAAAATAGATGGGATAAAGTTAAAACGCGATGATTTTATAGTCATTATCAGTTATATTTGCTGTTATCGTTTAAAGAAGGAATACCAATGTCTTATACAAGTGAGAATATCGCAGAGTTGGAAGTGTTGATGCTCTATGACCTTTCTACAACCCAGGAAGGAATTAAAATTCACAAAACGGCTGAATCAACCAAAATATCGGCTGCACAACGTCTATTTGATAAAGGTTTTATTACTCAGGTTGATGGTGGTTATTTAACAAGTCTTGGTCGTAAAGCGGCTGAGCATACCCAGTTTCTTTATACGATGTTGAATGCGGGCTAGCTACAGAAATAGCCGGTTATTCTGAAAAACGGTTTTTTGATTATCTGAAATAGCATCTTCTATTTCTAAATACCTTATCTCGAATGTAAATATTAAACACAATAATTCTTTAAGAACTCACAGCGTAGTCAATTTTATAATGATATTTTTTATTCTGTGTTGAATACAGCATGGGCATTGATATGAAATCAATGTGTGCTGTTATTTGAATGTTTTTAATCTAAATAAAAGGAAATTATTATGAATGATAAAACGAGTAAAAAGGAAAAATGTCCGAAAGGCTCCTTCCCTAAAGAACGTACTGCATTTAAAGCAATGTTACTGGCTAATCCCAATTATTTTGGGAATCTTTCTGATAGCACATTAAAGCCGGTTTTGCCTATTAAGAAAAATACTTACTATGAAGAAATAGGCTGTGTTGGTTACCAACCGCAGCAGAAAAATCTTGAGGCCGTTGTTTATATTCATCAACCGTCCGGCTATGGAACTGATATTTGTGGATTTGGATCCCCAGAGTATGTACGTTTTTATTTATCATTTGATAATGGGGCAAGCTGGAAAGATGAAGGCTTGACGAGTTTTCAGGCATATAATATCCCAACAGGGCCGGGGAAGAATCAACGTTTGGAGTATGCCGTTTCACTCCCCGTTAATATTAAACATAAATTATGTTTGGTTGAAAACTTAATTCAGGTACGGGCGATTTTGTCGTGGAACAATCCGCCTCCAGAAAATCAACCTGATTGGAACCCGATCTGGGGTAACGTTCAGGAAGCCATCATACAGGTTGAACCACGCCGTTTCTGGTTCCCCCTAGATCTAACCAAGGATCTGGCCAAAGATTTTGAAATAAAAAACCCATTACTGAATATAATGGATCCTGCGGTTAGCCTTCCAACCCAACAGCTAGCACTGGACGCCGTGGCTTTGTCGGAAATATACAAAGATACCGTACCGGTACATCGGTTTGCCTTCAAGGAATTAACCAATTTTGTTTCGAATAAACTCAGTTTTACGCCTGAATCTTTTATGGATCTTTTGCCGGGGATTAAAATAGACCCTAAGCTACCTGAACTGCTATTTCCAGACAAAGATGGCAACATTAGTTATGAAGAACTTAAGTGTATTGGTCTTGATCCTAATTCGCCAGACACATTGGTTGGTATTATCCAGGTAAAGAAAAATTCAGGTTACTCCGGTGGTGTCTGCACAAAGGGTAGTCGAGAATACGTGACCTTCTGGGCCGATTTTGATGGCAATGGCAGTTTTGAAACATGTTTAGGGACGGCAAGTGTTCACAGCTATGATCTTGAAAATATAACAGCCGAAGGTGTTCATTATGCGGTACGTTTACCTATTGACTTAAACGACTACCGCCAGAAATGTAAAAAAGGCGCTAAGCTTGTGCGTATTCGTGCCATTTTATCGTGGAATGTTGCCGCACCTTGTAACAACCCGGATTATATCCCAAGTTGGGGTAATCGTGAGGAAACACAAATAATCATTTCTCCTATCGCCAGTGCGCCTGCCGGTAAAATCGCAATTCTTGGTGGTATACCGGTTTCATTTATTGATGACATGAGCGGTATGACAACCTCAGATGCGGTCTTTGCCACAAATAATTTACCACCGGATTCACTTGGCCGAGCGTGTCCATTTGGTTTACGTGTTTCTGTGCAAGGTGCGCCGCTTATTGGACATAGCTACAAGGTTGAAGTAAGTCCTGCGAGTGGTGGTGCGCCGACACCTCAAGTAACAAAACTTTCGTTGACACGTTTTGATGGTACAACGTTTACTCATACTGCTGATATTATAACCGGACGTTTTAATTATGTGTCATTTGAAAATAATGTAAACGGTTTATTGGCACAATGGAATAGTACCGGCGATGAGAAATGGCAGGTTAAGTTATCCAGTTATGATGCAAGTGGAAATTTGGTGGGTGTTGATACACACTTAATTCAGCTCGATAATACACGGCCAGATACTTCCATCGTTATTACTAGCGGTATGGGTGATTGTGGTAAGTTTAAAGTTGGGGATACCATCAGTGGTCAGTTTGTTGCAATAGATGATAATCTTCGAAATTATCAGTTGCGAGTAGAACCGGCGGTTAATCCAGCGGGAACTGCTGTTGTGTCACCGAGTTCAGGGTTTGTGAATACGGCGATAGAACCGGGTGATAACTGGTCACTGGATGATACCACTAATATGAAGCCCTGTGGTTATGTTATCCATCTTACCGCTTGGGATCGCTCTATTCTAAATAGTCAACGGGTAGGACACCATAGATCAAGTAGTGTTGGCTTTTGTTTAGAATAAAACAAGTTTAGAGGTTGTATTTCGAATAGAGGTTAGGCACTGCTATTACGGTTTTAAGTGATAACCGTGTGCTAACCTCAATAATTATGAACGTTACGATATAAAATAGGCCGTTCTGGCATTTAGGGCAATATCGTACATTGCCGCAACACCACAAATATCAACGGGAACGATCCATTCATCTTCATCGAAACCCATCATGCCCAAAGATGGAGAGCATACCTGAAATTTAACACCAGCTTCGACCGCAATATCAATTTGTTCTTCCAGAGAAGACATTTGGCCTTTCATCATATAGTTAAACATTTTTCGACCCAGACCACCAAATGACATTTTCGATGGCGCTAAATCTTTTGCGCTACCGGGCAGCATCAGATTGATCATTTTATGTGTAAATTTTTTACCTTTTAACCGTCGCCCTTTTTTAATAACAGAACAGCCCCAAAAGGTAAAAAACATCGTCACTTCCATGCCCATTCCAATTGCACCATTGGCCATCATAAAAGCAGCCATAGCTTTATCAAACTCACCTGACAGTACAATAATCGAAACTTGGTTACTGGGTATCTGTGTTTTTAATTCTTTTAGCTGCGTTTCGAGATTATCAATACGTTCCTCAAGAACGGCTTCGGTTACTGGGCATTGTTCGATGGCTGTGTTCATAATTTATCTCCGTTAATGTCTATTTGTTATCGCGTTATGTGTGAATGTGCTTCTCTTTGTGACACAATCTTATTAAAGAATATGCAAATAAATTGATTTAGTGAATTAGTTTTTTGATTGTTAGTCGAACTAACTATTTAATATTAAAGGGCATATAATGGATACGCTTCAGGTACTCGAGCTTTTAGAAGCAACGCAGCAATTTGAAAAGAAAATAAATCTGGCATTGATGTATTCGGGACTACGTATACCTCAATTTAGAGTAATGGTGTTTCTTGAAAAATCTGGGAAAATCACAGTTTCAGACTTGAGTCGATATATGAACGTGACTCGGGCGACGATGAGCGTTTTGGTCAATGCTCTTCTTGGTGCGAGTATTGTTGAAAGCATCGATAATGCAAAAGATAAGCGCTCATTTTATGTAAAATTAACAGACTCAGGTTTAAGACGTTTAGAATTGGCAAAAAGAGAAGTAAAGTTGGTAGAAGAAAAAATATCGGTCTCTTTTTCAATGGAAACAATCATCGCGCTAAATAAATTTTCAAAGGCTATGCTGTCTAAAGGTTAAGTAATTATTTTAATATAATTTACTGGATATAAAGCAATAATATTTTCTAGTTGAATACAGATTATGATATGTGAACGGCATCATATTTTATACATTAAACACGGTAATCTCTTAAATTCTGTAACCAACTTGTCATTATACAAACTTAATTCTGTCATATAATCTCTATACAGTTCATGGAAGTAAACGATAGTTTTGTTTTTTTGACATCAATAAATATATTTATATTTAATGCGTCATGAAAGTGAGTGAAAATAACAGGGAGCAGGATAATGTTGAAAATAGTAGAGCATTTCTTATCATCCCCCATTTTATTTTGGGGAAGTTGTTTTTTGATTCTGAAGTACGTGGAATGGGTAATCAAAAAATTGAAAGCAATTGAACACCACCGTGCGGCATTACGTGTTTAATCTATTATTCAATGTTGAGTATCGAGAATAAAGACAAGATTATTTTTTTACTAATAACAGCTCTTGTTCTAATTGTTGATAGTGGCGTTTATCAGAAAAAATAGTATCAGCTCGTTGTTTCCCATTGTTGGCTAGGCGTTTGAGCAATTCGGGGTTGTTGTAAAGCTGTTCAATGTTTTTTTGCATCATTTCCGAGTTTCCGGGTTCAACGAGTAGCCCACTGGTTTGATGTTCGATAATCTCAGGTACGCCGCCTGCATTTGTACCAACAACGGTAATACCGGCTCGCATGGCTTCAACCAATACCAGACCAAACATTTCGCAGTAGGTGGTTAGGACAATGGCATCAAAGCAACGCATATAACTTGTTGCATTATCAATAAAACCTTTAAATTGAATATGTTGGTTAAGCTGGTTGTTGGTAATGTTTTTCTCTAGCTTCTTTTGATAGGTTGCGTCCATCGTTTGCCCAACTATGGTTAGTGAAATATTTTTACCACCGGTAACCATTTTTTTTATAGTTTCTATTAATATGTGTTGTCCTTTGCCATGTTCAATACGTCCAAAGATAGCCAAATTTAGTTTACGTTTAGGAAAGTTTTTATCATTAAAAAAAAGCTGACAGTCGACCTGATCTTTTCTTGGCTCTGCAACACCAAGGTATAATAGTTTTATTTTTTCCTCTACAAGAGGAATGTGCTGTTGAGATAATTTTTGTAATAGTTTTGTGCCTGTGAGTAACAAATCTATTTGTTGGTAATACCATCGATGAAAAATATCTTTTTTATCACGGGTATAATGCATATGCCTAGAATGTACTAATGCGAGTTGTTTACCATACATGGACTTTGTTAGCGCTGCAAGATACAAGTCTTTGCCCCAGTGAAAATGCAAAATATCGGCATTAAATTTTTTTAATATATTACTCAGTTTTTTTGCGGCAATGAGAGGGAATCGGTTAAATGACAATTTAAGTGTGGTAAAGGGGATCTTTTCTTTTTCCATCACAGAGGCTAAATAACCATCGGCTGCGACAACAGCAAAACAATCATGTCCACGTTTGGAAAGTTGCCTTATCTCTTCAACCGCGTATAACTCAAGACCACCACGGGAAGGGGACAGGCATAAAACTGCAATCCTCATTTTGGGATATCCTCACATATTTCGGTGTGTCGAGCTAATAAGAAAGTGGTTGTTTAACCATTAATACGCAAGAAGAATAAACAGTATTTATTCTGATGTCTATCACTTTAAAGGTTTCACTTGGGGGCATATATTTAATTCAATAAAGACCAGCACAATGTTGTAAAATAAAAGATTCTTTAATCTTGTTATTAATTTGGAGAATAATGGGTGAAGTTCTATTTAGTTCCTATTGGAGAACAATTTAGTTTCCAAAATAAAAGTTATACAAAGTCAGGCCCGCTCACAGCCTCAGCTGAAACCGATGGTCAGAATAAAATGATCCCTCGCTCAGCAAATGTTAAGTTATTAAACAGTACCAATCAATCTTTACAGGGATCTGTCGATAAAGAACCGATTTTAAATATCACTGTCTACCATAAGGTATGCCTTGAATGTTTGGATGATATTCAAAATGATATCAGTAAAGAAAAATTTGATGCCATTAAAGATAAAATAACAATAGCCTACCAACAATTAATCAAGAATAGATAACCTTTTTGAATTTCAATATTAATATTTTGTGATGGTAGTATAAATATGAACGCAATTTCTATCCCGGGTTTTAGTGATCCTTTTAGCTCAATCAGTCATTTAATAGCAGCCTTTGTTTTTTTCTTATACGGTATTCGTTTGATAGTCCTTGCCCGTGGACATACTGGTTGGCTGATATCGGTGAGTGTTTTTGTTTTTTCGGTGGTTTTTTTATTATCAATGAGTGGTGTTTTTCATTTATTGGATCATAAGGGGCTTGCCCGTGTTGTTTTGCAGCGTCTGGATCATGCTGCTATTTTTGTTCTTATTGCCGGTACCTTTACGCCAGTCCACACTATTTTATTTAAAGGTTTTTGGCGTTGGGGCTTTCTGGTGATTATCTGGAGTTTAGCCATCGTTGGTATTGTCTGGAAATCTATATTCTTTAATGAGTTGGCGGAATGGTTAGGCCTGATATTTTATCTTGGACTGGGTTGGGTTGCTATTTTATCGGCTTATCTGACTCATCGTTTGCATGGTATCCATGTGATTAAACCGCTTATCTATGGTGGTTTGGCATATACCTTTGGTGCTACGTTGGAATTTTTAAAATGGCCGGTTGTGATTCCTGGAGCTATTGGTCCGCATGAGTTATTCCATATTGCTGTATTATTTGGTATTGCGTGGCATTGGCAGTTTGTGAATAATTTATTAAAGTTAAAAGAGTTACAGTAACAATTTTCTCGGTTGGCCATTCCCTGATAATTATTTGAGTAGGGAGTGATCTTTTGGTAACTGTTTTGAAATCCAGATAGCCAGTTTATGGCGCATACTTTTTTGTGAAACCTTATCCTCAGGTAAGGGTTGTATGAGTTTATCGTGTACAAGGAGCCGGTAAATGTAGAGTATTTTTTCACTTTGTGCATCCGTCGGCTCAAAAATAGCGGCACCTCTTATTTCGGCAAATTTTACACCTGTATTAATGGCAAGTTTTACTAACTCAGCTTCATGCTTTATTTTCTTCATAACGACCTTTTAGGTAAAAATGATTAAGGGACAAATTATCAGCAGGCGGTGCAAATAAAACTTTACCATACTCAACGCGTAAAATGTGTTAAGACATCGTGCGGTATTCCTGAACAACAACTTCTTATAATTAATCTTATCCACGCATTAGATCTCTCTAATAGCAAATAGTTGAGTAAATTAGTAAACTACTGTTGAAATTAAGAAATAGCAATAATATCTATATAATCAATTACTTACAATAGAGGTGTTATATGAGTGCTCCAGAAAATATTCAAGATTCAAAGGTTTTACGGACGTTAACGATTTTAAGCGTGACATTGTTTGGCTTTTTCCTAGCGATGGTTTATTTGGCGCGCACTATCGTCTATTAAGGCGTTTGCGTTGTGTAAATCTAACATTGAGGTAGTGTATTTTTCAGTGGCTAGGTTTGATAGGCCGGCATGTTATTGAGCATGTCGGTTTTTTTGTGCAACTACTTATGGATGCCTTAATTCGGCATTAAAAACAGTTACTTACTTCGAGTATGGTTGAATTTCTATTATGTTATGAAGCTGAAACCCAAACTATCTTTAATAGGCTAGTGTCAAAATAATTAAAGTTAAATGACAGATTGTTCGATATAACCTACTGGAAAATAGCGGAATCTTACGTGCGGCGTCGACAATTTATATCTTATCTTTTAGCTTCAGCGGGTTCGTTAGCTGCATGGCCAGTTATGGGAGCAAAGCGGCCATTAATTCTGGGAATTTTCCCGCGTCGAAATATTAAACTGACTTACAAATTATTCACACCTTTGGCCAATTATCTTGGCAAACAACTTGGCCGGGAAGTCCGTATTGAAACCAGTAAATCGTTTAATGACTTTTGGACAAATGTAAAACAACGGCGTTATGACATTGTACATTTTAATCAATATCACTATATCGTTTCACATAAATATTATGGCTATGACGTGATTGCGGTAAACAAAGAGTTAGGGTTGGCGACGATTGCTGGTTCTATAATTATACGCAAAGACAGTGGGATTAATAAAATTTCTGATCTTCGGGGTAAAATAATTTTATTCGGCGGTGGTCGCCGGGCGATGCAAAGTTATATTTCAGCAACATGGTTGTTACGCCAAGGTGGGTTGAAGGCGGGTGACTATATTGAGAAATTTGCTATTAATCCTCCCAATACAATTATATCGACCTATTTTAAACGTGTTGATGCCTCGGGCTCTGGTGATGTTGTTATGCAGCTTGATAATGTAGGCGAACGTATTGATATTTCAAAACTTAAATATTTAGCAAAAACAGAACCGATGATACATTTACCTTGGGCTGTTAGTAATAGCTTGTCGGATGAGTTGAAATATAAAATTAAAAATATCTTAATAAGTCTGGATAAAAGCAAAGCAGGAAGAAAGGTTCTGCAAGTGGCTAATTTAAATGACCTAGTTCCGGCGGTAGATTCAGACTTTAATAAGCACCGGAAAATGATTATTGATGTTTATGGTGATGATTATGGAATATCATTATTTCACAAAATGGATTGAATGTGACACGATTTAACAGCCTCGCTACCCAATTCTTTATTTTTATCGTAATGATTATTAGCATTGCGGTGAGTGTTAGTACCTATGTTCAGTATAACAATGAAACAAGTGTCATCAATAAAGCACTTTATGCACGAGGTGAATCGTTAAGTAAATTATTAGCTTCAATCAGTGTTGAGTCTCTTCTGGTCTTTGATGATGTGACACTGAATGGTTATGCAGAGTCCATCAGTAAGCAAGAAGGTATTGTTTTTGCTGCTGTAGTAAATAGCAAAAATATTCCTCTCACGCATTACCTTAACAGTGATAATAGTTATGTGCAGTCAATTTCGCATTCAGGAAATAGTACGGATACTCAATACATTTTGGATCGTCTGCGAAATCATAACGATATTCTATTTTTTGAAGCTCTCATTAACTTTGAAGGAAAACACCTGGCGAAAGCATGGGTAGGACTGAATCGTCGGCCTTATGACAGCTTATCAAAGAGTGTTTTGATTGAAATAGTCTGGGCAACATTAGGGGTTGGTTTGTTTGTTGGTTGGGCATTGTATTTCTTATTCAAACAAAAGATATTTAAACCGATTGAGGTATTGACGCAGGGTACACAAAATATTACTAATTTTGAGTTTGGAAAAAAAGTAAAGATAGATGGAACGGGTGAACTTGCTTTGCTTGCGGAGTCCTTTGATAAAATGCGTTTGCAGATCAAAGATACGATAGAGTCCAGAGATCTTGTTATGCGAGAGTTGTCTGAGCTGAATGATTCACTGGAGGAACATGTACAGGCACGAACACAGGAACTACAAATACTGAATTTGAAGATCGCACATGAGGCGATGCATGATCCACTGACAGGCTTACCTAACCGAGTGCTAGTAACAGAACAATTACAACATGACATTACACATGCTGAACGCACAAAAACTCAATTAGCTGTTTTTATCATGGACTTGAATAATTTTAAAGAAGTGAACGATACCTTAGGTCATCCTGAAGGCGATCGTTTATTAATTAATGTTGCAAAAAGATTATTAAAAGCTATTAGAGAAAGCGATACCGTAGGGCGTTTAGGTGGCGATGAATTTGCGATGGTACTCCCGGATATTAGCGAACAAGATGCAATAAAAGTAGCTAATAAGATATTAGAAGAACTATTGCCAAGCTTTGCGTTAGATGATCACACGATTAAGGTGGGTGCCAGTATTGGTATTGCGATGTACCCGGAACATGGCATTGACCATACATCTTTAGTGCGTCTTGCCGATGTTGCTATGTATGAAGCAAAAAAAGATAAAAGTGATGTGTGTGTTTATCGACCTGAACTTGATAAATATACACCTTTGCGTTTATCTTTAATGGATTATTTGCATACAGCCCTAGAAACAAATCAATTGCAATTACACTACCAACCACAAATATCATTAACGAATAACAAGGTTGTTTCAGTTGAAGCATTAATTCGTTGGTATCATCCTGAATTAGGTTGGATTTTCCCAGATCAATTTATTCCTATTGCAGAAAATACTGGGTTAATCAATAAAGTGAGTGACTGGGTTTTGGAACAGGCTTTTATGCAATGGAATAAATGGCAGTCTGAAGGTATCGACTTACAAATTGCTATTAATTTATCTGCACGTGACTTAGCTAATCCTAATTTACCTAAACGTATTGCCAAACTCTGTCAGCAATACAAAATGTATGGTAATGGAATTAAAGCTGAGATAACGGAAAGTGCGATTATGTACAACCCTGAACAGGTTATTGAAATAATGAATGAACCTGATATGCAACGGTTACAATTCTCGATTGATGATTTTGGGACCGGCTATTCTTCGCTTAGTTATTTAAAGAAGTTATCAGTTCGAGAAGTTAAAATTGATAAATCATTTATTACTGATATGGTCAATGACGATAACGATGCCAGTATTGTAAAGTCGGTTATTGATTTGGTTCATAACTTAGACCGTATTGTGGTTGCAGAAGGTGTGGAAAATATTGAAACATTAACGCAGTTAAAATTATTAGGCTGTGATAAAGCCCAAGGCTATTTATTTTCAAAAGCAGTTCCTGTGGATGAACTCATGCCTATTATTAAAAAAATCGAACAGGCTTAATAATGAGTATTCTGTTTAGAGGCATATCTACAAAAGGGATATGCCTCTAAAGGGAGAACACTTTATGATTCGATGGTTGTAGCTTCTACCCCAAACATATTTCGATAAATAATACCGTAGGCAATAATAAACAGTGGCAATGTCCAGATAAGACCGATGCCGAGTGGTATCGCAGATAGAGTGATTACAATACTTGAAATAATAAAGAACCCAACCATTCTAAACCATTTACGTGAAACGGTTTTACGTGACACTTCCATTGCTTGCCAAGGGCTTAAACCTTTTTCGACAACAAGAGGTAATGCCATATAGTAAGCGACCATTAAATAAATACCCGGAAGTACAAGTAGAATGAAACCAATAATAATCATAATGTAGATAAGTATCATCGTAATCAGTAACGAAAACATTTTAGGGAAATAAGCAAATACAGAATTTGCAGTAATCGGAGCATCGACTGAGCGTTTAATCCCTATCATGACTATTCCCATTGCCATAGGTAAGGCAATAAGATTAAGACCAAATTGGAAAATAAGTTGCATTATAATGGGTGTTGTTGAATTTGTCGGATCTGCTGGTACCGTCATTAAAGCCATTGATGCAACCATTATCACGATAATAATGGCGAAAATAACTAGAAAATAATATAAAAAGGCCAACTGAAGAGGCCATTTAGTTCCGTTTGTTTTTTCCCATGCTTCGCTTATTACGGCTCGAATTGAAAAAGAGTAATCTCCACTTATCCCTTTTTCGATAGACCCCGTGTTGTTTATTGAATGTTGCTCATTACTCATGTCTGACATTATCCTTCTCCCTTATTATTTTTAGAGTCTTTATATATAGCATGTATCATCATAATTTTCTGCTAAAGATGCAGTACAATAATAAAAAATATCATAATACTGGATTTTCTTATATAGTTACTAACTTGTATATTTATTAATCATGTATTTTTGAAATAGAGAATTTAAGGGAAGAAAATAAAAAAAACCAGATCCGAATTATAATTAACCAGGTTGTAACATAATGAATAATTTATTTAAGAAACTGCTTCATCTTTTAAGTATTGATAGCTCCGTGAGTAGTGCTGAAAAACTTGCATCGACTCTTGGTGGCTTTGTGGGTATTTTTCTAATTAGTGCAATAAGTTTTTATTTTACCGGTGCAAGCGGTGCGGCATTGATAGTGCCGTCCATGGGTGCCTCGGCCGTATTGGTATTTGCCGTGCCACACGGCAAGCTTTCTCAACCGTGGGCTTTGTGTGGCGGACAGCTGAGTTCAGCGGCAGTGGGAGTGACTTGTTTTTATCTGGTGCCGGATATTTTTATCGCATCAGGTTTGGCTGTGGGATTAGCGATTGGAGTGATGCATATTTTACGCTGTATTCATCCTCCTGGAGGAGCAACGGCTTTAGTGGCAGTTGTCGGTAGCGCGCAGATTCACGCCTTGGGATACGGTTATGTGATAACTCCCGTTTTGTTAAATACGCTAGTTATATTGGTGACCGCCGTGGTGTTTAACAGTTTTTTTCCCTGGCGGCGTTATCCTGTCAGTATGATGCGTTTTGCTGATGTACCTTCCTTTGATGAAAAAAAATCAGCCCGATTTATTGATAAACAATACATTGAACGCGCATTGGCTGATATCGATTTGGTTGTTGATTTAAATGCTGAAGACTTACAACGACTGTTTGCGTTAACCTTGGAACATGCTGAAACCCCCACGTTTTCTACCGAGCAAATTAAACTTGGGCATTATTATACAAACAGTAAGCATGGTGCTGAATGGTCGGTAAGGCATATTATTGATGAAGCTATCTCCGACGATCCTAATAGGGATATGGTGATCTACCGCGTAGTAGAGGGCCATGGACTAAGAAGTGCTGACAGTTGCACACGTACCGAATTTGCGAATTGGGCAGTACGTGAACTGTTTCCCACGCATACCGAAAATAACTAAAGATTAGGTTTTTCCTGCCGATTTGTTAAAGAGTATAAAATATGTGACATTAAACATGTATTTTAAATATATGTTATGTATAATGGGTTTAGAATTAGTCTAAATAACATTTTTTAACAGGAGAACAAACACATGGCAAGTTTATACGAACGCATTGGTGGCGAAGCAGCAGTGAATGCAGCGGTTGATATTTTTTACCGGAAAGTCTTATCCGATGATCGCATTAGTGAATTTTTTGATGATGTCGATATGGAAGCGCAAGCAGCCAAACAGAAAGGTTTTTTAACCATGGTTTTCGGTGGGCCGAATAATTACAGTGGTAAAGACATGCGTGAAGGTCACAAACATTTAGTTGATCATGGTTTAAATGACAGCCATGTCGATGCAGTGATAGAAGACTTGGGCGCAACCCTGAAAGAATTGGGTGTCGCGGATGCCGACATTCAGGAAGTTGCCGATATTGCGAACAGTGTTCGTGATGACGTATTAAACCGTTAGGCAAGTTGTTATGGCGCAGTTGAAATACAATAACGTACTTTTTGACTTGCCTGCGGGTGATTCCGTGCTTGACACATTATTGGGTCATGGTCATGCCATTCCCAATAATTGTCGAGCCGGTGCTTGTCAGTCTTGCCTTATGCAAGTAACCAAAGGCAAGGTGCCGCCACAGGCTCAGCAGGGTTTAAAAGATTCATACAAGGTAAAAGGTTTTTTTCTGGCTTGTTGTTGTAAACCGGAAGAAGATATTGATATTTGTTTACCCGATGCCGAGCAGCTTCGTGTTCCTGCCGTGGTTAGTCAGGTAAAAGAACTCTCCAATGATGTGCTTGAATTAAAGATAACCACGGCTGAACCTTTTGATTATTATCCCGGACAGTTTGTTACCTTGTGGCGCGATGAAACTTTAGGACGAAGCTACTCATTGGTGAGTTTATCGCAGCAGGATAAAGAACTTATTTTCCATATAAGGTTAATACCCGGTGGCAGGTTTAGTAGTTGGCTGCATAATGATCTACAAGTGGGCGATACTCTCTATGTTCAGGGGCCAGCAGGGGATTGTTTTTATACATCAGGTAGGCCGGAACAAAACTTACTCTTGGTTGGAACTGGGACTGGACTTGCACCTTTGTATGGAATTATTCAGGATGCTTTGCAACAAGGGCACACAGGTGAAATTCATTTATTTCACGGTGGGCTGAACCCTTCTGGCTTGTATATGCAAGAGCAACTGACTTCGTTGGCACAACAAGCAAGTAATTTTATTTATCACCCCTGCGTATTAAAGGCCGCATCGGGTATGCCTTTAAATATTATTGAAGGTGATATTAGCCAAATTATTTCAGATACTGTACCTAAACCAACAGGTTGGAAAACGTATCTTTGTGGTGATCAGGATTTAGTAAAAAAGTTACGTAAAAAGATTTTTCTGGCGGGCTGTAATATGAATGATATTTATGCAGATCCCTTTATCGTTGCTTAATATAATGATTAATCAGTATTAAAGGTAAGTCATGCAACTCACTCACCACACAGATTTTTCACTTCGGGTTCTTATTTTTTTATCACTACAGGATAAAGGCTCGTTGGTAACTATCAACGATATTGCCTGTCATTTTAATATACGTAAAAATCATTTAACCAAGGTCGTGCATAATCTTGCCATAAATGGTTACGTTAAAACCGTGCGAGGAAAAAATGGTGGTATTTATCTGGCAAAAACCGCAGAGAAAACGAACCTAGGTGAAATTGTACAGGTAATGGAAACAAATATAGAAGTTGTGAATTGTCAGAAACCGATTTGTCCTTTAAATGGCCATTGCGAGCTAAAAGGTATTTTAAATGAAGCACAGGCAGCATTTTTTTCAACGTTAGAAAAATATACCCTTGCCGATATTACTCAACAACCTAATAAAATTATAAAATTATTAAGTATGGATTAATATCTAGATTCTGGAGGTTTGTGTCTTTATCGAGAACAAGGAGGTTAAGCGTTGATTAATGCTTGACGGGTTTTTTTTGTAATTTACGTTGCAGAGTGCGACGATGCATATCCAATGCTCTTGCAGCGGCTGATATATTGCCATTATTTTCCCGTAAAACTTTTTGTAAATGTTCCCATTCCAACCTTTTTATGGACATTGGATTTTCTGCAAGTTGTGTGTCAATATCCCCCTTGTTTTTTCCAAAGCCATCGACAATATCGGTAATATCAGCGGGTTTAGTGAGATACTGTTTAGCTCCTAGCTTTATAGCTTCCACGGCGGTTGCGATGCTTGCATAGCCAGTGAGGATCACTATTTTAATATTTGGTGAATACTCAATAATTCGGCTAACGGCTTCAAGTCCTGATTCCTGACCAATTCGTAAGTCGATAATGGCATACTTAAATTCAATTTCAGCCTTATGTAAAATAAAGCAAGCATTAGCGATAGAATGGCTAGCAACAACATTAAAATTGTATCGTGTTAATGCGCGAGTTAGAACATCACAAAAATTTTCATCATCATCCAAGAGTAATAAATTTTTAGAATTAATATTTTTCATATTTAATGTAATATCATTTCTGAGCCAGAGGTAAAAGAATGGTTGTTTTACTACCTTCAGGGTAGCAATTTTGTTGAATAATATTTCCCTTGCGTCGGTGTATTGCAGCGTAGGCTAAATATAAGCCTAAACCAAGCCCAAGTTCTTTTTCACTGTAGGGTTGCTGGCCTATTTTATCTAATGCTTCATCAGATAACCCCTGACCATGATCTAAAATGACAATCTGTATTAAACCATCATTGTTGTCAATGGATATATCAACAAATTCTGGTGAGGCTTCAATAGCATTATCAATAATATTAATAAGTGATAAGCTTAAAGTTCTGTCTGTATATAATATGGATGAGCTATCTGGTGTGCAATGAAAGTGTATTTTTATATTTGGGTGAGTATCATATATTTCGGTAATAATATTTTGAAGATACTGGCAGACAGGTTGTTTTTTATGATCAAATAAATTGGATGGAGCTCCAACTGATGCAGATAAATCTGCCAATGATGTTTTACAGCGATTGATTTGTTTTTTAAGATTATTAAGATCTGAGATAACAGATGTACTCGCATTAGTAATATCCTGTTCAATCTCATTTATAAGTAATGCCATTGTACCTAGTGGCGTACCTAATTCATGAGCAGTGCTAGCTGCAAGAGTCCCAAGAATAATCAGTTGTTCATCACGTATAGATTGTTCACGTGCGTTTGTAAGTTGTTTTTGTTGATGGTGTAAAGTGCTGCTCATCCCATATACGTAGTATGTAATTAATCCAGCGTTGAGTATAAAAGCCATCCACATACCAATAAGATGTAAATTATAGTCAGATTCGCTATTGATCCCATATATTGTATGTGATTGATGTTCTATTGGTAATGGTTGATATTGGAACATAAGCAGGCTATAGCATATAACCGTAATACTTGCTAATAGCCAGGCATAGCGAATCGGTAAAATGGTAACTGTAATAGTTAACGGAAAAAGAAAAAGCATTATAAAGGGATTGGTTGCGCCTCCACTAAAATATAAAAGTAAGGCCAGTGTAAAAACATCAAACATCAGGTGAATAAATATTTCATTTTCAGTGACAGGCTTGGGTTGTTTTAAACGAAACCAGACGAACAGATTAAACAAGGTAAATTGAAAAATAATCAGGCTGATTTTGCTAGTGGGTAAGTCGATATTTAACACATTTAATGTAAAGGCAACCGCAGCTATCTGGCCGATAAGGGCAAAATTGCGTAAATGAAACAGTCGTCTCATGTGGATGTGATTTGTAGACGTAAGCAGGGTCATATTTTTATTCGAGCGATGTGTTTTATCAGGATTTTATAGTCTAGCATATTCCCTTTTTTTTGACTGTGACAATTTGTCACGCGACACTATGCCACATTCCAGTAGTTTACCTAAACGATTACTCTAGCTTTCGTACTGACCTCTTTAGTGGAGATAATAAATTATGACGTTTCTTTCATTTTTGTTATCTCCACTATTTTTTACTTACAATAGTCGTTGTAAAAGGCAGATATGTTATCGCAGGAGGGATTGTACAGTAGAAAATTGTATTAAATTATTCCAGATAATTTCTATATTAAAGAACAGAATGAATTGGGTGTTAACTAAATAGTTTTTATCAGGCAGTTGGATTAACAATACTATGAGTTTATATGAAATCTTTACGAAAGGTGGGCCGGTTGCATGGGTTTTGCTTGGCTACACTGTTTTTGCCGTGGCAATTGTTCTGGATCGCTACATACATTTTTTGCGTATGGGACGGTTAGCTTCGGATTTTATACCTCAACTACAAGAAGCATTACATAAAGACAAACTGCCTGTATTAATTGCTAAACGACACGGTCCTGAAGTTGCTGTGATTAATGGGTTGTATCAGGCATCTCAACGCGGTGTGCATGATCTGCTGCGTGTTGCTACCCGAATTGGTTCACAGGAATTACAGCGTATGCAACATGGTTTTCGTACTCTTGGGTTGTTGGGAGATACGGCACCACTGCTGGGATTATTTGGCACCATTACCGGAATGATCAAAGCCTTTATGGTTATTGAACAAGCCGGTGGCAAGGTAGATGCACAAGCCTTAGCGGGTGGTATTTGGGAAGCGATGATTACTACCGGTATAGGCTTAGCCGTTTCATTACCTATTTTATTTTTGTTGCACTGGCTCGAAGGTAAGGCCGCACAACGAGTACATGGCATGCAACAAATTGCTTCATTAATGATCGAGACAATGCCTCATGCTGTTGATACACCTGTGGAGGTTGAACCTGCACAGCGTCATGAGGTAGAAAGTTGTGGAATTTGAAGGCCTGCCACCCCGTCGGCATACACCCAACCTGACCCCGTTAATAGATATTGTCTTTTTGTTGCTGATATTTTTCTTGCTTACATCTCATTTTGTTAAAGATGAATCACTGGATATTGTTCTGCCTGAAGCAGAAAGTGCGACTGCATTTGAAGATGAAGATATCCTTGAAATTATTATCGATCAGGATGGCGGCATTATAGTCAATGAGCGACATATTAATCCTGACAAGTTAGACGATATTTTGCGCCAGAGTTTGCAGGGTCGAAATAAAAAACAGGTTGTGCTACGCGGCGATCAATCGGTTCCACTTGGCCTTACTGTCAAAGTGATGGATGCAGCTCGTAAAGCGGGAGCCGAGTCACTCGATATTATTACGCGACAACCCTGATGTGGCGGCAATGAATAAAGATAAACAGATACATATTGCCAGCCTGATTTTTTCTATTCTTGTTCATGGTGGTTTGTTTGTGCAATTTACGCGTATGGCAATGGGAAGTCAGGCTCAGGCTCCTAACTATGAAACACGTATCTCACTTAATCTGTTAGCACCGGTCAAACAAAGTCAACAGCCTGTAGAGCAGCCTGCTGAATTCAAACCGATTAGACCGGAAAAACCTGCTAAAAAAAGAGTAATAAAAGAAAAAAAAATGGTTCAGCCCACGCCTGAACAAGTTGTTGCTCCCAAGCTTGATGATGAAGTGCAACGCCAGCAGGCTGACCATTCAGTTCCGTTGCGCGAGCAGTACCTTGCGCGCCTACTGACACATATTGAAGGTTACAAACATTACCCGCGTTCAGCACGCCGTCGCAGTATTGAAGGCAGTATTCAAATTTCTTTTCGTTTACTTGGAAATGGCAATATTACCGGGTTAATAGCCAGTGGTGGCCCTTTGATATTGCGACGGGCTGCAAAGGGCAGTGTTAGACAAGCACTGCCATTACCTGCTTGTCCTGAAGAGGTGAATTGCCCTCTTCAGGTGAGTTATGCAATGCAATTCAGACTGAACTGAGTTGAACCGGTTTTTTGGTGATACGGGAGAATCAGCAAACCATTAACTAATCAATTTTATAAATTTATTTTAAACAATTTGGGGAGAACAATATGCACTATAAATTATTAACAGCAATGTTGTTGCTTGCTCCGCTGGGGTTAAGTAGCGAGATACAAGCAGCAGAACAAACAGATGAAAAAGCGATATTGGGTGAAATTGTTGTTGAAGGTAAAACAGACATCCAACCTTCGACAGACACACCTTATACCAGCCCGAGCATCAGTATCAGTAAAGAAGAAGTTGAAGGTATTAATGCGGCAACGATTGATGACTTTATTAAATATGAACCGAGTCTGGTTGTGCGGCGTCGTTATATTGGTGACCCTAATGGTGCAGTCGGTATCCGTGGTTCAGGTATGTTTCAGACTGCCCGTACCATGGTCTTTGCTGATGGTTTACCTTTGCACTATCTTCTTCAAACTCGATGGAACGGTGCCCCTCGCTGGTCCTTAGTTTCTGCCGATGAAACCGAGTCAGTAGAAGTTATCTACGGCCCTTTTTCTGCTGAATACAGCGGTAATGCGATGGGTGGCGTTGTGAATATAAGCACAAAAATGCCAACTAAATTTGTTTTTAATGCGGAGGCCAGTATTTTCTCACAGGATTATCAGTACATGGGAACGGATGATACTTTCACGGGACATCGTGAATACGTTTCTGTTGGTGATCGTTTTGGCAAGCTAAGTCTCTACCTGTCGCATAATCACTTGGAAAATAAAAGTCAGCCAATGAGCTTTCGCTATGATAATACAATTGGTACCCCTACCGGAGGTGAAATGGTAGTAAGCGGCGCGTACCGGTCTACTGACAGTAGAAGTACAGCCGCTATTTATTATGGTGATAGTGGTCCTGAAAAAGCCATTACCGATTTAACTAAAATAAAAATGAGTTATGAAATGGGTGACTGGTTGGCTCGTTTTACTTTTGCTTATGAGGATCGCAGTCGTGAGACAAATTCACCTAATAATTATTTACGTGATACTAGTGGAAATCCGGTCTGGAGCGGTGATGCCGTATTTAATGGTGAACTGTTTACGGTTAGAGCGAGTCATTTTGCAGTAAGCCAACAAGATAGGGAAACGTTATTACTTGGTGCTGCTTTGGAAGGCCCCATTGGTAACAGTGACTGGATACTTGATACTAATATTAGTCACTTTGATATTATTAAAGACCAATCACGCAATTCCAGTGTTAATCCGGCTGATCCTTCTTATACCGGTAGCGGGCGTGTTACCGAGTTTGGTGATACAGGCTGGTTTACTCTGGACGTTAAGGCGCGTACCGATAATTTTATGAATAATAAAAATATGAATTTTGTTACAGGTTATCACTATGATTATTATAAATTATTAATTGACAGTTATAGTTCGAATAATTATGCAGCCGGTGAAAAAACAACTCTGTCCGGCACATCCGGTGGCGATACGGTGATGCATGCTGCCTTTGCACAGTGGGGGTGGCAGTTTAAGCCTTATTGGGATCTGGCTTTAGGGGCACGTTATGAGCATTGGACCACAAAAAACGGCATTAACTATAATTATTCGGGTACGAATCTGGACATTGCTACCCGTAGTGAAACCGGCTTTTCACCAAAGATTTCTGTGGGGTATGCGCCGGATAGTAAATGGAAATACCGTTACTCACTTGCCAGGGCTTATCGCTTTCCTATTGCCGAAGAGCTTTATCATAATGAGAAAAAAACAAACGGGACTGTCATTGCCGACGACAAACTAAAACCGGAAAAAGGTATTCATCAGAATATGATGCTTGAACGGCAACTGGTTCATGGTTTTATGCGCATCAACCTGTTCCATGAGGTCATTAAAAATGTAATCTTTAACCAGTCAATTGATGTCAATGGTTCTACGGTAACTACCTTTTTACCTATTGATGAAGTTACAACCAAAGGGATTGAATATATTGTTCAACGTGAACGTCTGTTCGATGGAAATCTGGACGCACGCTTTAATCTTACCTGGCTGGATAGTAAAATCACAAAGAATGATAGTAACCCCAGTATAGTAGGCAACCAAATGTCACGTATACCGGAATGGCGAGCCAATCTGTTTTTAACTTATCATGTTAATAAAGACTGGGATGCTTCTGGTGGCGTACGTTATGTTAGCGACAGTTATAGCCGCCTGGACAATACCGATAATGCCAGTAATGTTTATGGTGCTGTGGATGGTTACCTCTTTGTTGATCTGAAAACAAGTTACCAGATAAGCAAAACAGGGAAAATTGCTTTTGGCATTGATAACGTTACAGATAAGTCAGCCTTTGTTGCACATCCATGGCCTCAGCGAACCTATTACTTTGAAGCAAGTATAAGGATTTAGCATTATTTAAAATAATAATTTTTTTATCACCAGCAATATAGCAGTATAAAATTAAAGTGTTGTATTGCTGGTGATGAAAAATATTAATAAGTGGGAAAGTTAATGATTAATCGAAGGCAGTTTTTAACAATAGGCTCTTCAATAAGTATATTTCTTATATTTTTGCTCTCAGGTTGTAGCCAAATGACAGGGCACATTACGCATAAGCAGGCTATCAGTAAAGCATGTAGGGGAGCTGCCGTTTTCCCCAGCTTGCGTTGTACATCTGCACCCTCGGCAAAATTTGATAACAAGGGTGTTTTATGGGTAGCGTGGTACTATGCTGGCCACATCTATGTTAGTCGTTCTGCTGACAAAGGTCAGACATTTAGTTTGCCAGTAACAGTGAATCGTATTCCTGAAAATATTTATGCCAAAGCCGAAAATCGTCCCAAGATTGCTTTTGGCACCCGGGGTGAAATCTATGTTTCCTGGACCAAAAAACGAACTGAAAAACGTTTTAGTGGTGATATACGTTTCAGTCGTTCTATTGATGGTGGAAAACATTTTTCTGAACCTGTTACAGTGAATGATGACCATGAAATTACCGGTCATCGATTTGATGCACTGGCTGTTAATCGTCGAGGGGATATCTATATTGCATGGCTAGATAAGCGGGACTTGTTGGTAGCAAAGGCGGCTGGAAAAAAATATACCGGTGCGGCTTTGTATTATGCTTTATCTACTGATAGAGGAAAAACGTTTCATAAGAACAAAAAGATAGCGGACAGCACCTGCCAGTGTTGTCGTGTAGCAATAGCCATCGACCATAAGCAGTTGCCGGTAATCGTCTGGCGACACATCTTTGCTGACAATATCCGGGATCATGCCATCGTCAATTTTAAACAAGCTGATCAGGCAGATAAGCCGATAAGATTAAGCCATGACAACTGGCATATTGAAGGCTGTCCTCACCATGGCCCTGCCATTTCCATTGCTGATGATGGTGTTTATCATGTCACCTGGTTTAATAATGCACCTCAGGCACATGGTCTGTTTTATGCAAATTCTACAGATCAGGCAAGCAGCTTTTCTACACCATTGAATATAGGTAATTATTCGAAAGCAGCGGCACATGCCGATGTATTAAGTCTTGGTAAGCGGGTTTTTATTGTCTGGAAAGAATTTGATTCTAAACAGTCGGTACTTTATTTTATGCAATCAAATAATACTGGTAAGTCATGGTCTGTACCTGAACAATTGGCTAAAAGCAGTCATCCTTCGGATCATCCTTTTTTAATCCATGATGGTGCAGCGATTTATGTTAGCTGGCATCGAAAAGGTGAAGACTACCATTTATTACGTATAGCTGATTGAAACTTTCCAGTGATGGATTTTGAATATTACTAAAGTCATATTTATTGATGTGGATCAGTTTTTGTATCGAGCATGGGCTGATGCTTTTGTAATGCTGGTTTCCTGAAAATATCTGAACTGCTAGAATAAATTATTTATAATAAGTAAATAAGATTGAAAAAAATATATAATTTAATTTTTATTCTGTTTTTAACTCCTGTCATTGTTTGGGCTGATACGTCTGACATCAAAGTATTTGAACCGGAAAGTTATGCCGATATTCTTAATGAGAATGCTGGCAAAGAATTTACTCTGGTTTTTTGGTCTATTACCTGTCCGCCTTGTATTAGGGAATTACGGCTAATCAGTCGGAAGAAGCTGTATCTGAACGAGAAATTTGTGTTTGTATCAACGGATGGCGATGATTTTATTAATGAAGTACAGCAATTATTAAATAAATTAAAATTACAACAACTGGAACACTGGGTTTTTAACTCTTTAAAGACGGAACAAATAGTTAATACGGTTGATGAAACATGGTATGGGGAAGTACCTCGAAACTATTTTTTTGATGACGAACACAATCGTGCCAGAGTACGAAATTTTGAGTAAGTCATAAAAAAAGCGGTAAACCCGGAGGCTACCGCTTTTTATTTAGCTTGCTTTAGCAAAAATTTAAGAACCTAATTTAGCCTTAATTGCGTCAATAACCACATCACTCGATATTGCATTCACTTCAACTAACATACCTTCTTTTTTGTAGAAGTCAGCCAGTGGTGCAGTCTGCTTATTGTAAACGTCTAAACGGTTGCTGATAGCTTCTTCCGTTTCATCGTCACGTTGTACAACCGGACCACCACATTTATCGCATTTGCCTTCTTCTTTGGTTGGGTTTGATTTTACATTGTAAATCGCGCCACAATCAGTACAGGTACGGCGAGTCGTTAAACGGTCTAAAATCACGTCTTTTGCTACCTGAATATCCACGGCCATATCGAGTTCTTCGCCCATATCGGCGAGTAGTATTTTTAATGCTTCGGCTTGGGGGATGGTGCGTGGGAAACCGTCGAGTAAGTAACCTTTTTTGCAGTCGTCTTCTTTTAAACGTTCGCCCATAATGCCCATAATGAGCTCGTCAGAGACCAAGTCACCGGCTTTCATGGCGGCTTCTGCCTGTTTGCCGAGTTCAGTACCGGCAGCAACGGCGGCGCGCAGGATGTCTCCGGTTGAAATTTGAACGGAACCGTCTAATTTGGTTAATAGTTTTGCTACAGTGCCTTTGCCTGCACCGGGTGCACCTAATAAAATTAATTTCATGTTTTTCTCTCTTCTTTTCTTAAGATTGGGTAACTGGACGCGACATTGAATGTCGGGTTTAAAATTTGAGGCGCAAATGTAATAAAACTGGCCCGAGTGGGCAAGTGGTTTATGCGAGGAATTGCAATATTTCGTTGATTTTATGCAATATTAGCTAAAATTAACGGATTTATGGCATTTTGTCACCGATCGTCCAAACTATTCTGGTTGTGCGAGGCGTTCGTTAATGACTGGTGCCAGTGGGGGTGAGTGAACTCATCACGGCCGATAAGGCGCGATCGACTAATGGGATATCATCAATAATGGTGGCAGTACCGCGGCGTAGATCGGCTGCTAGACCGTAAAGTGTTTTGTCGGCAATGACGTCAAATTTCCAGTTTAAGAAGGTATATTCGCCGAGTAAATCACTTTTCCAGGCCAGTTTGGCACGGGTTTTTTTCTTATTATCATCCAGAAATTCCACCCATTTTCCCTGTTCCAGATGGCGTGCGAGTTCCAGATATTCGTCCTGTGGCTGGTCTTCGGGTGAGTCATTGTCACTGACTGAAAAACCGGACAAGATAATGTCTTCGGTGATAAGTTTGTCAAAGCTATTCTCGTCGTTGGCGTCTTCGTTATCGCCGAGCAAGCTAAAGTCATCTTCCATATCGGCAAAAATATCATGTTGTTCATCCGCAGTGGTTTGAGGGGAAGTGTCTAAGTCCGATTCGGGGTTTAATGCGGCTTCGGCTTGTTCGCCAATTGAGGCAGCGAGTTCTTCCAAACTGGTTAACTCCTGTTCCATTTTTAAAATGGTTTGATCAATTTCATCCAGGCTTAGATCTGTTTCATAATTATCATCGGCCTCATAATTAATTTCCTCCACGATAATATCATTGAGCTGAGGGATAGATTCTGTTTCTTCTGTGGTGTCGCTGGTTGTTGACAGCGTAGCTTCAGTATTATCGGTTGATTTAAACAGGAAAGACTCATGCGGTGTAAGGGATGCTAAATATTCTTTTACCGATAAACCTTTTATACTGGCCAGATGAAAAGGCTCCATTTGTGCGAGGATGTCTTGAATTTCCTGTTCAGACACCTGAATAACCTGCAAACCATTGCGTAAGGTCATTACCAGTTGGCCAATAATGTTGGCCAGTTTTTGGCGGTCAATTGATTCATGTTTGGGTTGAATCGACCATTCAAGCACATCCACAAAACGAACCTGATTTTTCCAGGTATCGCTATTTTGCCCGTTGTTTAAATAAGTGTTGAGCATTACTCGCTTCCACGGACCTTTAACTAATTCCACGATAACGTCAGGTAAATGTTTGCCTGCCAAAATATCATCAATGGTATCTTCAACCCATTGATAAGCAAGAGCATTGTCTTCCTTTTGTTTTTGCTTTTTCTCGATTTTATGGCTAAGTGTTTGTTCGGTTGTGTCGTGCTGTGCCATAAACTCGTTAAACAGATTAATTTGTTGCTCAAAAATACTCAAGTCATCCTCAAAGTCAGCGTTAATGGTATCCACAATACGTTCAATTTCATTGAGTAAACTTTGTGATGAACGGTCATCTTCATCAATAATACCCAATGCAGCATGTGCAAGGTCATTGAGTAATTGGCGGGCAGTATTTTTATTGGTGGCGAAGAATTCTTTATCAATAATAGCCGCTTTTAATAGAGGAATTTGTAAGCGGGCAATATGTGCTTTGGCAGCATCGGGTATGTTTTTGTCTTCAAGAATAAATTCAAACAGCATGGATACAACATCAATAACATCTTTATCGACCGGGTTCATTTGGTTAAATGAAAAATTCTCGTCTTGCTGCTGTAACTGCTGAATAACAAACTGTTTTAAATTGCTAGTGGACTGTAATGTGACTTCTTCAATTTCGTCACCTGATTCATTGGTTGAAACCGACACATTTTGCTGCATAAAATCATGTGGAATCGTTTGTAATTGTGTTAATGAACCAACAAATTGTGGTGTTGATACCGCATATGCTATATTCGCTTGCATCTCTGTCACGGGCATTGAGCCGGAGGCATTGTCGGCTGTCACTCCTGTGGCTGCTTGTGCAGGCATTAAAGTGTGTACATTGTTGGGTCGTGTTGTTGTCGCAGTGGAGAGTGGTGCTGCGCTATTCATGCTAGTGTGTGCACCGGATAACATCGCCGGATTGGCTGGTTGTTGGGCGAGTAATTGCTGAAAATGTGCAAGTGAGGTATCGTTCTGCCCGGCAATACCGACAGGTGAAGTCGCGCCATAGGCTTGTCCCATTGCCTGCTGATAAGCGGCTGTATTCGTATTAAGCTGAGCTTGTTCGAACTCCGTCTCTGCGGCGGATGGCGTTTGTTCTGCCGCATTGGATGATGGCGGGCTAACATGCTCCGATTTTTTAACACTGTGTTTAAATTCGGGAAGTACATTTGCCTCAATAAATAAAGTATTGGCTTCATGCAATAAAGGGGAAATACCTGTAATAATTTCCTGATCGAATAATTTTAGAATAATTAAACTTATTTTAAGTTCAATATCCAGGGTGGCGGCCGCTTTCATAAACGTTTGGCAAATAACATTGGGGCCGAGAGGATTATTTTGTGGTGTGACAACGTTATTGAGAATATGGGTTAAACGTTTCTCAATGGCACTTAAGTCTTGTGCGCAATGATGGGACACTTTTGAAACGATATTTTTTATCGCAATATTTTCTTCCAAATCAGCTTCTTCGACTAACGACAAATCATCGATAGATAAGTTATCAAGTGATAATGTATCGAGACTCTCTTGTTTATACGTGGAACCGGTTTTATTTTTAAGGTCAACAAAAGCCTGTTTAATATAATCAAAATGTTGGTTTTCAATTTCTTTACGTTTTAAACGAATAATACGCATTGAATCGAAATAGGCTGTTGAGTCGTTGGTTGAATCTGTTTTTTCTGCGAGGGCAAATAAAGTGTCATCCGCATGGTCAAACATTTTTTGTAAAATGGATTTTATGTGCTTTAAGGTCAGTGACTCACAGCGTTTAAATAACTTGTTAAACAACACCTGCTGCTTAATGTTTGGCTGTTTAAATGACGTAATATTGTCAGAATTTCGCATACTATAAACCCTGTTGAGTATTTGGGTTACATACCATGCGCGATATACCGCATTGAGTTTGTAACCCCGCTATCATAGTTTCAAAACCGCCAAAATTGGCACGGTAGACCGGAAGTTTTGCGTCCCCCCCTTTCGGTGAGGTTTGCCTTTTAATAAGGTATAGGTGATATCGGCCGGAATGGATCAAACTGTGCGATATTTTATCATCATTGTGATGCAGTTCACAAAATGATATGGCATAGAAATTGCCGGATTATTACTCGATATTTGCCAAACACGCTTATCTTGCGACTGTTTTGCTCATTATCATCACTGACGTTTTGGGGTTCTGTTGTTAGAAGATATTGATTAAAACAGGCTGAAAAATTTAAGTAAAACAAAATAATACCGATAAACAGGCAGGCCTCTACATTATAGGGTTTTGTTTAACTATTTATGCTTATTTCCTCGGATCAACATCGTGGTTTACGTCGTTTGATGACAGTTTCATTTATTCTAATCATACTGATGAGTGCTGTTGCGTGGTTCCATATTAATAGGAATATAGAATCCAATCAGATTGATATAGCTGAGCGTCATAATGAAATTACAGCCACGCTTATTGGGGATTTAATGATGGATGCTCAGGCTGAGCATTTTATAAAATCAAGAGCGAATAAAGATATACCATTAAAACTAAGTAAATTGACGACTAAAAAAATATTAATATCAAACGGGTATAAAAATATACAGCTAACTCTAAAACGTTATTTAAAGATTCTGAACTTTCAGAAGATTAGCTTAGCCGGAGGATCAGGACGGATACTCTTTTCTACTACCCCTAAAGAAATCGGAGAACAGGTTAGGTTTAAAAAATATTTTAATCAAGTGATGAGTGGAAAGACCTTAAGCCTGAATGTATCTAAATATGATGGTACGGGTAAAAAGAATAATATCATCAGCTTTGTTCCAATATATAGCTGGCATAAAGATTCAAAGAGTATGGCTGATAATAAGGGCTCGCAACGTAAAGTGATAGCTGTTGTTCAGCTGGTTATTGATACCTCGTCACTCATTAGACATATTCAGTTTATGCAAATTATAGTGCTAGTTGCATGGTTAACTACTCTTATTCTTTTGATGGCGTTGTTCTTTTACTTGATGAAGTATTCAAATGATTTGGTGAGTAAATATGCAAAGCAAATTGTGACGCAATCAAAATCAGACAGTGTGACGGGCTTATTAAATAGACATCATTTTCATCGTTTACTCAGACAGTCAGTTGCGAAAACGATGCAGCAAAATGCAATATTAGCTTTATTGATTGTGGATATTGACCACTTTAGAGAATTGAATGCAAAGTATGACTATTCTTTTGGTGATGAAGTTCTAAAAATTATCGTACAAAGAATAAATCGTTTATTAGGTTCAGAAGACATTGTTGCGCGGACGGGTGATGATGAATTGTCGGTGCTTATTGAACAACCCGGCTCTAATCCAAGTATTCAGGCGTTGGCAAGAAAAATATTGGACAAAGTAAATGAACCGATTCAGATTGATGCAAGTTATATCCACTTAACCTGTAGCATAGGGATTAGCGTGATTAATCAGGACGCAAAAGAAATGGAAGAACTTATTCAACATGCGGACTCGGCCTTATACAATGCAAAAGATTTTGGACGTAATAATTTTCAGTTATTTAGTCGTGATGGTGGACGACGACATATTAATTTTTATGAAAGACAATATGCTTTAAATAAAGCACTTGAAGATGATGAATTTATTTTATTTATTCAACCTAAAATAAATGGAGCAACCGGGGAGATAGTGGGTGGTGAAGCATTGCTACGTTGGGATAATCCTGACTATGGAATAGTTAATCCACTTGAATTTCTACCAGCACTTGAGTCGAGTGGCCTAATACATAGTGTTGGTAAGTGGGTACTAAATGAAGCTTGCCGGTTCTGTAAACACTGGCAGGAACAAGGTTTATCAACCGTACCCATTTCTGTGAATGTGTCTGCGCTGCAATTTAAAAAAGAAGATTTTGCTATTTCGGTTAATGAAGCTTTAAAAAATAATGGTTTGGATGGTTGTCTGTTAGTACTCGAGCTAACAGAAACCTGTTTAATGGATAATGTTGAATACAGTTTAACTATTCTGAATAAATTAAAAGAAATGGGTGTACGTATTGCGATTGATGACTTTGGTACAGGTTATTCATCTTTCGATTACCTAAATCGATTCCCGATTGATGAATTAAAAATTGATCGATCATTTATAAAAAATGTACACGACCGTTCTGATAATGACCATGCTGCCATTGTAACGGCTATCATGTCGCTATCGCATAGTTTGCATTTAGATGTAGTAGCGGAAGGGGTGGAGACGGCTCAGGAACTAGCCTATATGAATGCATTAGGATGTAAAACGATTCAGGGATTTTTATTCAGTAAGCCCTTGCCTACTGATGAGTTTGAACCTTTATTAAAAGATAATACACCTATGTTGAAAGTGTTAGAAGAAGTGCGTAAGACGCTTGCTTAAAACTTTAATTTTTTTCCAACTCTTTTCGTGCAGAATATTCCAATTTTAATAACATCGACTGCATTAACTTACAGGTTTTATTCAGTTCATCCTCGGATAATGTTTTTTCAATTTGTACTGGCTTGCCAATACTGATAACAATATTTGAGAAAGGTTTAGGGATAATAAATTTATCCCATGACTTAAGTTGCCAGTAACGAGAAGCAGCATAGGCAATGGGAATCAGTTCACTTTTAGTCAGTTGTGCTAGCATGATTGCACCGGGTTTAAAAACGTGGATGGGGCCAGTTGGGCCGTCGGAGGTATTTACTGGGGATATTTTATCTTTGGTGATGGCTAAATATAAATCACGCAAGGCCTTTGCGCCGGTGCGAGTACTTGAGCCACGAATAGCAATGGTTCCCCATTTTTTTGCAATCTTTGCCGACATATCACCGTCCTTGGACGGGCTAATTAAAAAACCAATATTCACGCCACGCTTCTTTAATTTAAGCATTAAATAAGCTCCGTAAACATGGTGCTGGTGCCAATAGACAGGAATAAAAGGATGTTCTGATTTTATCAAAGGCTCAAGATTATATTCCCCCTGAATCTTGACGACTTTACATGTTCGCCATATCACCTTTAAAAGCAGGCGAACTAAAAAAGGGGCAATGTTTTGGGTAAACTTCTTTTTCTTTTTGCGTGAAATCATAGGTTAACTTTAATATATTTGTGGCTTTAGTATTCAGACATTTATATTTAAAAGTATACACGTTTTATTTTAAGTTTTGTAATGGGTTGGGTTGTGGCAATGCTCATTGTGTATTTTTGGGCAAGGCGAAAAGATTGAACCCGGTAGGACTGGTTCTTAAAATAAGCCTTGTTATTATAAATATCAATTTGTTTCAGTTCGTTGAGTGTATTGTCGGCGTGTACTTTTAATATGGCTTCTTTTTGAGTCCAGACGGTAATGGGGGCTGTATCATTATTCTGTCCATTATTATTTTTTAGGCAGTATTTTTTTACTAGGCTAGCCGTGAGTGGCCGAATTTTTTCAATATCAATACCAACCGGTTGATTATTGCTCACAACACAGCAAATACATTGCTTGCTATGGCTAATCGAAAAATGGCTACCTTGATGGATATAAGGTTTTTGGTGAACAAAGCGCAACTTGCGTAAATGGAAGCCGCGTAAACCGGATTGTTGTATACCTGCTTTAACCAGCGCAAGTCCAATAATGGATTGCAGTTGTGCTTGCCGATTGCGTAATCGACGTATTTGCCGTGTTTTCTCAGTGGGAAGCTGTCGCAAAACAGACAAGAAAGCCCCTGAATTCGTTCTCTTTTGGGGCAATATATAATATAGTATCAGCATCCTGACATTCTATTCGACTTCATCGTAAAATACATCGAAATGCAGTCAAACACGTAACTTGAATAAGTATAAGTATCTCATTCCTAACAATAAATGACTGAATCGTTGAAAGATAATCTTAAAAATCCCCCCGGTCCGAGTGAGCCGTATGATATCAATACGAATGACGATTCTTTTGTCTTGCTCGAACAATTTTACCGGCAATATGGTGACATCGTACGGGTTAAATCCAAAACACGCCGCAGTGACAGTTACCTGATCAACAACCCTGAATATATCAAACATATCCTGTTAAAGAATTACCAGAATTATAAAAAAGGTGTGGGTTTTGAACGGGTTAAAATGTTGCTAGGTAATGGGATTATCGTCAGTGATGGCGCCTTCTGGCGTAAGCAACGTAGAATGATTCAGCCTGCTTTTAGTAAGGCCATGATAGCTGCGCAAGTTGAAATGGTACAGAAATGCAATTTACGACGAATGGAAAAATGGACGGCATTACTGGCATCGCAAACTAGCACAAAAATTGATATAAGCTATGAAGCCAGTGATCTGGCTCTGGATATTGTACTGCGACTTTTATTTAGCGATGATGTCGATACCTTGCTAGAACAAGCGGGAGATAATCCCTTTGCCTTTTTAACCGAAGATCCAACTCGAGATATGAAAGTGGTGTTGAAGTACCGTTCTTTAATGTCTTTATTGCTAGAACTTATTCAGGCCAGACGAACAACCAGTAAAAAATACAATGACTTTGTTTCGGTTTTTGTTAATGCGCGTGACAAGGAAACCGGTGAAGCCATGACCGACAAAGAATTGCTTGATGAAGTCATGACCATGATAGTTGCCGGTCATGAAACCAGTGCCATTACACTAACTTGGGTTTGGTATTTTATTGCAAAATATAACGGTGTCGACAAGGCAGTCCAGAGTGAATTAATTCAGTCAGGTATCAGCGGTGTACCGGGCTTTAATGATCTTGAGAAGCTACCTTATATAAAGCAAGTCACCGAAGAAGCACTAAGAATGTATCCCCCAGTTTGGTTGTTTACACGCAAAGCGATTGAAGATGATCAAGTGGGTGATTATTTTATTCCAGCCGGAGCCGATATTTTTCTATCTCCTTATTATTTACATCGCAATACGAATTATTGGGATAATGTTGAGGACTTTCTGCCACAACGTTTTGTCGCAGAGGTAGAGAAAGACCGCCATAAATTTTGTTATCTTCCTTTTTCTGCGGGGCCTCGTCGCTGTATTGGTGATTTTTTTGCAACTGTTGAGATGCAAATCCATATTGGCCTGATGGCTCAAAAATTTCGTTTTGAATTACTGGGCGATAAAACTCCCGAACTTGAAGCCAGCATTAATATGCGTGCAAAAAATCCCATTATGTTGAAAATTAGTAAAAGGTAAACAGCAGTGATGAATACATTCCAAACTCTGATCGAAGCATTTAATACTCAGTGTCAATATGAGCAAACGATTACTTATATCGAGGGCAAAGATAAAGAAACGCTTGTGAGCTATGCAGAATTGCAAAAACGTGCCTTGGGTTTGTTAGCCTATTTTCAACAACGTGGTCTTAAGCAAGGTGATGAACTTATTATCTTTTTGAAAAACAATGAGCGTTTTATTGACGTTTTCTGGGCCTGTATTTTAGGTGGTATTATTCCTGTACCCGTTGCAGTGGGTATTAATGATGAACACCGTTCCAAGTTATTTAAAATTTTTAATAAATTAAACAATGGTTATATTTATATTGATAGTGACAATTTACAACGCCTAGAAAAACATGCACAAGCACAGGCCATGCAAACTGAATACGCTGCGCTTGCCAGTAAAACCATTGAACATGATGCGATTATCGATATTGATTTAATGGCTACCGGTCAGGTTGCTAGCGTCCAACCTGATGATATTGCTTTTATTCAATTTTCGTCCGGTTCAACCAGTGATCCAAAAGGAGTGCTGTTAACGCATAAAAATATTATCACTAACGTGAATGCCATTGCTGTTGGTGGAGGCTATACAGAACAGGACTGTACCTTAAGCTGGATGCCACTCACCCATGATATGGGCTTAATTGGTTTTCATATTAATATGCTGGTATGGAATATGAAGCAATGTATTATGGCGACCGACTTATTTAGTCGTCGTCCTTTATTATGGTTACAAAAAGCCAGTGAGCATAAAGCCACTATTTTGTGTTCACCGAACTTTGGTTATAAACACTATTTAAAATCATTGGCTGATAAAGAAGTTGAACTGAATTTAAGTTCGGTACGCCTTATTTATAATGGTGCTGAACCCATATCAGTGGATATTTGTGAACAGTTCCTGTCTCATCTAGCTGTTTACGGGTTAAAACATAATACAATGTTTACCGTATATGGCCTTGCAGAAGCCACACTGGCAGTAGCCTTCCCTAAACTTGCAAGCGACTATCGAGCCATTCATTTAGACCGACATGATTTATTAATGGGCGATAAAGTATCTATAGTGACTGCCAGCCATCCTGATGCCGCTAGTTTTGCCATTGAAGGTCCTGCGGTAAACAACATTAAAATTAAAATAACCGACAAAGATAATAATACGTTGGCTGCTGAGCATATTGGTGATATCCAAATAAAAGGTGCCAGTGTGACACAGGGTTACTATTTAAATGAAGCCGCCAATGCCACAGCATTAACTGGTGATGGTTGGCTCAATACAGGCGATTTAGGTTTTTTACACAGTAATGAGCTAGTGGTAACTGGCCGAACCAAAGATATTATTTTCGCCAATGGGCAAAATTATTTTCCCCATGATCTTGAGTCTATTGCGATACAACATGAACAGTTGGAATTGGGTAAGGTCGTTGTTTATGGTGTTAGCCACCCAGAACAACAAAAAGATGAACTGGTTATTTTTATTTTGTACCGTGCGGATATTAATGAATTTGCAGCCTTGGCTCGTGATGTTGCCAAGCTGGTTAATAGCCAAACAGGCTTGCAGGTGGATACGGTGGTACCCGTTAAACGTATTCCTAAAACCACTAGCGGTAAAGTACAACGGCGTTTATTGGCGGATGATTATCTGGCGGGTAAATTTAATGATGTATTGCAAACCATTCATCAACAGGATTTGGGTGATGAAGATAGCGTTGAAAATCTGACCTCCTTACAACAACAATTACTGAATATTTGTAATGAGGTAGTTGAAGATAAAGTAATTCGGCCAAAGGACAACTTCTTTGATGTCGGAATTAGTTCGTTAGCCTTGGCTGAAATACATGCCAAAATTGATGATGCTTATCCGGATTTGATTGACGTGGTTGATTTATTTGAATTTCAGACAGTGATGGAAGTATCTAAATTGATAGAAGATAAACAGGCGGCAGGTTAAGTTTACGTTTAATCTTTTTTCACATTAGAAAGACTAATATTCTCCGGTGCAACTGCCCCTGCAGTTAATACAAACGTCATCGCTTCATCCATTGTCCAGTCGGTTGCAATGAGCTTGTCGGTTGCAACAATTTCCATATAACCCGAAGTCGGGTTAGGTGTGGTCGGTACATAAACTGCCGCTAACTCAGTACCGTCATTCGAATCTTTAAACACATGCGTTACAAAGCCAACCGTTTTCATTTCCGCTGAAGGAAATGCAATTAAGACGACACGATTCAAGTTATCGGGCTTTTGGCGCAACGCGGCAATAAGTTTTTTGACTGAACCATAAATGGTTTGCACAACGGGAATATGGTTAATGATGCGATCAAATAAACTTAGAATTCGCCGTCCAATCACACGGCTAGTTGTCCAGCCAAGTATATATAGTGCAACTAAAGTAAAAACACTGGCGATGATTGTTTGAAACCATGAAGCAAGTAACCAGCTTGAAATATCAGGATGGTTTTGTTGTAGGGTTTGTACAAAAACCTCAACCCATGGCTTCCAGAGCAACATAATATAAGAAAAGAAAAAATCGAATACCAACCATGTCACCCAGATAGGAATAATTGTTAAAATACCCGTAATAACATAACGTTGAATATTCATAAGTTTGGGATCCTGTTGGGGGAATTAACTGCAAGTTTGTAGATCAAACCACATCATACTGTAAATGTGGCTTTAGTTTAACTATTTCCTCTAAGTAACTGAAATTTAAAAAAAGTATGTATTATTGTCAGAAAATAGCTGTAAATATTACTTGCAGCCTTATATGGGAAAGGGTAATTTCAACTTCTTAGTTCCCCCGAAACTAAAAAACAGGTTTGTAAATTGGTGAGTTTTAGATGCAGTTAAACCCGTATTTTTTTAGAATAATGAAGGTGTAAAGGGTTGGGGCAATGACAATCAGAGATACTGATAATGAATTAGAAGCGCCCGAATCGATATCTATATCGACATCAGGGTCAACCTCACTCACTGAACCAAATACCAGTTCATCGGCATTACGGCGTACTTTATCCTTGCTGGATGAATTAAATACTTCGACCACAGGTAGTGTTTTATTCAAACAGATCGAACGTATTTTAAAAGAAAGTGAAGCTGAACATATTAAGCGCGAATCAGTTTTGCTTACTATTGTGCATAATTTTCTCACAACGTATCTGAAACACCTTACACCGGGTTCCTCTTTACATTTGCAAGTTAAACTTATTCAAAAACAATTACAGTTGCCTATTAGTAGTATTGAGATCCAGTCTTTACGCAAGTTTATTGATATGTATTTATTACATATGGCGAGAATGGAAGCACTGGACGAACAAATTATTCGTGATGCCTTATTACCTTTGCTTGATTATTATGGGGCAGAGGAGAAGAAACCGGTTAATCATTCAGAATTGTTTATTCCAGTTGAAACCGAGTCTGTTACTATTGATAAGAAAAATCCGTTAGAAGACCTGATTGACGAGCTATTACCTAATTATAAAGTAAACGCTGATAAGTCTGGTTCAGATAAGAAGATGCAAGGCGAATATGAAAATTATTTATCAGAACAATCTGGGAAATCAGATTATGTGCGTAGCGAATTAACCGAACGAATTAATGAAACGGTTGCAAAACATGAGCAGTTTGGCGTGATGTTAGAAGTGATCAGTAATGGCTTAAAAGAAGCGAATACCATTAATGATATTGAAATATTACGTGAAGCATTAGCTGATGATGTTGATGGATTAATTGAAGCGCATAAAGTGTTGTTACTTAATCTGGATGATGCAAAAAAATATTTTCAGATGGTAGAAACAGATAGTCGTCACTTAAGCAGTGAACTTGCAAGAGTTAGGCAATTGAGTATTACTGATGAACTTACTGGCTTACCTAATCGTCGTGCCTTTATGCGTCGGTTAGATGATGAGATGGGGCGGGCACAACGTTATAATTTTAATTTAGCACTTGCTATGGTGGATCTGGATTATTTTAAACAAGTTAATGATAAGTATGGGCATCCTGTTGGTGATCAGGTGTTGAAATATTATGCGAGTAAATTATTTACTATTTTCCGGCAGCACGATCTGGTTTGTCGGTACGGCGGTGAAGAATTTGCAGTTTTATTTCCAAATACAAGTGAGCAGGGTGCATTAGCAGCAATGGATAAAGTTAGGAATAAGGCGAAACAAAGTTTTATTGAAGATGGGCATATTCAGGTTAAAGTACCCTCTTTTTCGGCGGGCTTAACCTTATTTGCGGTGAATGATACGGCTGCAACCATGATTCAACGTGCAGATGAAGCCTTGTATGATGCAAAATTACATGGTCGGGATCGTACCGCGATTGTACATAAGGCTAAAGCTGATACGCCAGAAGATGATGTAGCAAAGAAGAATAAATAATTAGTTTTTTTCCGTATGATCAAGCATATCCAGTTTCTTATTATAAATTTTTGTTTTAACCCCGAATAATCCAAGTAATGTATGAAAAATATTATCATGCGACAGTGCTTGAGTTTCTTTCGCCTTTAATTTTTCTCTATCAATTTTCAATCGTTTGCCAGCCCAAAAAATAGATGCAACATGTTTTTGTGAATCAGGTGCAATAAAGTAAGGCATACCATGCAAATAAATACCCTTTTCACCTAATGATTCACCATGATCGCTTATATAATATAATGCCGTTTCATAGTTAGCTGAATTTTTCTTAAGTAATTGAATGGCTTTTGATAAAAAATAATCAGTGTAAGCAATGGAATTATCATAACTGTTATTAATTTGTTCTTCAGTACAGTTTTCCAAATTCTTGTCCTTACAAGCAGGTGTGAAAATTTCAAACTTTTTAGGATAACGTTTGTAGTAGGCTGGGCCGTGATTTCCCATTTGGTGAAGGACAATCAGAATATTACCTTTGTGATTATTTATATACTTTTGTAAGCCAACTAACATGCCTTCATCACGACATTCCGTGTCACAGATGGGATTTAGCTTTTTAGTTTGATAATTCTCATAAGGTATTCGTAAAGCGACACCTTTTGAGTCAGAATTGTTATCACGCCATAAAACATTGACTCCGGCTCGAGATAGTACGTCCAGAATATTTTCATAAGTTTGGCCTTTTTCTGCATCGTATTGTTCTCTTGTAAATTTTGAAAACATACAGGGAACCGAGACGGCGGTTGATGTTCCACAGGAGTACATATTTTTAAAGCTAATCAGGTCCTCTTTTTCAAGTAATGGATTTGTTTTTTTAGAGTAACCGTTTAATGAAAATCGGTCTGCTCTTGCGGTTTCACCGACAACGAGAATAACAAGTTTTTTACCCGTATCATTTTTATCTATCGTTGCATCTTGTCCAATAAGCTTGAGCGGTAAATTCTGTATTTTAAAGCTGCTAGAAATATATTTACCAGTTGAATAAATATAAAAAACAGGATTGGTGTATAAACGTAATGTCTTTTGTTCGCGAATAAAAGACGCATAATTTTTGCTAAAGCTAAAAATTATTAAAACTATCGTTATTATTAAAAGTAAAATGATTTTTATTTTACTTTTAATAGCAGATTTAAATGTACTTTCTTTTATCTTTATCTTGTATATAAGGTAGCAAGGCAGCAGCCCCATAAATATTAAATACAAGATAAGTTTTATATTGATTAAGTCCAGTGCTTCAGAAGGGTTCGTTTGTATGATATTTCTTAGCATGTTTTCATCAATGATTATGTTGTAACTATTCATGAAATAACTGCTAACAGCCGATATTAATAATATAATCATTAATACGGGTTTGATCGTATGTTTATAACTGACGATAGCAAACAGGACGATGATAAAGCTGAGTAACAAAAAAAACAGAGAAACAAGAAAGGGAAGGCTAGAGAATGTAGCAGGATAAATTTTTACAACATTGGAAAAAAAACTGGCATTATCAAACAGCACTAAAAAAAGTGCGGTTAATACAATAAGGAAAGACTGGCTAACGGCAGGAATTTTTTTTAATGTTTGGATTTTCATACTGGACCGTTTTAGTCCATTAACTCACGTAATTTATCTCGATCAAACCACCAGTTATCTTCAACAATTGCACCAATAACTAATGACATTCTCGGTAAGAACTTTTCAGGCTCATTAAGTTCCAATTTAAGTCGCCAAATGTCCAGTTCTTTTTGGGATTTAATACCACTATGTGATTCAGCAACTTTGACTAAAACATTGCGAGTTAAAAAGGACAGACTTTCGTGTTCTTCATCGGTTGCGCGTAAGTCAACAACATACTGCGCAACAATGGCAGCAACGGCCGCACCGTCTGCTGTGGGAGGCATTTCATCGATTAAGTGGGTCATTACGGCAAAACTTGTTTCCGGACTGATAGGGAAACTGACTGCCAACCAAGCGGCCTGACCAAGTGCAATAATAGATGCCGGTTGCTCGGCCATGTATAAAACAACCAAGGCTTCAACGGCATCTTGCCAAGACTGGTGTTCAAGAAAAACATCAAAAGCCGTGCGTGCGATATTCCATGCTTCTTCACCACGTTTTAAGCCGACTAATGTTTCAGCCATATTAAGTTCAAGCAAGGCGCGGTCACGTGGGTGAGTTTGTTCAGGCAAATCATCAATGTGTTCTTTGTAAGTTATTAAACGTTGCTTTAGTAATTCATCGGTATTTTCACTGACGGTTTTAATGTTTGAATCGTTGTTATCCTGAGTACTCATAAGGTTAAACCTGACGTATTAAAAAAAACGTATTATACGGCTTGTTTATTCAACTACAAATAAATGCGGCTTCAAAAACTGCATAAATGATAAATATAAGCCATAATTTAAAGATAATAGCCAAAAAGGATGTGTGATGACCGATTATAATGTGATTCTGATTCGGTTGGGGCTGGCACTGTTCGCCGGTGCTGTTGTTGGGCTCGAACGTGCTTTTCATGGCCGGCCAGCCGGATTGCGAACTCATTCACTGGTTTGTATTGCATCGTCTTTGTTAATGCTGCTTACGACATACCAATGGGATTTATTAGCTGGTGTTCCGGTAGAGACCATTCGTATTGATCCCACCCGAATGGCTCAAGGTATTATGACGGGTATTGGTTTTCTCGGCGCCGGTGTCATTATGCGAGAAAAGTTAACCATTCGTGGCTTAACAACGGCTGCTTCAATTTGGGTGACGGCCGCGATTGGTATTCTGGTGGGAATGGGATTTTTCAGTGCTGCATTTTTTGCAACATTTATGACCTTAATTGTATTGGGTGGTTTTGGCTGGGTCGAACGAAAAATGCCAACACGACATTTTGGGCATTTTAAAGTCAGTTTTAAACGCAAAGACATCATGGAACGAGATACTTTGCTTCAATTTATTCATCTTTATAATGTTAAAGAATCGAATTTAAGTTTTGAGCTGAATAATGAAAGTCACTTATTTGATTACCAAATGACGATTTATGCCTACAATGCTAATGCGTTTTATCACTTATCGAATGCTTTAATGGAAAATGAAAAAATTAAAGAGTTTAGTATTATTCCTATCGGGGATTGATTTTTGTTTTCCAATTTTGAGGATATATAAATAATTTTATTTAACGGGTTTTTTCCCGGTAGAGAAAATAATATTAATATCTAGCCAAATACCTTTATCGGTTTTTAGTTTCTTAATTTCAGCTAGATGTTTAGCCCTAAATTTTGCAAACTGCATGGCATCAAGTTGGGTAACGAAGCCGCGTAAGGCACTATTCATAATAATATCCCACCAGTCATTTTCATTGGCTAGGTGGTAGCCTAGTTGTTCACTATGAATTTGAATATCGTTGTAGCCAGCTTGTTCAAGATAAGTTTCACAGGTTTGCATTTTACCTAAGCGTTCTTTTTGAGTGTCAACATAAACATCAAACTCACTTAGTTGTTCAATAAAGGTGGTCATTAAGCTACCAAACGAGCTGGCTTCAAAAGTTGTAAATATAAGGCGGCCATCAGATTTAAGAACGCGCAACCATTCTTTTAGTCCACCCAACATATCAGTTAAAAAAAATATTCCAAACCCACAACTGACAAAATCAAAATAATTACTTTTAAAGTCGAGTTTTTCAGCATCCATTTCATGTAGGTCAATATTGCTGAGTCCCAGCTTGTTTATGTTTTTAAATGCTTTATCTAACATGCCGCTAGAGAGGTCAATACCTTGTACCCGACCATCCGGCAAGATTGCTTGCGCCATCGCCGTTGCAACCATGCCGGTGCCCGTGGCGATATCAAGCACACGATTGCCCGGTTTGGGTTTTAGGTATTCAGCCATCCGATCGGCACACATTGGAAAGTAGCGTTGTGCCGGGTTATCGTAACCTGATGCGACCAGATTAAAATTAGTGATGATAGCCTGTTTTTGTTTGTCAACAGGCTGACTGGATGTGTTTTGGCTTGTCATCGTTAGGACGCTCAGTTGAATTGGTTTTATAGTATACCTAATAAAAATTTCTGAGTGAATGCTTGATGACGACCTTTATTTTTGTTTAATAAATTTTAAAGCAATACAGGCTTCTTGGGTGAAATGTTTAAAGCTTTCAAAACTTTCATTGTCCAATGTACGACTACTGGGTTGTCGATCGGCATAAAAAAGACCAACCGTTTTGTTTTCAACGGTAATAGGTGCAATAAAGAATGTTTCGGTATTTAAAATCTGTTTCATATTTTTAGTAACGAGTTGCTGGCCTTCGTTATCATTTTTAATCCAATAACTTCGATTGTAGATTAATATTTGTTGTAATAGGTTAGGCTTGTCCATGTCAATCCTGAACACAAAATCATTCTGAAACTCATGATTTTTAATTCCTAATGCAATTTTTGCGCGTGCTTCTGTTTTTGTCGGGTTAATAAAGATAAGAACGGCACGGTCCATGCCAATACCACGATAAATTCCTTCTAGTACCATGGTTAAAATAGTGTTTAGAGCTGGTTTTTTATTCAGTATCCCTGAAAGTTCTCTAAGGATAGAAAGTTGTAGCATGTAGTCGGGTACTAGGTACTGATTTTTTTCTTCCAGTTCAGGGGGGATGCTATTATCTTTATGAGTGGTATCTAGACTTGGAATAAATTCTGCTGCTGCACGTGCACCAAATTCTCGTGCTACGTCTACGGCTGTTTCTACATTGTCATGTACAAATCGGGTTGTTTCTTTCAAATCCGTGTTTAAATGTTTGGCCAATGCTGAAAGTTCTTTGTCTGTTTCAGGTGACTGCCATCCATGCTCAGCCGCGGCGGCTATCGCATTACCGTGCAGGATATGTTGGCAACGGTTTGCAGGCTTGTTACAGTTATGTAAGGTGTCTCGTAGTAGCTCGCTTAATTGCCAGTCTTGGGTTAATTTTTCAGTGAGATTTTTAAAACTAAAACCCAGTACATCATATTGCATTTGTTCGTAGCGTTCATCCGTTGTAATAAGCCGACTGTTAATTAATTGTTCGCTTGACTGGCTATCAACACAACAAAAAGTCAATTCACCAATATTGTAAAGAAGTGCCGCTATAAAAATTTCTTCAGGCGATTCATCATTTAATTGTTCGGCAATGGTACGGGCCTGAACGGCAGCATGAAATGTCCGTGCCATTAATTTCATGATATGTGTTTCTTTGTTACCTTTTAGCAGAGTATCAATAATAGCGAGTGAAATACTAATATCACGCACTAAATTAAACCCGAGTAGCATGACAGCGTGGGTAACGGTGTTGACGCGAGTATGTGAAGGATTATAAATATAACTATTCGATAGACGTAATATACGTGCGGTGAGGTTAACATCTTTCAGGATGGCACTTGATAGTTCATTGCTCGAACTATTTTCGCGGGCTGTAATTTCGGTAATTGCAATCAATGAATATTTAAAGATCGGTAATTCACGCTGGCTTAGGTGATTAACCCATTGCTGTAGTTTTTCTTCACTCATGTTTGCTTGGTTGTCCCGGTACGTTTGGATATATGGTGCTGCTATCTTATTTGGCGTAACCCTATGTTCTATATCGGCAAATGGGGGGAAATCATTAAGCTTTTGCTTATTTTGGCGAGATTTATTCTATTTGGTTATTTTTTAAGCATTTATGAGCGTAAATAGCTATTTTCGAGTATTTCACGGGTAAAGTCAGGTCTTAAATAGAAACCAAGAGGTAAAGTTTGGCAGCGCTCACCGTGTTCATCGTAGGCGTTTGTGAGGGCTTTGGCATTAGCAGCCTTGGGGCGTACCTGTAAAAACTGACCATGATGGGCGCTAAGTTGTTGTTGTTCTCCCATGCAAAGTTTTTCCATTATTTCTTCCCAGTCTTGTTGTAACTGTCGAGCTTGGTTAGGTGAAGGTTGCCATAGGATGGCGTGGCCCATTTTACGTTTGGCATATTCGATGTTTTTGTTGGCTTCGTAAGGCAGCCACAAAACCCGTTGAAGTTTTTTGTTGACCCAAGCTTGCTGCCAGTGTTGTTGGTTCAGTGCCATTAATTGAATATGGCAAACATAGGTTGATTCTTGTGGTTGACCGTTAGCATTCAAGGGCAGGGTTTTAAGCTCAATTCCAAGGTTTGGAAAATCCGGCTCAGCTTTCGAACCCGCACTTGCTCCTAAGAATTTTTCAGCCTGTTGTCCGACCCATCCTTTGGCATGAGCAGGAGATATTGGTAACGAAGATTGAGTTTGTCGTGCCAGATCGCCAAGGCTTAATCCGGCAAGTTGACGGCAATTATTCAATAATTCTTCTACAGAAGAGGGGGGACTTACCTGTCTGCTTGCCATAGTGTGAAATATATCGCAGTTTATTGTGTTTTAGTTCGGCTATTATGCGTTATCGTTCAGTGTATGAGTAGCCCTAAATATATAAATCTAATAGTTAAGGGGCTTGGTGATACCTAAAAATATTAATTATTTATGGATGGATAAATGGATGGAAACATTATTTGCTTTTTTTGATGGAACACTCATTGTTTTAGCGATTGTTTTATTTTTTGCCACGCTTGCGGTGATATTCTTTTTACTCAGCAGGGATAGCCACCAACGACGTGTTGCGTTTATGGAACGTCGGCGAAGTAAAGAACAACTTATTTTTCCCTTTTATGACTGTAATAAAGAATTGGTGACAGAAGAGCGCCGTTTGCTACTCGACCGACGTAAAGCCCGTTCTATTCATGTTGGTAATGTCACGGTTTAAGTAGCACTACTCACAAGTTTCTACTTTGTTGGTTTTTATTTTTGAGGTCTTTTCCAATGGCCTGATTTGCCCCCTTGTTTTTCAACTAAACGAACCGACTCAATGGTCATCCCCTTGTCGACCGCTTTGCACATGTCATAAATGGTGAGTAGGGCAATCTGGCTGGCGTGCAGTGCTTCCATTTCAACCCCTGTTTGTCCGCTACAGGCAACCGTTGCGCGACAATAAACGCGCCGGGTGTCGGTTTCGGGTTTAAGCTCAATATTCACCTTGCTCAGCATCAATGGGTGGCAAAGAGGAATAAGATCGGCGGTTTTCTTCGCGGCCATAATACCCGCCACACGCGCAATACCGAGTACATCGCCCTTTTTATGGCCACCCTCAATAATAAGAGCCAGTGTTTCTTTTTGCATACTGATCCAACCTTCGGCGATGGCTTCACGTGAAGTAATGGTCTTATCCCCCACGTTGACCATATGTGCGTCACCCGTGGCGGTAAAATGTGTCAGTTTAGTCATTGTTTTTCAATACCTTATGGAATAATGGCTCAAATATCGTCCTAATATTAAAGATGCTGTGGTAGGATCCTAACCCATTATATAGTCTTTTTGAAACATTACTCCACAGAGCAGGCAGGACGGTTATGTCGATCACAGTCAAATTTTTTGCACGTTTACGTGAAGAACTTAATATGGATGAAATCCAACTCGATTTTACAGCCGGATTGACGGCGCTCGATGTCTGGCAGAAAGTAACCGCACAATCGAGCCTTCCTCCTAAAACATTGATTGCGATTAATCAGGAGTATGCAAATGAAGATATTGTTGTCAAAGACAACGATGAAGTGGCCTTTTTCCCACCGGTAACGGGAGGTTAAACATGCCTGTTTATATAAAAGAAAGCCTGTTTGACCCCTTCGCCGAAGTGCAGCAGCATCAACTTCAACTTGAAGAAGATCTTGGTCGGGGGCAATATGGTGCCAGTACTATTTTTATCGGCAGTATGCGAGATTTTAATGAAGCACGTCAGGTGTCCAGTATGGCGCTCGAGCATTATCCGGGCATGACCGAGTCAGCACTTGAGGCGATATGTAAAGAAGCCAAAGACCAATGGCCAATTCTGGATACATTGATTGTTCATCGGGTAGGTGACATTCAGCCTAATGACTCTATTGTGCTGGTTGCTGTCTGGTCGGCTCATCGTGCTGCCGCTTATGATGCCAATCGTTATATTATGGAAGCCTTAAAGTCCCGCGCACCCTTCTGGAAGAAAGAAAGTACCGTAAGCGGACATCAGTGGGTAGAAAAAAATACACCTGCCTAGATTTTAGGGGCGGCTTTGAGTCGCTTTATTAACCACAGAGGTTCGGCCGAAAAAAAATATCATTAATGACTCTATTTATCAGTGCGGCCTCTGTGGTTAAATATTGTACTTGGTTGGTATTGGCTGGCATCCGAAAGATCAGTAGCCCCTAACCGATTCAGTGCTCTTTAAACCCGGTTATCATTGACTTAACTAAATTCTGCTTATGTTTTCTACTGGATAACAATACACCGCTAATATGTAAAACAATAAGCAGAACAGTGAAGTTAGCCAGAAATTCATGAATTTCTTCCCAAAATTCCTCACTGTCATCGTCACCCTCGGCCTCTTCATCATTTTCAATCTCAGTAACTTTAATAAAATGTCCTTGGTGCTGTTGTAAGTTAATATTTGTTGCGTTAATAGCAAGAGGTCCATTACCTTCAAGCCCATAAACTTTTAAACCGCTATAGCCTGTCGCCAGTAAACTAAGCAATAAGGTTATCACCATCCAGCCGCCAGCGGGGTTATGGCCTATAAACTTTTTAATTTTGGTGCCACTGTGTTTAGATGAAATCAGTGCTTTTAAATAATCAATAACCGCGGCGGGGGAATAAATAAAATCACTAAAGCGGGCATGACGTGAGCCAATAAATCCCCAGACGATACGTATTGCGACAAGCCCCAGAATATAATAACCGGAATAGGCGTGCAGTAGACTTTCTTCATCCCCGCTTAGGTAGGCAATAACAAAGGCCAATACCAACGTCCAGTGAATAAAACGTACCAACGTATCCCAAACATATATTTTATTGTTCATCATTTTTTCTCTCATTTGTATTTACATATTGTTATGATGGCGTGATTAGCACTTATATTCATCGGGCAAATGACGCAAGATTGTTTTTTATAGACATATGTCCCATGGTGTAACTCATTGATTTAACAAATTATATAAAAGATAACTAAAATGACTATCCGATTTTCAAAAGAAACGGTATTAATCGTCGTATTATTGCTAGTGGGGTTAACCAGTGGACTAGATCTACTGACGGATCTTTCGGAAGGAGCTTCTGTTTCTCATATATTTAAAGAAGCATTAGTGATTTTGTTGGCGGTTATATTGATTATCTGGATACTCTACGAACAACGCCAGCAAGTTGCACAAATACACCACTTAAAAACAGAACTTGCCCAGTCCAAAAAACAACAAGGTAAAGCGCATAGTTATATATTAAGTGCGCGTAAACAATTGAGCGAAGTCATTAGCAAACAATTTGATGAATGGAATTTAACCTTAAGTGAAAAAGAAGTAGGTTGGTTGCTACTCAAAGGTTTTAGTTTAAAAGAAATTGCGGCTATTCGTGACACACTTGAAAAAACGGTACGCCAACAAGCTTCTGCGATATACAAAAAAGCACAACTTAGTGGCCGACATGCTTTTTCAGCTTGGTTTATTGAAGATTTATTGTAACGACATGCACCAAAAGAAGATATGCGGGTTAATAAAAAGAATCATTTTAGAATATAGTTTAAATATTGAATAAAAGACTTTAATTTTTATCAGGTTATGTTAAAACTAACATCTAGTAAAAAATGAATGGAATCAAAACTTGAAGTGAAAGATTATTCATCGAGAGTATAAAATACGGATAGATAATTACTTTTAGAAACTTATTCCCCGATAAGTTGCACTAGAGATTATGATGTTAGTTATTATTGTACTTTTGGTATCCGTGAGCATTCAATTTGTATCGGTTTACTTTGCTTTACGTTTAATAAAAGAAATTGGCGGTAAGCTGGCTTGGGTCACCTTATCAAGTGCTATTTTTTTAATGGCCGTGCGTCGCAGTATTAGTTTGTATTATTCAATACAAGCTTATCCTCATGTTACTCAAAACTTACAGACTGAAATTGTTGCCCTAATCATATCTGTTTTTATTTTAACCGCAGTTATTTCCATTGAACCTTTGTTTAAACGCTTATTAAATTCTGAACGTCAATTAACTGAGCAAATGCAACGCAATCAGATTTTTTTAAATACCACCCACGATGCTTTCATGTTAACAGATACGAATGGCCGGTTATGCGAAATAAATACTGCTTTTGGAAATATTTTTAATTTTCAAATAGGCTCCTTACCCAAAACATTCAGTGAGCTACTGAGTCCATCCAAGCATAAAGAATTTTCGGCCGCATGGGATACATTGCTTAAACAAAAACAAAATCATTATATTTTTAGTTATACCAGTAATACAGTAGATTTAATGCTGGAAATGAATGCCAAGGTAATTGATTTTGATGGTAAACAGTTTGTTTATGCTTTTATACAGGATGTAACCGAACGAGAACGAATGGAGGCACGTTTATTTAAACAAAAAGAACGTGCTCAGGTTACTCTGGAGTCCATAGCGGATGGTGTGATCACAACGGGTAAATCAGGACTTATTCAATTTGTTAATGTGGCAGCAGAACGGTTGATTGGCAAGCCATATGCAGAGTTAAAAAAGAAAAAATTAAAAAGTATTTTTTGTATTGACTGCGGGTTGAAGGATAATTATTCTCCACCATTACATATTTTAGTAAAAGAAAGTATTAAGCAACAGCAAACCCTTACCTTTTCTGAACAATATATAAAAAATTCAAATGGTGACACACGCTGTTTTGATGTAACGGTTTCTCCTTTAAGAAGTCGAGATAAAACAGCAACAGGTGCGGTACTTGTATTACGTGATATAACCGAACTGCGTCAAATGGAAGAGGAGCTGTCTTACCAGACAACTCACGATCCATTAACAAGCCTGATAAACAGATATGGCTTTGAAAAAAGAATTGCCAGTTTATTTGAATCGGCTAAAAAGAGTAAAGACGAACATGCGGTATTAAATATCAGTTTAGACCGAGACCAACTACAATTGTTAACCGATAGTGGTGGTCTGGATGCAAAAGATGAAATTCTTATTCAAGTTTCAACTATTCTTGAATCAATAGTGGGTAAAAAAGATTGTGTCACTCGTATCGACCATTCTGATTTTAGAGTATTGATTGAAAATGTCAGTGTAAAGAAAGTAGAACAGGCTGCAAAAGAAATTATTAAAAAGTTTATCGAGAGGCGTTTTGAATGGAATGCCAACCCTTATGAATTAAATGTATGTGTCGGTATTGCAATGTTAACGTCGAAAACACAGGATATTGCCAGTGTTTTAAGTGCAGCAGAGTCAGCATGTTATGTTGCAAAAAATAATGGGCGTAATCATCTATATATTTATTCCGATAAAGACACGCTATCGGGTGAACGTCATGGGCATATTACACGCTTGCAACAGTTACAAAGTGCGATAGAAGACGAACGCTTTAAATTATTTAGACAACCGATTGTTAATATAGATGGGCTGGATAAACATCATCATTGCGAAGTACTCATTCGAATGATTGATAAAGCGGGTGAAATTATTACTCCTATTAATTTTTTACCCGTTGCTGAACAATATCATTTAATGCCGGTTATTGATCGTTGGGTGGTAAAGAAAACATTTTTCCTGATAAAAAATTCAAACTTATCAGAAGATTCGCATTGTAGTATCAATCTTTCCGGGCAGACTTTAGGCGATAAAACTTTTTTAGATGAAGTGCTAGTGTTATTTAAAGAAACAAAAATACCCTATTCAAAAATATGTTTTGAAATAACCGAAACGGCATTGATCAGTAATTTTAAAGTAGCACAAACATTTATATCAACCTTACGCGCACGCGGTTGTAAATTCAGTCTCGATGACTTTGGTAGTGGTTTAAGCTCATTTACCTATTTAAAAACATTGCCGGTCGATTATTTAAAAATTGATGGTAGCTTTGTTTTAAGTGTTTTAACTGATGAGAAAGACTTTAATCTGGTAAAGTCGATTCATCAAATTGGTCAATTTATGGGAATGAAAACGGTTGCGGAGTTTATTGAATCCGAAGAAATACTCGAATGTATTCGTAAAATGGGGATTAACTACGCACAGGGGTATGCCCTAGGTAAGCCTGAACCGATTGTTGATGTGACTAGTGAGGTGTAACGTGTGGTTGGTTATAAGCCAGTTTGTCATCAATCGGCACATGGATAATTTCAAAGGACATGCTGTTTAAATCACCGATAACATAAGTCGGTTCGGCACCAACTCCGCCCACTGTTCCGGGGTTAATCATGGTTGTTTGCGTTTGTTTTACCGTTTTAATTTGTTGCACACTCGCACAGTGGTCGTGGCCACAACACACCAGATCCCAGTCCCCCGTTGTACTCATTGCGGCGGCATAGTGTGGGTAGTGGACTAAAAATATTTTTTTGTCAGCTAAAGTAATACCGGCATCTTGGCCATGATAATGCAACTGATTATCTGATTTAGAGGCCAACATCGCCATATTGAAAGTATCGCCAGTGTTGTTGCCATGAATAACATGAATATCCAGCCCGAGTGGTAATAAAATCCGCAAGGTTGTGGGTGCAACAATGTCGCCACAATGCAATACGGCTTCTGCACCCTGTGATATTGCGTGCTCAACGGCTTTTTTAAGTAAAAAACGGTTGTCATGGCTATCGGATACAATACAAATTTTCATAAAATGGATTTTTTTAGAAACAAGGCTTTTGGGGTGCGTTCTGGAAGCGTTCAATCGAAGCTTGTACTTCGGTTTTAGCCGCTTCGGCATCCACCCAACCTTCAATTTTCACCCATTTTCCTTCTTCTAAATCTTTATAATGTTCAAAGAAATGAGAAATTTGCTCCAACAACATAAGGGGAATGTCTTTATGGCTTTTTACGTCTTTGTAAAGTTTACAAAGCTTGGTGATGGGAACAGCCAGCAATTTGGCATCTTCACCTGCTTCATCGGTCATGTTTAACATGCCAATTAAACGGCATTTAACCACCGAACCACTGATAACAGGAATAGGGGTAAGAACTAAAACGTCAACAGGATCGCCATCATCTGACAATGTATGTGGGATATAGCCGTAGTTACAAGGGTAATGCATGGCTGTATTCATAAAACGGTCAACAAACATGGCGCCAGTTTCTTTGTCCACTTCATATTTGACAGGATCACTGTGAGAAGGGATCTCAATAATGACATTAATTTCGTCAGGAACATGACTACCAGAACTAACGCGATCTAAATTCATAGTTTGCCTCGGAATAATACTAACAAATGCCAACAAGGGCGAAAGCGGGCGAGTCTAACATCACCCAGTATAAAAGAAAATGCTAATATAGCTGAAATAATCGGGAGTTGGAGCGTATAGGTCTAAAAAGCCAACCCTAGGTCATTAAATCGGTCAAGTTGCGTATTTCTTTATTATCTTTTTTTGATATAGCTCATTGACTTAAGCGAACACAAGGACTAATTTAATTCGTTCTACTGCGAATTATTTTGTCGTATACAGATGTTTGTTTAAACTTAAATAAAAGCCATTATGGAGTGAAAACCAATGAGAATAGTACTAATCGGAGCGCCGGGCGGCGGCAAGGGGACACAAGCCAAATTGCTCGTAGAAAAATATAATATTCCGCAACTTTCAACAGGCGACCTACTGCGTGAAGCAGTCGCCGCAGGCACCAGCTTGGGTCTTAAAGCGAAGTCAGCGATGGATGCAGGCCAGTTAGTTTCAGATGTTATTGTATTAGGTATGATTGAAGAACGGCTGGAACACACCGATGCCCAGAATGGTTTTATTTTAGACGGTTTTCCACGCAATATTATGCAAGCGGAAGCCTTGGATCTTGTGCTGCATGAAATGGGCAAACCACTGCAATCGGCCTTATTAATCGATGTTGAGTTTAACGTTCTGATGAAACGTTTAACCGGTCGACGTACTTGCGCATCTTGTGGCCAAATGTTCAATTTGTATACGTCGCCTCCACGTATTGATGGCCAATGCGATAAATGTGGTGGTGAGCTACTGCATCGTGCCGATGACAATGAAGAAACCATTGCGAATCGCTTAAAAGTATACGAAGAAAAAACCGCGCCGTTAGTCGATTACTACCGTGGTCAGGGTAAATTACGAACTGTAAAAGGCACAGGTGAAATTAAAGATATTTTCGCATCCATCGAACGTGTTTTAGATACGATTCCAAAGAATACAACCGTGGATGAACCGACCGTTGAAATAGTTGTAGAAAAGCCAGCTGAAGAAAAACCAGTCGAAGAAAAACCTGCTAAAGAGAAAGCCGTTAAGAAGAAAGCAACGAAAAAGAAAAAAGCAGCTAAGAAAAAGACAACAGCCAAGAAAAAAACCAGTAAAAAGAAAACGACTAAGAAAAAAGCAGTAACCAAGAAAAAATCGGCAAAGAAAAAAGTAGTCAAGAAAAAGGTGACTAAGAAGAAAGCCAAAAAGAAAGTGACCAAGAAAAAAGTCACCAAGAAGAAAGCCAAAAAGAAAGTAGCGAAGAAAAAGGCCAAGAAAAAAATCACCAAGAAGAAAGCTAAAAAGAAAGTGACCAAGAAAAAGGTCACTAAGAAGAAAGCCAAAAAGAAAGTGACCAAGAAAAAAGTTGCTAAGAAGAAGGCCAAAAAGAAAGTAGCGAAGAAAAAAGCCAAGAAAAAGGTTGCTAAGAAAAAAGCCAAAAAGAAAGTGACCAAGAAAAAGGCTAAAAAGAAAGCGCGTAGACGTTAATAAACGTAATGCGGTAGTATTAAAACCGACCTGATATGATCAGGTCGGTTTTTTTATCAACTTAAAAAGAACTCGCTAACCGCACAGGTTGCCGTTTAGCTCCCCAGTTTCCGGGGTGTGCTTCAAATACCCCTGCAATTTTTGCACCGCAAGATTGGCAGTTTCCATTGGCATCCAAATGCCACTGTCCTAATTCATACCAGTCGCGTTCAATCAGTAATTCACCACATTGCGGGCACCAAGTACTGTCACCATCACGATTATGCACATTGCCAACATAGGCATAATGTACACCGGCTTTTATAGCAATATCTCGAGCTAGTGTTAATGTGGCTGCGGGTGTTGATGGAGTGGATAGCATTTTAAAATCAGGATGGAAGGCACTAAAGTGCATGGGTACATCCGGGCCTAAATGTTCGACTAGCCATTCACACATTTGAGTCAGTTCTTTTTCAGAGTCGTTTTCGCCGGGAATGATTAAGGTGGTGGTTTCCAACCAACAATCGGTTTCGTGCTTAATATATTGTAATGTTTCTAATACCGGTTGTAGATGTCCACCGGTTATTTTGTGATAGAACCTGTCGGTAAAGGCTTTTAAGTCAACATTTGCGGCATCCATCCATTGATAAAATTCAGCGCGGGGTTCGGGGTTAACATAACCGGCAGTGACAGCAACAGATTTAATATTGCTCTCACGGCAGGCTCGGGCAACATCAATCGCATATTCATGGAAAATAATGGGATCATTATAAGTATAAGCAACACTGCGACAACCATATTTAGCCGCAGTGGTTGCAATTTTTTGTGGACTGGCAGCATCTGCCAGAGTATTCATTTCTTGTGATTTACTGATGTCCCAGTTTTGGCAAAACTTACAGGCTAGATTACACCCTGCTGTGCCAAAAGAGAAAACCGGGGTGCCGGGTAAAAAATGGTTTAATGGTTTCTTTTCAATGGGGTCAATACAAAAACCGCTGGAACGCCCATAGGTGGTTAATACCAATTTATTATTCTGGTTGGCTCGCACAAAACACAGGCCGGATTGCCCTTCGTGTAACTTACATTCGCGTGGGCATAAATCACATTGTATCCGCCCATCGTTCAATAAGTGCCAATATTTTGTTTCAACAATTGAATAATCTGTCATCATTTCTATCCGTCTTTACATATTTAATATGGTGGCTCAATATCCCTATTGCAAGTGTGAAAAATGCCCTTATTATATAATTAAGTTAATTGAATGATTTTAATCCAATGATTGAAGGAGTGGCACTATGAGCAAAATAAGACTCCCTGCCGTTGCCGGTCTGTTTTACCCTGGAGATGCAAATATTTTACATAATGATATTCAGAAATATTTGGAAAGCTCCAAAGTAAAAACATTAGAACGAGTTCCCCGAGCTATTATTGTTCCCCATGCAGGTTATGTTTATTCTGGTGCAGTAGCGGCCTCTGCGTATAAACAGATTATTCCATTTAAACATAAGATTAATCGTGTTGTATTACTTGGGCCGTCTCATCGTGTAGCCTTTACTGGTTTGGCTGTACCTGAATCTGATGTATTTAATACACCGTTTGGAAATATTTCAATTGATCTGGAAATGGTTAAAAAAGTATTAACATTACCTCAAGTCAGTGTTTCAGAACGGGCGCATTACGAGGAACATAGTCTTGAAGTGCAACTTCCTTTTTTACAAGAAATTCTTGATGATTTTAGTTTGGTTCCGATAGTGGTTGGTGATGCCGAAAGACATGACGTTGCTGATGTTATTAAGCTGTTACTAAAAAACGGAAAAAATACAAATACCTTAATTGTTATTAGTACGGACCTTAGTCATTATCACGAATACGATGAAGCGAATAAAAGAGATCGTGCAACCAGTGACGCGATTGTACATTTAGAACCTGAACATATTGGTTTTGATGATGCCTGTGGTCGTAATGGCTTGAATGGAATGTTAACGGTGGCTGAGCAAAAACAATATACCATTGAGCTTCTCGATTTAAGAAATTCTGGTGATGTATCGGGTTCAAAAGAACGTGTTGTAGGGTATGGTGCTTATGTTATCCATTAAACTTTCACAGGAGAGTCAGCAAACGTGTATTAATATTGCAAAACAGTCTATATTGCATGGGCTACAAACTGGTTTGGTATTGCATGTTAATAGTGATGATTATGCAAAAGATCTACAGCAACAACTTTCTTGTTTTGTGACACTACACGAACATGGACAACTGCGTGGTTGTATTGGGGCATTGGAAGCCTTTCAGCCATTGATTAACGATGTTGCAGAACATGCTTTTGCAGCTGCATTTAAAGATCCAAGATTTTCTGCATTACATCAAAATGAATTTGAAAATATTGATATTGAAATATCCGTGCTTGGAAAATCTGAATTCATGCAGTTTAAAAGTGAAGATGATTTATTAAGCCAGATCAGGCCGGAAGTCGATGGTTTGATTCTTGAATATGGCTATAATCGAGGAACCTTTTTACCTTCGGTTTGGGAACAACTTCCTCGAACAACTGATTTCTTGCAGCATCTTAAAATTAAAGCAGGTTTAGATAAAAATTGGTGGAGAGATGATGTAAGAATTAGTCGTTATGAAACGTTCTCGTTTTCATAAGTAATATATTACAAAAATGAATCAATTTTTTAAATATCCTGTCTAAATTTTTTATGAAGTAAATTAAAATAGGTAGTGATTGTATTTTTATTTAATATTATTCATAAAGCGTTCAGTCCATATAGCAACCCTACTCCAGAATCCTTCTTTTACTCGCTGCATCCATGGTCTTTTTCCCCATAAAACTTTGCTTATTTGTTGGGATTGAGAAAAATTTTTCTCAAAAAAATGATAGAGTTGTTTTGGTAGTTGTGTGGATTGCACCTCAATATTTAATTCAAGATTAAATTTTTGGTTCCATCTATCCAAATTATTTGAACCAATGCAAACCCAGTCATCACATAAAATAGCTTTGGCATGTGTGAATCTATTCTGGCATTCAAAGATATGAATATGGTTTTTAAGTAAACGGCTATACTGTTGTCGTGCTATTTGGTTTACCCATGGATGATCAGAGTTGTCTCCAGGTAGTAATAAACGTACATCGCAACCTCGACGTGCCGCTGCTTTTAATTGGTTCCGTAGTTTTCTTGTGGGTACAAAGTAAGGTGTAGTAATCCAGATGCGTTGTGTTGCTTTACTTATTGCAGCCAAAATAGCGCGTTGTATCTCATTATGATGCCATGTTTTAGAACTTAATAATCGACCTTGCAACGGGTTTAGCGTGAGATTGCGCGATGTTATTTTATCTTCGATGAACAGGGTATCTTTAGAATTAATTTTTAGTTGTTGTTTAAATAAACAGGCACAATCAAGAGCGAGCGGCCCCGATACTTTGATAACAATATCCAGCCAGCTTTTAGAATGTTCTAAAGGGAAATTATAATCATCACAAATACCTGCGCCGCCAATGAAAGCCGTTTTACCATCGATAACAAGTAGCTTCCGGTGATCGCGGTATAAAAATTTAATCAGGTGATGACTACGTAAAGGATTAAAAAAATAAAGTTGAATACCTGCATTAATAAATTGTTGTCTTTCTTGTACGCTGAGGCCTTTTGAACCATATGCGTCAAGAATAATATAAATTTCTATCCCACGTTTTTTCGCCTGAATAAGTGAGTTAATAAATTTTTCCGAGGTGAGACTGGTCTCAAAAATATATTGAATAATATAAATATAGGATTTTGCTTGCTCAATCACCTCGAGCATAGCTGGATAGAATTGGTTACCTTCAGTCAATAATTGGTAAGTATTATTTTCTTTTGCAGTGTAATTAAACCTGTAACGAAAATAACGTTGGCTACGTTGTTTTATTTTTTTAATAAGGTGTTGTTTGGACATACGACATTATTATTTTTGTATCAGTCTTAGTTTATTTGCATCACTTGATAAGCTTAGTTCTCCATTTAAAAAATCGGCAACCTGTTTCCCCGCCAATTGTTTGCGCCAGCCTGACAATAAAGCGATGGACTCATCATTTATAAGCCATTTTTCAAGATCTTTTCTTGAGCAAAGCATACTGCTAGATATGTTCTCTTTTGCTGCGCAAAGTCGCACAATGGCCATCATACAGTCAATTAGCGCATTTTGTTGTGTTGTGGTTTTAATTAATTTAGGCAGAGTGGGCCAAGATTCTTTTGGAAGTTGCAATGATTCTTTAATAACATTAATAAGTGCTGCCCCCGAATTTTTTATAATATTGTCGGTTAATCCCCTGATCTTTGCCAACTGCACATTGGAGTTAGGTTGATGCTGGGCAAGGCTGAGTAATACATCGTCACTGAGTATCCATTTGCGGGGTTTGTTAGACTGAATAGCTCGTTGTTCGCGCCATGCGGCAAGGTCTTGTAATACGGCACGTTGTAAGCCTCCTAGTTTGTTGTGGCCTTTAACTTTGCGCCATATTTTTTCGGGCGATACTTTAAAGGTTGAATCGGAGGTTAATAACTCAAAATCATCGTTTAGCCATTGCAGACGGTTATGCTGAGTGAGTTGTTGGCAAATAATTTTATAAATATCACGCAAATAAATAACATCGTTGATTGCATATTCAAGCTGTTCGCTACTAAGCGGGCGTTGAGTCCAGTCGGTGCGTGCATATTTCTTATCCAGATTAATTTTAACGATGGCATTAACTAGATTACCATAACCAATTTGGTCAGCATGGCCGAGAAGACTGGCTGCTATTTGAGTATCAAATACGGGTTTGGGTGCTGTTTGTCGCAGGTTATAAAATATTTCGAGGTCTTGCCTTGCCGCATGAAAGACCTTGGTAATGGAATCGTTATAAATGAGTTCGAGAAAAGGTTCAAGGTTTGTAATTGTGAGCGGATCAATACAGGCGAGTGTATCTTCGCTGGCGATCTGGATAAGACATAATATGGGCGCATAGGTCTTTTCACGAATAAATTCGGTATCAATGAATAATGTTGTTGATTCTTTAATAGAATCACAATATGTTTGCAGGTCATTATTGTTATCAATATAACTAAACTGATGATTTGATGTGGTTTGATGTGTTGTTGGCATAATGTTTCTTTTAATGGGCTTTATTTGTCAGTAAGATAGCAAATTATTACATAATTTGTTGTTAATTTATTCTAGTTTATATTGGCAGAGAATCTCAATGCATATTCATATACTTGGTATCTGTGGCACATTCATGGGGGGAATAGCCGCCCTTGCACGCGGTTTGGGGCACAAGGTAACGGGGAGTGATCTCAATGTATACCCACCTATGAGTACCCTGTTGGAAGAACACGGCATTGATATTATTCAGGGGTTTAATATTTCACAATTTAAACCACAACCGGATATGGTTGTTATCGGCAATGCACTTTCACGTGGTAATCCGGCAGTCGAATATGTGTTAAATAACAATATTCCCTATATTTCCGGGCCACAGTGGTTAGCTGAACATGTTTTACAGCAGCGTTGGGTACTTGCGGTTGCCGGTACGCATGGCAAAACAACAACCAGTAGTATGCTTGCTTGGATTTTAGAAGCCAATGGGATGAAACCCGGTTTTTTAATTGGGGGTGTGGCAAAGAATTTTGGCATGTCAGCCAGTTTAGGAGACTCTGACTTTTTTGTGATTGAAGCGGATGAATACGATACGGCTTTTTTTGATAAGCGCTCCAAGTTTATTCATTATCATCCTCGAACCGTTATACTGAATAATCTAGAGTTTGATCATGCTGATATTTTTGAGAATATAAAAGCTATTCAAACTCAGTTTCATCATTTAATTCGCACCGTACCTGAAAACGGTTTAGTCATTTATCCTCAGAATGAAAAATACTTGAGTGAAGTTTTACAACAAGGGTGTTGGACACCTACCGCTATTTTTACGGATGACGAAAATATAAATACTGCTCAGGATAGCATTGACTGGCAGTGCAAAGCGGTAAAAGACGATTACTCGCAGTTTAAAGTATTGCATCAGGGGCAAAATCTGGGGACGGTTAAATGGGACTTAATTGGCCGACATAATATGTTTAACGGCTTAGCTGCAATTATTGCCGCACGGCATATTGGTATTACCCCTCAACATGCAATCGAAACATTAGCCCAGTTTGAAGGCATCAAACGACGTATGGAAGTGCGAGGCGTTGTTAATGGTATCACCGTGTATGATGATTTTGCCCACCACCCGACTGCGATTAAAACGACATTGGATGGTTTGCGCCGTCAAGTTGGTTCACAACGTATTATTGCCGTATTGGAGCCACGCTCAAATACCATGAAGCAGGGAGTTCACGCAAAAACACTGGCAGAATCACTGCAATTAGCAGACAGTGTGTTTGCATTACAAGCAGAAAATTTACAATGGGATTTAGCGGATGCCTTGATGGTTTTAAAACAGAGTGATGTTGAGAGTAGTGTTGATGCCTTATTAGATAAGCTCGTTGCAACGGTTAAACCTGGTGATCATGTGTTAATTATGAGTAATGGCAGTTTCTCGGGTATCCATCAGAAACTGCTAACTATGCTAAACTAAAACCCTTGAGTTAAATTGAGCTTTGTTGAATGAGTTATTCGGCCCCCATAATTTTAGCAATGACCGGTGCATCTGGCGCCTGTTATGGACTCCGTTTGTTAGAAACATTAGTAAATGACAATCGCCAAGTCTATTTTTTAATTTCAAAAGCGGCTCAGGCTGTTTTTGCAATGGAAACCGATTTAGATATACCTTCACGGCCGCAAGAAGCTCAAACATATTTAACCGAATATTATCGGGCAAAACCCGATCAAATACTGGTTTATGGCCGAGAGCAGTGGAGTTCACCGGTTGCAAGTGGTTCACATAAGGCCGAGCATATGATTGTTTGCCCCTGCACAACTGGAACACTTTCTGCGATTGCACAGGGTGCGAGTAATAACCTTATGCAACGTGCGGCTGACGTGATGATTAAAGAACAACGAAAATTGATGTTAGTGGTACGGGAAATGCCATTCTCAGCGATTCATTTAGAGAATATGTTAAAGCTAGCACAGTTAGGTGTCACGATTATGCCTGCGAATCCAGGCTTTTATCAAAACCCGAAGGGTGTTACAGACTTAGTTGATTTTGTGGTTGCCCGAATTTTGGATCATATTGGTGTTGAACATACTTTATTGCGACGTTGGGGGCTCGATACTTAATTTACTTTCAACGTTTTGAATAACTACTTTGATTGTTATTTTATGGGCAAACTTGACAGGATAAAATTATAAGCCTTTAATAGTTGAATATTATTTAAGTTACACAAAAGGTTATTATTTTTTAATGAACATTCCATTGTTTCCACTGAATACTGTTTTGTTTCCGGGCGGGCCGTTGCCTTTACGTGTGTTTGAGCCACGTTATCTGGATATGATTAGTTATTCGATGAAAACAGAAACGCCAATCGGAGTTGTGCTAATTAAAAATGGTGACGAAGTAGGGGCTGCGCCTGAGATATATGATGTAGGATCAATATCGGAGATCACATATTGGCACAAGCGTACTGATGGCTTATTAGGGATCACGTTAACGGCAACTCAACGCTTCAGGGTTAAAGATACCCAAGTGAGTAATTCACAGCTAATGACAGCTAATATTGAAGTAATTGAAAATATGGCTCCATTGGATGTTAATGATGAAAATAAATACTTTATTCCAATTCTAGAACAGATACTCGATCAACTCGACCCACCATTTAAAACAATTCCACGACATACTGATAATATTGAATGGATCTCTGCGCGTTTAATTGAATTATTACCAACAGAGTTAGAAGTAAAACAGGCATTACTTGAAAGTGATAATATAATGGAACGCCTTGCTAAGATAGAATTTATATTGAAAGATGTGAAACACTGAACTGGATTATTACTTAATTAGTAATATCTTCCCATCCCAATTATTCTTTATTTTTGAATTAAGCGAATAGCTACGTACTGCATATGGTGCATCAAGATTTTTTTGTAAAAGTTCAATCGTGTTCTTATATGCATGAACGGTTGTTAAATAGTTAAGAAAAGGCGTATAGGTAATCTTTGAAAAAGCAATTTCACCTATCCATAACTGTTTTTTAATGTATTTGTTCCGAGTGTAATAACCAGATGTCCACAATCGAATAATGGCTAAACGTTTGTCGGGCATTTGTTTGCTAAAGATGAGTTGATTGTATTGACCATTATGGATATGTTTAACTATGGGTAACTTTAATGGGTTTGATATATTTTGTAACCAATTAAAGTACATGGTGGTTGTATTATGAACTGGCAGCCACTGGCTAGCTCTAAGGGTTTTAATAATGGTTTTTTTATCAGCAGACCATTGTAAATTCATTGGTTGCTTCTGGTCGGCTCTAATATCGTTTCTAAATTCGGGTAATATTTTCCAGCCCGATTCAAGCCATGCGTTGTAACCAATAATAAAACGGGTTCTTTGCTGAAGTGTTTTTTCAGTTGGTATATTAATATTAGTACTAAAAATAATAACAAGTAATGCTAATCCTGCCAGACTTACAATAGTGGTTAATAAAGGTTTTTTAGTTTTGATAACGGAGGCAGGATGGCGTCGATAGGCAATACCTAAAATAGAAACCCAAATCAGCCCAAAAAAGAAATGCCCCAGTAGTGTTGAAAATACCTGAGTACCCATATATAGCTGTGCAAAAGCAATGATTAATAAAAACAAAATAACCAGTGTATAAATGATAAGACTGAATTTTTTACCAAGTCCTTTAGCAAAACAGATAGCGATAAAACCATAGACACTGACAGTGAATATAAATAAAGAATGTGTTATTCCATGATAGTGTTGGGCGAAAGAATTAAAGGATAAACTGAAAATATTAACTAATAGCATAGTGATTAAAGGTAGAAGTAACCCGGCAAGTATAAAAAAAACAGCTTTATAATTTCGGATATAAAAATTCCAGATTGCAAACAGAGAGATACTGCTTAATATTATAGTGTAGCTACCAAGATAATTAAAAAATATAGCAATATCAGTTGTGATCGGATGGTGTAGCAATACAAACTGTTTGTTAATAAAAACATTAATATTATTCAGGAATAAAGTATTAAATAAATAATGGTTTAGGATAATAAGGATAAGGCTGCTTATGGATAATAAAACCCCCAACCCCGTTAGAGCGCGAATTTCTGATTGTTGTGGATTGACCAAGCTATTGGGCATTGCCCCTATAATAGGATGATTCCGCGACCAGATAAGAAGACGATAGGATAATACATCTGCCTGTGGAGCTAACCAACCATAGAGACTACGAATTGCATGTGTCACGACAAGCATTAAGACTATAATGACTACGATTAAGAACACAAGTTGACCGGCAAATTCTTTGGCTAGTTGCAGTGACATACCAAAGAGAATGCCGGGTAATAAATACAGTGGGGCCCAAACCATGGCGGAAAGAATATTTGAAAAATAAAATTGTGTTGTTGGCATATTTGACATGCCTGCAATGGTGGGAACGATAGCTCGCAATGGCCCAAAAAAACGGCCTAACGCAATACTTTTTTTACCGTGTTTTTTAAAAAATATTTGCCCCTGAGTAATTAAGGTTGGATAACGCGACAGTGGCCACATACGTTGTAATTGTTGCTGGTAGTGTTTTCCTAGCCAGTAACTGAGTGCATCGCCAGAAATTCCACCGGCTATGGCGATCAATGTTGTTGGCCAAAATTCAAGGTGTCCTGTAGCAATTAACGCACCAAAGCCAACCATTAAAAGAAATCCCGGTACAATTAAACCAATAACGAGCATAGATTCGCTCATAGCGATTATAAATATAAAAACATTGACCCATATTGTGTGCTGGGTCATCCAATTGAGAAATATTTCTAGACTGTTAATCGCCATGATGAGAATATATTAACGTGTTTTGGGTTATTTAGTGAAGTCTTCTTGAATGTAATTTATAAATAGAATATGTATAAACAATTTTTATTAATATTATTTGTAATTTCGGTCTTGTTTTTAAATAATGCAATGGCAGATGTCGCAACGTCTAGCCAAATCCATGTTAAAAATTTACAAGATCTTGGTATGCACAAAAACTGTATAGCTGAGCCTATTTTTAATGGTCGGGCATGTATCTATGAAATTAATAGAGATGCGGATGAAACAGTTGTTTTAGTGCATGGTTTAAATGCAGAAGCAGCCAGTTGGTATAAACAAATCAAGGTTCTAAAAAGTCAATATCATGTGTTGAGCTTTGACCTGCCGGGCTTTGGTCAATCGTCTCGTGGTAATAAACTGTATACACCAACAAACTATGCAAAATTTGTTCACTATGTAACTAAAAAGTATATTGGTAAACCTTTTTATTTAATGGGGCACTCCATGGGTGGTACCATCGCATTGCGTTATAGTGCAATGTATCCCGTAGATATAAAGCGCTTAATTCTAGCTGATGTCGGGGGAGTGTTACACCAATATTCTTATGCAAAAAGTATTGCGTTTAAATGGCTAAATGCATTGCAGCGTGTAACCGATTGGGCATTTCCTGATTTACAAGGTATGCCTATCATGCAGGAGCTAGCCAATGATTTTTTTCAGAATCTGGACTGGTTACCCATTGATGTCCGTGATGCACTACGGGTTCCTGAATTACGACGTATTATTCTAAACGGCAATTCAATACCCATTGCCAGTGTTGCTGTATCAACAGAAGACTTTAGCGGCGCAATTCGAACGAATAAAATACCAACCCTGATTATTTGGGGACTATATGATTTTGTCACGCCAATACGAACGGGGGAAATATTAAAGGTACGAATGCAAAAAGCCTATATGCGGGTGTTAACACGTTCTGCTCATTCGTCTATGGCAGATCAACCGATTGAATTTAATAAGTTGATGCTTACACATTTTAGACAGCCTGAGTTTGAGTTAAGTACTAAGTACTGGCGGTTTCCATTATTTAGAAATTCTAATCGGGTTGGGCAATGTAATAATGAATTTGAAAAAACATTTACTGGTAACTACCTGCGTATCGAGCTAACAAATTGCAGGAAAGCGATTATTAAAAATGCCAATATTGGCTCGATAGTGGCAAAAGACTCGACTATCAAGATGGATACAAGTCAGATTATTTCAAAAGATATCGGAGTTATTTTATTTGACTCAACGTTAAACGCAACTAGTAGCAATATTACCGCCAATATAGGTATTCAAACGGTTCGTAGCCATATTGATGTTGCGGGTGTTGATTTTAAAATTAACGTGGCAGCGGTTAATAACTTTGGTCAGAGTGATGCGGTGTTCTCGGTTTGTACCGAAAATGGTCGTCCTTTGCATCGTTATAAAGATTTTACTCTAGAGGGCAAGATATAATCTAATTTCCCCGTCTACTTGCGATGGGAACAAAATCAATAGGGTTTCCAACGGGGTGTATACCCCCTTTGACGATATATAATTGATTTTAAAGTGTCTTGAATACAGCTTCTGCTGCATCCAGTGTTTTCTCAATATCTTCATTGGTATGTGCACTTGATACAAATCCGGCTTCATAGGCTGATGGTGCGAGATAAACACCTTGCTCAAGCATACCATGATAGAAATGTTTAAAACGCTCAACATTACATTGTGATACTTCGGCAAAGTTACTAACCTGTTCAGCTTCGGTAAAGAATACTCCAAACATACCACCCACTTCATTAGTGGCTAAACCGATCCCGGTTGCTGCTGCACGTTTTTTTAATCCCTCGGTTAACATCACCACTTTTTTATTTAAACGTTCATAAAAACCAGTATTGCTGATTATTTCCAGGTTTTTAAGACCGGCGGCCATTGCCACCGGGTTACCCGAGAGTGTCCCCGCTTGATAAATTGGCCCACTGGGCGCTATTTGTTGCATAATTTCACGTTTGCCACCAAATGCACCCACAGGCATACCTCCTCCAATCACTTTACCCAGAGTCGTTAAATCCGGGGTGATATTGTAATGGCTTTGTGCGCCACCTAAGGCAACACGGAATCCAGTCATCACTTCATCAAAAATTAAAACGCTACCGTGTTTTGTACATTCTTCTCTTAGTGCTTCAAGAAAACCGGGGATAGGTGGAATACAATTCATATTTCCTGCAACTGGCTCAACAATCACCGCTGCAATTTCATTACCGATTTTATCAAATGTCTGCTTAACCTGTTCAATATCATTATAGTTTAAGGTTAACGTGAGTTCGGCAAGGGCGGCCGGTACGCCGGGGGAAGTGGGAACACCCATAGTGAGTGCACCAGAGCCAGCTTTAACCAGTAACGAGTCTGAATGGCCATGGTAACACCCCTCAAATTTTATAATTTTTTCACGACCAGTGTAACCGCGAGCCAATCGCAATGCGCTCATTGTGGCTTCGGTGCCTGAACTGACCATACGCACCAGATCGATAGAGTCGATAATGTCACAAACTTTACATGCCATGGTGGTTTCAAGTTCGGTAGGCGCACCAAAGCTTAATCCCTTTTCCATCACCACTTCAACGGCAGTTAGAACGTCCGGATGTGCATGGCCTACTATCATCGGTCCCCATGAGGCAACATAGTCTATGTATTTATTTTTGTCCTCATCAAAAACATAAGCACCCTGTGCCGATTTAAAAAATACGGGCGTGCCACCTACGCCGTTAAATGCACGTACGGGTGAATTAACGCCGCCGGGTATACATTGTTGGGCTTGTTCAAATAACGCTGCTGAGTTAGTTAGTGATGTTGACATAGTGACAGTCCTGTTAAAATAGTTGTGATAAATTTTGTGCTGATTGTTTTATATTTTCTTGTCCAAAAATGGCATGGATAACGGCAAGCATATCTGCGCCTGCTGTGATTAATGTTGCGGCATTTTCAATGGTTATTCCACCAATTGCAACTATCGGCCGCTGTAATTGGGATTGAGCCTGTTGCAAAATATCAATTTTAGCCGGTGGTGCAGAAGGTTTGGTATGCGAAGGGTAAAAACGACCAAAGGCAATATAATCGGCTCCCTGACTTTGGGCTTCTTTTGCCGCGTTCAAGTCACTATGACAGGTGACACCTATTATTTTTTCGTTACCCAGTTGTTCTCTGGCAGTATGGATAGCTTTGTCGGTTCGCCCAAGGTGTATGCCATCGGCATTAACCGCCTTGGCTAATGCAATATCATCATTAATAATAAAAATTCGATGGTATTTTTGGCACAGTGTTTGTAATGCCTTTGCCTCATCAAGTTGCTGTTGCTGTCCGGCTGCTTTGTTTCGGTACTGAACTATTTGCGCACCACCGGAAATAGCTTGTTCAACTTTGTTGATAATATTCGTACCGCATAAGGCGGGATCGGTTATCACGTATAAGCCTTGTAGTTTACTTTTATTCATTATTCTGGTTTTGAGTTCGATTAGGATGATATTGCCCCTGTCCTAATTTAATGGCATGACGAAGCGTGAAGTCAGTATAGGTCTGTGCTTTCTCAGCGGCCTCTTGTATAGAAATACCTTTGGCTAGGTGAGCGGCTAGTGCCGAAGCCAGCGTGCATCCCGAACCATGATAGTGATGTGGTAAGCGTTTCCAATGACAGGCATGTTGTTTATTTTTTCCTGATGTTCTTTTTGAATATAACGTATTGGTAATTTTATCCGAATTATTTTCATGTTCGCCGGTAATGAGTACATGCTTACAACCAAGTTCAAGCAAGGCATCCGCGCAGTCGGCTAAAGTTTGTTGGCCTGTTAATAGTCGTGCCTCTAAACTATTGGGAGTGATAAGCGCGCTATACGGAATAATTTTTTCACGCATGGCGGTTATCAGTTGCTCTATATTAGTGTTGTCTGAGGTGAGTTCGGCTCCTCCACCCGCACGTAAAATCGGATCAAAAATAACAGGAAGATCGGGGTGAATTTTTAAGGTATTTTTAATAGTGTCCGAGACGATATTAATTATTTCAATACTGGATAGTAATCCCAGTTTAATTGCACTGGGCTGAATATCATTTAGTAGAACATTAATTTGTTGCTGAATAATAGGGGGGGCGATAGTTTGGATTTGCCTGACATTATGAGTATCCTGTACCGTCAAGCAAGTCACTATGGGTAGAGCATGTATTTGCAAACTCGATAGCGTTTCAATATCGGCTTGAATACCTGCACCACCGGTTGGGTCAAGGCCGGCGAAGACCAGAACGGTTATTGCTTTATTACTCTTATTGAACATGGCAGAATTATATCATTGCTTAGCCTGTTGTTTTTATTTATGCTCGGGCTTATTATTTAAATTCAAGTTTATTGCCCGGATTAATACCTAGAGAGTGCTTTATGAGTTTCAAAAAATATGAATGCGATATTTGTGGTTTTATTTATGACGAAGAATTAGGTTTGCCGGAAGAAGGGATTGCGCCGGGCACTAAATGGGACGATATCCCAGATGATTGGCAATGCCCGGATTGCGGTGTGGGTAAGTCCGATTTTGACATGGTCGAGATTACCTAGCAGTATTCCCATTTCGCCACTTTAATCCTTAAGGTTTTTCCTGAATTGGCCGATATTTTAATGGAGCGACGAGCTTTCACATAAAGTGAGTACTTGTTAACTTGTAAGCTTATGTAATTATTAAGCTTAATAATTAAAATGGATAAATACTGGAAATGTCTAGTACAACGACGGCAACGAAAAACATTGAACTAAAGTCATTGGTCGATGATATTCAAGGACTAGTCTCGCTTCCTGAAGTTGCAATTAAAATTAGCTCGATGGTGGATGACCCTAATGTATCAGTCGATGAAATTGGAAAACTCATTAGTCAGGATCCGGCTTTAACCATTCGCGTTCTAGCTATTGCGAACAGTCCTTTTTATGGACTTTCTTCCGAAGTGAGTACGATTGCCAGAGCGGTAACGGTGTTGGGAACCAAGCAACTAACGGACGTGGTGTTATCAACCGCCGCGACCAGTGCTTTTGCCGGTATCCCTATTCATGTGATTTCCGTGGATGATTTTTGGCACCACAGTTTATATTGCGGTTTGTTAGCTCAGGAATTATCAAACAAACACAACCCACCATTACGGGATTCAATGTTTGTTGCCGGGCTTTTACATGATATTGGCCATTTAGTTATGTTTAATAAAATCCCCGAATTAATCCATGATGCGCTATTACGCACGGTGCAAGGTGAGTCTTTACCTTTATATATGGAAGAACGTGAAGTGATTGGTTTTGATCACGCACAAGTCGGTGCCGCCTTAGCCCGTGAATGGCATTTACCTGCGTATTTAATTGAGTGTATTGAATATCATCATGAGCCTGAAAAAGCAAAAAATTACAAGCTTGAGGCCACATTAATTCATATTGCCAATGCCGTTGCGGCATTGCCATACAGCGATGACATTGATGAATCAGACTTACAATCAATAGATGAATCGTGCTGGCAGGTGTCAGGTTTAAAACCTGTCGATGTGCAGCAAGCAACCGAAGTTGCTCAGGAAAAGATCAACGAAATGCAGAGTGTTTATTTTTAGAAAGGGCCGTTTGAAAACATTATTCTAAAATCAGGGTTTCACAACGACCATGATAATAATTAAAAATAAAAAGGCCACCGGTACTTCGTTATACCAACGATAAAATACATGACTATGCGTATTGCGGTCATGTTTAAAATCTTTCAATAATTTCCCACAATGAATATGGTAGCCAATTAAAAAAAGCACACTGGCTAATTTTATTTGCATCCAGGCTGTATTGGCATAGCTTTGCCATGCGTAATCATACAAAAGCCAACCACCAAAAATAATGGTAAAAATAAGCCCTGGGGTCATAATGCCAAAATAAAGTTTACGTTCCATTATTTTAAAACGTTCAATACTGGTATGGTCTTCGCTCATAGCGTGATAAACAAACAAACGAGGCAAATAAAAGAGTCCGGCAAACCAGGTGACCATAAAACTAATATGGAGGGCTTTAATCCATAACATTGCGATGGGCTCCTTTAATTTGTTTTCTTAACTGTATTGGTGGGTTGCAAGCTTTGTGTTACCCGTGTTTTATTTGTATTGAGTGCAAGCAATTGTTGTATTTGTTTTTCAACAGCCGGTATATCAAGTTCACCAATTTTTTTACGAACGATAGTGCCGTTGGCTGCAATAATAAAAGTTGTTGGGGTTAAATTAATCCCACCAAAGGCTTTAACCGCTTGTTTGGTTATATCCATGGCAACCGTATAAGGTAACGCTTTTTGCTTTGCCATTCTCATTACATAATCGGGTCGGTCGTAAGGCATTGAGATAGCAATTATTTTCAAACCTTGCGTTGCATATTTATTATGTAGTTTTATTAAATGTGGAATTTCTTTGATGCAGCCGGGGCAGGATGTTGCCCAAAAAGAAATTAGTAATGGTTGGCCGCGTAGTGAAGAGAGCTGAATTTTTTCGCCTTTGATTGTTGTTAATTCGAGTTCTGGGGCAATGCTTAACCCTGAAGGCGAAAACCATAAATAAATTAACAAGCCAATAAAAACAAGCGCAAAGCCAGCCAGTATTTTATCTTTCATTTTTAAACTAAACATTTTTTTACGATGATGTTTTAGATTTCTTTGGCGTTTTGGAGATATGAATTTGAGCTAAGTATACCTCGGATAAAGCCTGATAAATCGACGTAGGACAAACCAGTTTCGAAAACCACTTTGCAATTAAGGCCGTTGCCATTAACGGCAGAATAAGTGATGAATTGGTTGTCATTTCTACCACAATAGCAAACGCAGTGATGGGGGTTTGCACAACGCCGGTAAAATAAGCCACCATGCCTAATATCACAAGAGAAGTCGCGGGTAAATAAGGATAGTATTCGGCGAAGTTTGCTCCAAAGCCGGCGCCCACCGATAAGGACGGGGCAAAAATCCCTCCGGGTATACCGCTTAAATAGGTAGCAATAGTGGCTAAGAGTTTAAGAAAAGGAAAAGCGATAGTAGCGGCGCCGCCATTAACCAGGTTCCTTGCTTCGTGGTAGCCGGTACCAAAGGTGAGGCCATTGGAACCATAACCAAATAAGCTAATCAGCAGGCCGCAAATGAAGGCAAGGTACACAGGGTGAGATGCGGCGAACTTGAAAAGTCGTCGAGAGCCGTGAATAAGTGCCATACTAAATATGCCACCTAATATACCGCCTCCCACACCGCAAATAACAATGGCTATCCAGGTATATTGGTTTAAAGGAATTTCTGCATTACTGTGCCCGAAATAAGTGTATTCACCTAAGATAGCAATCGCGGTGAGTCCGGCTAAAATAACGGCCAGTAATAAGATATTACCGAGACGACGCTCAAAGTTGCGTGACATTTCTTCAATGGCAAATAAAATACCCGCCAAGGGTGTATTAAAAGCAGCGGTAATTCCTGCCGCACCCCCTGCAATAATTAAAGCCTTAGCCATATGTTGGCGTCTAAAGCCCCGGTGGGTATGCAGAGAATATATAATGGATGCGCCAATATGCACGGTGGGGCCTTCTCGACCAATGGAAGCACCACTAAATAACCCCATAATGGTTAATAAGAATTTACCAAAAGCAATTCGAAGCGATAACACTTTTTGTCGGAGTTCGTGAGTCGGGAATTCAATTGCCGCAATGGTTTGTGGTATACCGCTACCTTCGGTGCCAAAAAATACATTTTTAGTAAGCCAGGCGATAAGTGCCAGACTCAGCGGTGGAATGGATAATGCTATCCATGGGGTTGATTTAAATAGCACTAAATAATAATGATCAGCCTGCTGTGCAGCAATCGCAAACACAGCGGCTATGGCTCCCACAATCATGGCACTGCCAAGAAAGGTGAGGCGTAGCTTCATTTTTTTAATCGAAAGTAGACGGCGGCGGGTATTTATAAGGTGTTGACGCATTACCGCGGCATCTTACCATGATTTCATGCTTTTTAGATACTCCCTGTTAATTCGTCAAAATATCAGCGGAGTTAGCTTTTAACTTTATAAGCATATGTTAATAAAGGTATTTTTACTTGACCTCGGTCTCCACTCTCGGTAAGGTAGCCGCATTGATTCAAACAAGTAGCAAAAAAAGTAAGGGTGAGAGTGGGGAGCCCTTCTATACTAAACATAAGACATTAAAATAATATAAACGTTTAGTATTTTAGGAATAATTATAAATATATAAAGGTACTCACTAAATTTAAGCGGCTTCGGTCGCTTTTTATTTGCCTGAAGGCATAGGGGCAAGAGCTGAATCTGTCGGATCCCACAAAATTACGCATAACACTGCACTTCAAATGGCTATCGAAATAAGCTTTGTCCCTAATATTTCACGAAACAAATCTTGAACTGATAAGTCTTGGCCCTTCGCTTGCTTAGGATGCCCCATTATATATTTCACTAGAATGCATATTTAGCCGTATCTTGTTGTTTAAAATAAAGATATTATAATTCGATAACGATTTACAATTTCACAGGTGTTTTAATGTTAAAAATTGGTGTAGTCGGAGGAACAGGATATACCGGCGTTGAATTATTGCGTTTAATTGCGCAGCATCCGCAAGCGGAGTTGCTGTGCATTACTTCGCGTTCAGAAAAAGGTTTGCCAGTCTCGGATTTGTTCCCGAATTTACGTGGCCATATTGATATTGCTTTTTCCGATCCCGCTGATGCGCCTTTAAAAGAATGTGATTTGGTCTTTTTTGCCACCCCCAATGGTATTGCGATGCAACATGCTGTTGAGTTGTTGGATGCGGGTGTGAAGCTGATTGATTTAGCTGCCGATTTTCGTTTAAAAGACGAAGCGATTTGGACGGATTGGTACAAAGATGCCTCTAAAACAGGCAAACATGCTTGTCCGCAGTTACTTGAACAAGCGGTGTATGGTTTACCTGAAGTTAATCGGGAGCAGATTAAAACCGCTCAGTTAGTGGCGAACCCTGGTTGTTATCCAACGGCGGTGCAACTGGCTTTTTTACCCTTAATAGAAGCCGGTGTTGTAGATGTGTCACGTTTAATTGCCGATGCGAAATCGGGAGTGAGTGGCGCCGGTCGTGGTGCTAGCGTTGCGGCATTGCAGGCGGAAAGTAGCGAAAGCATGAAAGCTTATGCCGTGGCAGGGCATCGCCACTTGCCTGAAATTAAGCAGGGTTTACAAAATGCGCACGGTGCTGAGGTTGGCTTAACCTTTGTGCCGCATTTAACCCCGATGATTCGTGGCATTCATGCGACTTGTTATGCAGAGTTGACATCCAACAGTGATTTACAATCCTTGTTTATTGAACGCTATAAAAATGAACCCTTTGTTGACGTGCTGCCTGTGGGAGCGCACCCTGAGACACGTTCAGTTAAAGGAGTGAACACTTGTCGAATGGCGGTGCATCAACCTCAAGGTGCTAATACGGTGGTGGTTTTATCGGTGATTGATAATTTAGTAAAAGGTGCTGCGGGGCAGGCGATCCATAACATGAATTTAATGTGTGGCTTAGATGAAACAACGGGGTTAAATACCGTTGCATTAATGCCTTAAGCTGTTTTGTGCCTTTGTTAGTGGTAGGAAAGATATGAATTTAGTTGTAAAAGCACATCGTCCTTGGATTACCCGTTTAATTTGGGTGTTGGGGACAGTTGCATTATTAATTGGCGGATGGTCTGCCTTTGATTATGGGCGTTATAGCGCCAAATTTGACAGTGCCGATGCACGCAGAAGTGAAGAAAGTTTTGTTGAAATTCGTGATGCACTCAGTACCGAAATAGAAACCTTACGGGAAGAGAAAGCAATTTTAAAACGTGCCGCGCAAATCGAGAAGAAAGCTTATAACGAACTTTATACCAACCTAAAAGCATTACAGTCCGAAATTCTTGAACTAAAAGAGGAGCTGGCCTTTTATCGCGGCATTGTGTCGCCACGCGATGCTTCACGTGGGTTACGCTTGCAAAAATTTACTTTTGAAGAAAATGGCAACTCACGCAGTTATCGGTATAAACTGGTTTTGTCCCAAGTATTAAAAAACGATCGCGTTGCACGAGGCAAAGTTCAGTTGGCTTTTGAGGGTTTGCACGATGAGGAGCCGAAAGTTTTAAAACTCCGTGATGTAACCGAGAAGCACATCAAGGAATTAAGTTATAAATTCAAGTATTTTCAGAATATCGAAGGCAATATTGAAATACCCGATGGTTTTGTTGCCTCGCGTATTATTTTGCGTATTTTTCCGCGCGGACGGAAACAGGATATGATAGAAAAGACATTTAATTGGCCCAAAACGGAGAGCAGTGAGTATGTGGGGAAACAAGAGAAAACCAAAGCAAACAGCACAGATTGATTCATTAATTGGCCAGAATTCAGAAATTCATGGTGATGTTGTTTTTAAAGGCGGTTTACATGTTGATGGTGTGATCAAGGGTAATGTGATGGCGGAAGAAGGCACCGACTCTGTGATTACGCTGAGTGAACGTGGCACTATCGAAGGCGAAGTCAAAGTGCCGAATGTGGTGGTGAATGGCACGGTGATTGGCGATGTGCATGCTTTAACGCATATTGAATTGGCGTCAGAAGCGCGAGTTCACGGTAATGTGTATTACAGCCTGATTGAAATGGCAATGGGTGCTGAAGTCAATGGTAACTTAGTACACCGTGAGGATTCGGTCGTACATTTAAAACCGAGTGCAGAAAGCGTCGAAAATTCAACGGATGATAAAAAATCAAATAAATAGGATTATCTTTTAATATCAATAAGTTGTTTGTAAATTTCTTTTCTTTGGAAGGAATAGACTTATTAATATCCTAGCAAAATAATACGGTATTACTTGAATCCAGAGAAGCGAACCCTCATAATATAAGTGTTTATTGATATTCACTTGGGAGTAGCACCATGTCTGACGTAAATTCTTCAATTACTTTTACCGACAATGCGGCAAAAAAAGTAAAACAACTTATTGCCGATGAAGGTAACCAGAATTTGAACCTGCGTGTTTATGTTACCGGTGGGGGCTGCTCGGGTTTTCAGTATGGTTTTAACTTTGACGAAAATGTTCAGGACGGCGACACTCAAGTTGAAAACAGTGGCGTAAAAATGGTGATTGATCCCATGAGCTTGCAATATCTACTCGGTGCTGAGGTCGATTACAAAGAAAGCTTGGAAGGTTCCATGTTTGTGGTCAATAACCCCAATGCAACCACGACCTGTGGCTGTGGTTCATCCTTTTCGATTTAATCTTTTTTCGTGTTGTAGATAGCGTTGGCGTTATTTTCTGTTATTCTAATTAAATTAATAGACTACATGGAGTAAGCAATGAGCGAATATCTACCTGGTTTAGCAGGTGTACCTGCAACAAAATCAAATATTTCCAGCATTGACGGCGAGAAGGGGATCCTTGCTTATCGCGGTTACCCCATTGAAGATTTGGCCAAGTACAGCAGTTTCGAAGAAACCACATTATTACTACTGGATGGTCGTTTACCAACCCACCTTGAACTTGATGAATTTAAACAGCAGCTTATTGTTGATCGTGATATTAAATTCCATACACGTGGCCTGATGAAAAACCTCCCCGCGACGGGCCATCCGATGGAAATGCTACAAACAGTGGTGGCGAGTTTAAGTATGTTTTATCCTGGCTCTGAATGTTTAACCGGTGGCTCGCAATGTGATGATTTAAATTATATTCATAATACAACGGTTAAAATTATTTCTCGTTTACCAATAATTGTTGCCATGTGGGAACATATTCGTAATGGCTATGATCCGGTTAAACCGCGTACGGATTTATCTTTCGCTGAAAACTTTTTATATATGTTAACCGGTAAAGAACCGGATCCGATGTTGGCAAAAATAATGGATGTTTGTTTTATTCTGCATGCCGAACATACCATTAATGCTTCAACCTTTGCCGTGTTAGTGAATGCCTCCACATTGGCTAATCCTTATAGTGTGATTGCGGCTGCCATTGGTGCGCTTTCTGGCCCTTTACACGGTGGAGCAAATCAGCGAGTGGTTGAAATGCTAAACGAGATTGGTTCAGCCGATAAGGCCGAAGAATATATTGATAATAAATTAAAAAATAAGGACGTGATCTGGGGAATGGGGCATCGTGAATACAAAACCAAAGATCCCCGTGCTACTATTTTACAAGGATTGGTTGATGAATTAATGGAATCCCGTGGTGGCGATATTAATCCGGCCTTTGAAATTGCAAAAGTGGTTGAGCAAGTTTGCGAAGATCGCTTAGCGAAAAAAGGTGTTTATGCAAATGTTGATTTTTATTCAGGCATTCTTTACACCGAAATGGGCATTCCAGCAGATCAATTTACCACTATTTTTGCGATTGCGCGTGCAGCTGGTTGGCTGGCACATTGGCGTGAACAGTTGGGGGATAACCGTATCTTTAGACCCACGCAAGTTTATACGGGTGAACCTAATCGCCATTATGTGGATATTAACAAACGCTAGATTCAGTTTGGCTATTCCGTTAAGAACTGAGGTAAATGCCACCCAGAATGACCGGCTGCGTTGCACCGGTTACGCTGCTTAAGTTACCCGCTTGTTTATTTAAGGTTTGTTTGGCTAACCAAGCAAAGGCCATGGCTTCAATCCAGTCGGCAGCAATGCCTTCGGTTTCGGTTGTTGCCACCGGTATATCTGTGAATTGTGCCTGCAGACGTGCCATTAAATGATCATTGTGGGCGCCACCACCACAAACTAGCACTTCGTCACAGTCAGCCGCGTATTTTTTTATTGCTTTTGTAACCGAGCTTACGGTGCATTCACACAAGCTTGCTTGAACATCTTCAGAAGATAAAAACGGAAAAGCGATTAAATGATGAGTTAACCATGCGGGGCTAAAATAGTCTGTGCCGGTACTTTTCGGTGGGGGTAGTTGAAAGAAGTCATCACTCAGTAACTGTTGTACAAAGTCATTATTTACCTCTCCGCTTGCCGCCCATGCGCCTTTGTCATCATAATTTTTATTTTGTTGCCGTTGGATCCAGTAATTCATTAATGTATTTGCAGGACCCGTATCAAAGCCGGTGACAGGTTTATTTTTATCGGCTGGTAAAATGGTAATGTTGGCAATGCCCCCTAGATTTAAAATAACACGATTCTTCTTGTTATCGCGAAAAAGCCACTGATGAAAAGCCGGAACCAGTGGTGCGCCTTGCCCACCGGCAGCCATATCACGACGACGAAAATCGGCTACTGTGGTAATGCCTGTCAGTTCTGCAATGGTATTGGGATCGGCTATTTGTAAACTATTGCGAATTGATGTGTCAGGGTAATGGCGTAAGGTTTGGCCATGACTGCCAATGGCGATAATGTCAGCGGCTTTTAGTTGAGTCTTTTCAAGCAACTGCTTAACACAGCTTGCGAATTGGGTTGCCAATTTAATATCTAGTTGTAGCATTTTCTTTAACTCGTTATCACAGCCGCCATTATTATCCCCCTGACATAATTCACTGATCTGGTAATGGGTATCAGCAGAAAGTGCTAGAGAATGGTGTGCGATAAGTTTTATTGTATTACTGCTGCAGTCAATTAAGGCTGCATCAAGCGCATCCATGCTAGTACCCGACATTAAACCAATATAATAATCCGGCATTGGGCATAGCTCCCTTCAGCTTCTTCAGTTTGGCGTCCGTTAAAATGACTGCGAGTAAGTGTTTGCGGCAATTTTGAAATTAAAGGCATCAAGCTGTGCCAATAATCCCTGTGCATGTTGTTTAAAATCTTGTTTATAATTTTTATTAATAGGCGCAGCGTTGGGTAATTTAACCGTTAGCGGATTTCGATGTACGCCATTAATTCTAAATTCATAGTGCAGGTGTGGCCCTGTTGCGCGACCCGTGCTACCGACATAACCAATGATTTGTCCTTGTTTAACAAATTTGCCGGTATACAAACCACGACGGAAGTTATTTAAGTGCGCATATAAAGTACTGTAGCGACCACCATGACGAATAATAATGGCGTTGCCATAACCGCCCTTGCGACCTCGAAAAATAATTTTACCGTCACCGGATGCTTTTACCGGTGTACCGCGTGGAGCTGCATAATCTACCCCTTTGTGTAAACGCATACGGTTTAGTACCGGGTGTTTGCGATTGCCAAAGCGTGAACTAATGCGTCTAAAGTCAACCGGGGTACGCAAAAAGGCTTTGCGCATGGATAAGCCTTTGGGGGTGTAATAATTACTATTTCCCTTTGGATCGGTATAACGAATCGCGCGGTAAGTACGACCTTGGTTAGTAAACTGGGCGGCAAGAATGGCTCCGTCTTTGATTTTTAAACCGTCTAGAAAATGTTCTTCGTAAATAAGTGAAAAGGTATCGCCCTTGCGTAAGTCGAGTGCAAAATCAATGTCCCATCCAAAAATAGAAACTAGATCCATAATAAGCGCGGCGTTCATGCCTGCCTTTTTTGCATCAACAAATAAAGATGAATTAATAACACCGGAAATATGCTGTTGTCTTTTTTGAGCTACGCGAGAAATTGTGCTGGCAACAAAATTATCATCTTGTCGTTCTATACGTAGAGACTGGAAACGGTTTTGTTGGTAAACCATTTCGACGAGTTGTTGTTTATCATCCAGTCGGAACTTAAAGGTTTGCCCCGGTTGGATATATTTTAATGAGCGGGTTGCTTTGCCCAAGCGCATAATTTTATATAAATCTTGCGCGCTTAATTTATTGCGTTTAAATAAGTGTGCAAGTGAATCACCGCGTCGTACTTTTTCATCTACCCAGACATACAGAGGGGAGGAACTGTTTTCTATGGCGGCTTGCTTCTTATTAATGGGATGTGCAGGACTTGGTTTAAGTGTAGATTTTATCAACGCGGTTTGTATAAATTTATTCTGATTTAAGTCGGCTGTGCTATTGGTATCAGCCGAGCCACCGGGGATTGATAACGGTAAGGTGATCTGAGTTTGTGGGGTGGATGCCGTTGCTAGGGAGGCTGATACTGGAACTAAAGGAATAGCACGGCTGCTGTCGGGGATTGAAATAGTAGCGAGCGAATCACTTTTTTTAGCCGACACATCTTTAGACGCAAAAATCAGCAAGGTGCTAATAGAGGTAATAGCCGCAACGAGAACCAGCCAGTGTAATCGACTCCATTTGGGTCTTTTTTCGGGTGCTTGTTTATCCAAGTTAATGGACTTAAAATCTCGCGTTAAGAATGGCTTGTAATTCACGGAATTTACTCACTTTTTCCATTTTAGAACATCTCCCTATACGATAGCGTGATTTTACGTTTTGGTCAAATTTGATGCACCATAGGGAGTTAATTTAAAGTACCTTATTGGTGGCTTCTCAGTATTGTCTGGTTAAAAATTGAGCAGATAAATTATCGGGTGGTGGATATTAGTACGCCATGCCAAAGTAACCTCGTTACTATCGCTTAAAAAAGTGCTCAATGGAGAATGACACTTATGGTAAAGTACGCCGCCAACTATGGGCATTGAATGGATAATTCTTAGAATTGAGTAAGCAAATGAATCAAACAGAAGTATTAGCGCAGTTAAAGCGTGGTTGTGATGAAGTTTTAGTTGAAGCAGAACTGGTTGAACGCTTAAAAACGGGTAAACCGCTGCGAATTAAAGCAGGTTTTGACCCGACTGCACCCGATTTACATCTGGGTCATACAGTATTGATCAATAAATTACGTCAATTTCAGGATTTAGGCCACGAAGTATTGTTTTTAATTGGTGATTTTACCGGCATGATTGGCGACCCAACCGGTAAAAGTGCAACTCGTCCACCTTTAACCGTTGAACAAGTCGAAGAAAACGCAAAAACTTATCAACAGCAGATTTTTAAAATTCTGGATAAAGATAAAACAACGGTGATGTTTAATTCAAGTTGGATGAATAAAATGAGTCCGGCAGATTTAATTCAATTAGCGGCGAAACATACCGTTGCACGTATGCTAGAACGTGACGATTTTAATAAACGCTATCACTCCGGCCAACCGATAGCGATCCATGAATTTTTATACCCGTTAATTCAGGGATATGATTCGGTCGCAATGAAATCGGACGTTGAATTAGGCGGTACCGATCAAAAATTTAACTTACTGGTTGGGCGCGAATTACAAAAACACTACGGCCAAAAGCCACAAGTTGTGATGACCATGCCATTATTGGAAGGCACCGATGGTATCAATAAAATGTCAAAGTCATTGGGTAACTATATCGGTATCGATGAAGCGCCGGATGAAATTTTTGGCAAGTTGATGTCAATATCGGATGAGTTAATGTGGCGTTATTTTGAGTTACTCAGCTTTAGGCCATTGCCTGAAATAGATGGGTTTAAGGAACAAATTGAACAGGGGGCAAACCCGCGTGATATTAAATTCTTACTGGCCGAAGAAATTATTGCTCGTTTTCATTCGCCAGCGGCGGCAACACAATCACGCGAAAATTTTATCGCCCGTTTCCAAAAAGGGGCGATGCCAGATGATATTGAAGAAAAACAAATCACCGCAGCAGACGGCGAATTGCCGATTGCCAATTTATTAAAAGAAGCCGGTTTAGTGAACAGCACTTCTGATGCCTATCGCATGATTAAACAGGGTGCAGTTAAAATAGACGGTGAAAAAGTGGTATCACGCGATATTAAAGTAGAAGTTGGCAGCGAGCATATTTATCAGGTTGGGAAACGTCGTTTTGCCAAAGTCCGATTAATCTAAATGCCCCGTTCGCTTGGCGGTAGCACAAAACCGTTGGGGTTTTCAAAGGGGAGCCATACCCCTGACGATATATAATTGATTCTAACGCTTAAATGTCGCTCGTATCGGCAGTATTGATATTAAGCCAGTAACGGCCAATTTCTTCCAGAGCGCTGCAAAATTCCTCATAAACAACCGGTTTGTTAATATAACTATTACTGCCTAGTTCATAGCTTAAGCGAATATCACCGCTTTCCGTTGAGGTTGATAAAACAACCACGGGAATATGTTTGGTTGCGTCGTTTGCTCTAATTTGTTTTAAAACTTCGTGACCACTGACTTTGGGTAACTTTAAGTCGAGTAAAATAATTTTGGGGAGTTCATTTTTTTGTCTGGACTGATATTTTCCTTTCGCAAAAAGAAACTCAGTGGCTTCATCCCCATCTTCTAATACCAGTACGTCAATATTGGCATTTAGATTTTGGAATACACGTAAGGTCAGTTCAATATCGTCCGGATTGTCTTCAATTAAAACAATTTTAAGACTTTTTTGCAGGTCGGTTTGACGAGATGGTTTGGTTGATGAAAGATGTACCGCTATTTTCTTAAAACCAATTTCATGGCACCAGTGTATTGCGGTATCGGATGTTTTAAAGTTTCGAGGTGCGCCTGTTTTCAGGGTAAGTGTTTCTTGCTCATCTTTTTCAAGGGCATTAATGTAAACTCGCCAAGCTTTGTCTTCGGCAATATAAACAACCGATGTTCCAGACCAGTGGCCTGCATCAAAAAGTAAGCGTACATCACGTTCATTCATAAAATATGCCAAAAAACCAGAATTGGGAGTCAGTATGCTAATCTACTAAATTTACACCCAGAAGTACAGTTTCGGGGGCCACAAAGAACAAAAAAAAGCCAGTTTTAACAACTGGCTTGGTTATTTTGTTAATAAATTGAATTAAATATGGGTTTATCCGAAAAACACCTCCACTTTATTAAATCCGATTCGATTGCAACACCTTAATGCGGCATCCGATGTTTTAAAGATACGCGGATCTGTCGAGCGTTTTGATATTAAATAATCAGGATCATGCTGGTTTTTTTCTAATATTTTTATTATCCATCCAGAATTATTGGTTGATACCGAAATAGACACTAAATCATTAGATTTACAGAGTAACTTCGCTTCCCGTTCTTGCATTTTTGGGCTCCTAAAATCTAGTTATTGGGGGCACTCACTATATAACAAACTTACACTATTTCTCAACTATTAATCGATTGATGGGGGTAAATTGCAATATTTTAGTTAGATTCAGTCTTATTCCAACATTAGTTAATTCTTATAAAGCAGGCATTCATGTTCAGAATAAGCTATAAATAATGTTAGTTTTAGTGTATTAAGTAGCTTATCGAATTATTAAAGAGAAATAGACCGTTCTATTAACTAAAATAATGAAAACAAAAAGATTACTACTGGTGGAAGATAATCCCGATGATGAGCTATTAACCTGTCGTGCATTAAAAAAGTATTCTGAGTTTAATTGCGTTGACGTTGCAAGTGATGGTGTTGAGGCCTTGGAGTATTTGTCCATCGAAACCGATCTACCCGGTTCGGGTACCAATAAGACAGTACCCGATACCTTGCCCGACTTAATTTTGCTGGACTTAAAAATGCCCCGTTTAAATGGCCATGAGCTATTAAGGTATGTGCGAAACAATCCCCGAACAGCACATATCCCGATGATTGTGTTAACCACATCCAATGAAGAAAAGGATATTTCGGTAAGTTATGAATTAGGTGCCAACAGCTTTTTGCGTAAGCCAGTTGATTTTTTGGATTTTGCAAAAGTCATCGAACAGGTTAGCCGCTATTGGCTCGAGCTTAATGTTCCATCTCCTCAACTTGCTGCAAACCAATAAAGTTATCCCGATGAAAAAAGATTTGCGTTTATTGATTGTTGAAGATTCGGAAGATGATGTCATTCTAATGCAACGAGTATTATCAAAAGCCGGTTATGAAACCGACTTATTGCGTGTCGAAAATGAAAATGAGCTTGAACAGGCATTAACAAAACACAGTTGGGATTTGGTGATTACGGATCATAATATACCGGGATTCAGCTCGGTAGAAGCGTTAAAACAAGTTAAAGCATTTGATGACAGTTTGCCGGTTGTGATTGTGTCTGGCAGTATCGGCGAAGACATTGCCGTTGCCGCGATGAAAGCAGGCGCACAAGATTATATTATGAAAAATAATCTTGTGCGTTTAGTACCGGCTATCGAACGTGAGTTACGTGACGTTGAAACACGACGGGCACGTAAGCGCGCTGAAGACACCATTCGGCATATGGCCTACCATGACTCCTTAACGGGACTTATCAATCGAGCTGAGTTTGAGAGGCGTTTAAAACGTGTATTGTACGGGCTTAATAATGAAGATGCTCATCATGCATTACTTTACCTCGATCTGGATCAATTTAAAATTATCAATGACACCTGCGGTCATGTTGCTGGTGATGAACTACTAAGACAACTCACGGTTATTTTACATAAAGCGATCCGTGAAAGTGATACGTTGGCTCGTTTGGGTGGTGATGAGTTCGGAATTCTTTTAGAAAACTGTCCACTCGATCATGCTCAATTAATTGCGGGCAACCTAATTAAAGAAGTAAAAGAATTTCATTTTGTATGGGAAAGTCAAACATTTAAAATTGGAGCAAGTATTGGTTTAGTCATGTTAGTCAACGCAGAACAAAGCATGACCGAAGCATTAAGCGCCGCAGACATGGCCTGTTATGCAGCAAAAGATGCAGGCCGTAATCGTTACCATCTTTATAGTGAAGATGACAGCAGCCTAATCCGTCGCCACGGCGAAATGAAATGGGTGTCGCGTATTCATGACGCACTCAATAATAATAGCTTTACGCTTTATCAACAAATGATGTTGCCGGTAAGTGGTCAACCTGGGCTTGCAACAAATTTTGAATTTCTTGTGCGGTTGGAAGACAACGGTGAAATTATTGCGCCGGGTGCCTTTATTCCCGCAGCAGAACGTTATAATTTAATGCCCTCGATTGATCGTTGGGTGATTAAAGAAGCTTTCCGTATGATTGTCCAAATAACCCAAACTAACGCAAGCCTGAAAAATGCGACTTATTTTCTTAATTTATCGGGTACTTCTTTAAGTGATAAAGCCTTTTTCGACTTTTTACGTGAACAATTTGCAGAATACGCCTTATCGGCAGAACAAATATGTTTCGAAGTGACCGAAACAGCGGCCATTACAAACTTGGCCAGTACGGTTGAATTTATTAAACAATTAAAAGAACTGGGCTGTCAGTTTGCGCTAGATGATTTTGGCGCAGGTTTAAGCTCCTTTTCATATTTAAAAAGTTTACCGGTGGATTACCTTAAAATTGATGGCGGGTTTGTGCGTGACATGCTTGAAGATCCCATGGATGCGGCCATTGTTGCTGCCGTAAACAACATTGGTCATGTCGCTGGCTTAAAAACCGTGGCAGAATTTGTTGAAAATGCCGACATTATGCGAGCACTTGGGGATATCGGTGTAGATTATGCACAAGGATATGCACTTGCTCGCCCCAGTCCGGTTGACGAATTAATCATTAAAGCCAAACAAGTACAATATTAAGCTTGATTCATTGCTTGTTTTATTCAGCCTGCCAAATTTATCTTCCTTTTGCTCCCCTTAAGAACCGCACAACCATGCGGTTTGTTATTAATTTTAAAAAAACTGAAATAAACTGTTGACGGATTTCATTCTGTGCGTATAATGCGCGCC
>CAYYLL010000007.1:62740-107063 GCA_964472525.1 uncultured Thioalkalispiraceae bacterium | reverse complement strand
ATTCAACGCTGAATAAGTCGCCACCGTGTTCGTCTATCATTTCAATGGCGCGGCCACCACCGCGAGCAACACAGGTTAGAGGATCTTCTGCGATAATAACCGGTAGGCCGGTTTCTTCCATTAATAAACGATCAAGCTCATTTAATAAAGCACCGCCGCCAGTGAGTACCATACCGCGTTCAGCAATATCGGCAGCCAGTTCAGGCGGCGTTTGTTCTAATGCTGTTTTTACTGCACTGACAATACCGGATAAGGGTTCTTGCAGGGCTTCAAGAATTTCGTTGCTGTTTAGGGTAAAGCTGCGAGGAATACCTTCGGCAAGATTGCGACCGCGTACTTCCATTTCGCGGACTTCGTTACCCGGGTAGGCAGTACCAATTTCGTGTTTAATGCGCTCGGCCGTTGAAACACCAATTAAGCTGCCGTAATTCCGGCGTACATAGTTAATAATGGCTTCATCAAAGCGATCGCCACCAATTTTAACCGAGGCAGAATAAACAATACCGCTTAAAGAAATAACAGCGACTTCGGTCGTGCCGCCACCAATATCCAGAATCATCGAACCGCTGGCTTCGCTGATGGGCATCCCGGCACCAATGGCTGCTGCCATTGGTTCTTCAATTAAAAATACATCGCGGGCACCGGCACCATTGGCCGATTCACGAATGGCGCGGCGTTCGACCTGGGTCGAACCACAGGGCACGCAGATTAAAACTCGCGGGCTAGGACGGAAAAAACGTGCTTCATGCACTTTTTTAATAAAATGTTGGAGCATTTTTTCGGTCACGGTAAAATCAGCAATCACACCGTCTTTCATTGGGCGAATTGCAACGATATTACCCGGTGTTCGGCCAAGCATACGTTTTGCTTCCATTCCGACGGCGGCAATACTTTTGGGGCCGCCGGGGCCACGTTCCTGACGGATTGCAACGACGGAAGGTTCATTGAGAACAATTCCTTTGCTACGAACATATATTAAGGTGTTGGCAGTGCCAAGGTCGATGGAGATGTCATTTGAGAACATGCCGCGTAAACTTTCAAACATAGGAGCTTCTTTTATAATTTAAGTTATCAATGAATAACGCCCGTACTTTAATCAATCAACGGGGCTTTGGGCAAGCTCATAACTATGTTAAGTTACCGCTTTTGCCTAATCTATCACAAATCGCGTGAAATAAGCTTATAATTGCGTTATTTAGATGCAGCATAATACGAATAGCATAAAGTGTAAATCGTGGTGTTTTTGGCCGTTGCATCGGATTGATTTTAAGTTCTGGAGAAAGTTGTTTTGGATAATAAAACCGTCGAACAAATTGCGCATTTAGCGCGTTTAGATATTAACGAAAAGGACATTCCTGAGTATGTTACGAATCTAACAAATATTCTGGCACTGGTTGAGCAAATGAATAGCGTTGATACGGATGATGTCATTCCTATGGCTCACCCAACGGATGCCGTTCAGCGTTTACGCGAAGATAAAGTCACCGCAACCAACCAGCGTGAGCATTTTCAGGCGATTGCTCCTCAGGTAGAAGAGGGTTTGTACCTTGTTCCCCAAGTAATAGAATAAGCTCATTGAATAAATCGAAGTAAGAGAATATGCACACAAAAACAATTGCACAACTGGCGGCAGGCTTGAGAGCAGCCGAATTTTCCAGTGTTGAATTAACCCAGCACTATATAAATAGAATAAAAGCGTTTGATGATCGCTTAAACAGCTACGTTACCGTGGTTGAAGAACAAGCGTTGGTACAGGCCAACCAAGCCGATAAACGCATTGCGGCCAGTGACAGCCATGTTTTAACAGGTATTCCCTTTGCGCAAAAAGATATTTTTTGTACCGACGGCGTTAAAACAAGCTGCGGTTCAAAAATGCTGGATAACTTTATTGCGCCTTATAATGCCAGTGTGATCGATTCGTTTAATCAGGCTGGCAGCGTGATGTTGGGTAAAACCAATATGGATGAATTTGCGATGGGTTCCTCCAATGAAACCAGTTTTTACGGGCCGGTTAAAAACCCATGGAATGTGGATTATGTGCCGGGTGGCTCCTCTGGCGGTTCGGCCGCTTCGGTTGCAGCAAGATTAGCGCCGGCTTCAACCGGCACCGATACCGGTGGTTCCATTCGCCAGCCAGCAGCACTGTGTAACTTAACCGGACTCAAACCGTCTTATGGGCGGGTATCGCGTTACGGGATGATCGCGTTTGCTTCCAGTCTGGATCAGGCGGGCACCTTTACTCAAACGGCCGAAGATGCGGCATTGATGCTTGGCGTGATGGCGGGTCTGGATAAGCGGGATTCAACCAGTATGGATGAACCAGTGCCGAATTATGCTGCCAGTTTAAATCAGGATCTCAAAGGTTTAAAGGTTGGTTTACCCAAAGAATATTTTGCCGATGGACTGGATGCCGAGGTAGGGCAACGCATTGACGAGGCGATTAGTGAATACAAAAAGCTCGGTACTGAATTTGTTGAAATTAGTTTGCCGAATACGCATTTATCCGTACCGGCTTACTATATTGTGGCACCGGCGGAATGTTCGTCTAATTTATCACGCTTTGACGGGGTACGTTTTGGTCATCGTTGTGAAGACCCTAAAAATCTAGAGGATTTGTACAAACGTAGTCGTGGTGAAGGCTTTGGTGCGGAAGTGAAACGTCGTATTTTAGTGGGGGCGTATGCCTTATCGTCAGGCTATTACGATGCCTATTATTTAAAAGCACAAAAAATTCGTCGTTTAATCGCCAATGATTTTACCGAAGCCTTTAAGCAGGTAGACGTGATCATGAGTCCAACCACTCCGACACCGGCATTTAAAGTGGGTGAGAAAAATGATGATCCGATTTCCATGTATTACTCAGACATTTATACGATTGCGGTAAACCTTGCCGGTTTGCCGGGCATGTCGGTTCCGTGTGGCTTTGTGAATGAGCTGCCGGTTGGCTTACAAATTATTGCGCCTTATTTTGCAGAAGCTAAATTGCTCAATGTAGCGCATCAGTACCAGCAAGTTACGGATTGGCATCAGCAGATACCCGATGCGTTTAAATAGAATAAATATTTAAACCACCAAGGCGCAAAGAGTGGTTAATGTTCTTTAGTTATAAGATTAAATTTAGGTAATTAAAATATGCAATGGGAAGTAGTTATTGGTCTGGAAATTCACGCGCAACTGGCGACGAAAAGTAAAATCTTTTCAGGTTCATCAACCGCGTTTGGTGCAGAACCGAATACGCAGGCGAATGAAGTTGATTTGGGTTTGCCGGGTGTATTACCTGTTATGAATAAGCAAGCCTTAAACATGGCGATAAAATTTGGTACAGCGATTGATGCTGAAATAGGTAAACGTTCGGTGTTTGATCGTAAAAACTACTTTTATCCTGATTTACCCAAAGGCTATCAAACTACTCAGCTTGCCTTACCCATTGTGGGATTAGGTTCGGTGGATATTGAGCTAAAAGATGGCTCGACTAAAACAATCGGTGTAACCCGAGCGCATTTAGAAGAAGATGCGGGTAAAAGTTTGCATGAAGATTTTAGCGGTGCGACTGGCATCGATTTAAACCGCGCTGGTACGCCCTTAATCGAAATTGTTTCTGAACCGGATATGCGTTCAACCGAAGAAGCGGTTGCCTATATGCGCAAGATCCATTCTATCGTTACTTACATTGGTATTTGCGACGGCAATATGCAGGAAGGTTCTTTCCGTTGTGATGCGAACGTTTCAATGCGACCCAAAGGCCAGGAAGAATTTGGCACGCGCGCCGAGTTAAAAAATATTAACTCATTTCGTTTTGTCGAACGCGCCATTAATGTTGAAATAGAACGTCAAATCGATATTCTTGAAAATGGCGGTAAGGTTGTACAAGAAACCCGTTTGTATGACTCAAATAAAAACGAAACCCGTTCGATGCGTTCTAAAGAAGATGCGATGGATTATCGTTATTTCCCCGACCCGGATTTATTGCCGATTGTTGTGACTGAAGAAGAAATTGAAGCAATTCGAGCGACCTTACCAGAGTTACCCGATGCAAAAAAAGCCCGCTTTATAAATGAATATAAACTCAATACAGAAGATGCTGGTAATTTAACGGCGAGTCTTGAATTAGCGAATTATTTTGAAACGGTAACAAAACAAACGAATGATAGCAAGCTAGCATCTAACTGGGTAATGGGTGAATTAACCGGGCGTTTAAATAAAGAAAATTTAAGTATTCAAGCTTCACCAGTTAATGCTAGCCAGTTCGCAGGTTTATTAGCCCGCATTAAAGACAATACCATTTCGGGTAAAATTGCCAAGGAAGTGTTTGATGCTATGTGGAGCGATGGTGGTGATGCCGATAGCATTATCGAAAGCAAAGGTTTAAAACAAATTTCTGATACGGGTGCATTGGAAGCCATGGTGGATAAGGTAATTGCAGACAACCCGAATCAAGTTGAACAATTTAAAGCCGGTAAAGAAAAATTAATGGGTTTCTTTGTAGGGCAAATTATGAAAGAAACTCAAGGTAAAGCAAATCCGGGGCAGATTAATCAGTTATTAAAGAAAAAACTTTCTGAATAATGTGTTTGATACAGAAAACTAATTAGAAAGGTCACAGTTACTTAAGCCGATGCTTAAATCTAACCCAGTATGTCCTGAAAAATAAAGTTTTAGGTTTGTACCGTCCAATAACGGGCTTGGGCTTTGAATTTCATCTTTTGTGAATGCGAACATGCTGCGATCAAAGATAGCCTGATTATCTTGCGTGAAGTTTGTTATGCCATCTATTGAAACAGCATGGTGAATTTTAACCTGTTTAAATGGATCTTCAGCCACATCAAAAAATAAATGTACTTTATTATTAATGACGATGGCATCGGGTGTGGAATAACCTTTATAACTAGTGCGCGGATATAACGTTTGGTCTGGCTTTAATACTTGCACCGGGCTACTCCAAGTTGAACCATCGCTGCTAGTGATGACACCAATCGTTTGTAATGTTGTACCTACGCCAACATCAGCACCAATAGCAGTAAAGTAAACATAAATCTTGTTATTAAAAACGACCGCGCCGGGTTCAGCAACAACGAATTGATTAAAATCTAAATTTACAGCCCCTGTAGGATCCGTGGGAGCTAATAGGTAAGTCGCATCACGCGTCCAGCTAATGCCGTCATTGGATGTTGCGTGGCCTATTTTGTAGTCTGTCACTATGTTGAGTGAGGTTGGATATGCTGTATAGAATAGATGATATTTATTATTAAAGAATACCACCGAGGGTGTTTCAACACTTTTTCTATCCCAATCTGTTACGCCTGCTGATTTTGTAAAGACAGCACTACTTGGGTTGAGTGACCAGTTTTCACCATCGGATGATGTTAAACGATAGATTTTAATGTCCTGACTAAAATTGATATCAGCCGAAGCATACATAATATAGGTGTTAGCTATTTTTAAAATGCTTGGATCATTCCAGTTAGAATTGGGAAAATAAGAGCCAGTTGTTAGTAACGGGTTGTTGCCGTTTGAATTAAAACAAGCCGGAACGAGTTTTGTGTCATTAATGGTCTGAATTTTGGGAGCCGCTGTATTTCCGCCTCCGCCACTGTTGCCACCGCAGGCGGTTAAGGTTAAAAATAGAATGGCCAATATTAAAAAACTAAATCTAACTACATGATTCATTTGGAAGTACTCAACCATAATGGGGAATGGGCTGATTAAGGTTAGATGAATTGACAAATATATCAAGTTAAACAGGCCTGACTAATTTCATATTGTTAGGGAATTCGTTAAACTAGCTTGCTTATCTCCAGTTTACTCAGGTTTATAAAGTTTATTCATATGGAATTCTCTAAAGATATCTTACAACGTTTCTTATTCGAAAATATTGCGATACGCGGTGAACTCACCCAGTTGCATAAAAGCTGGCAGGCGATTATCGAAAATCACCATTATCCACCCGTTGTGCGCGATGTACTGGCGCAAATGTTAGTGGCGGGTGTGTTGCTTGCAGCCACTTTAAAATTTAAGGGGCGTATTATTTTACAAATTCAGGGCAAAGGTGCATTGCCACTGGTAGTTGCTGAATGTACCAGTGAAGAAGCAATTCGGGGTTTGGCACATTACAGTGATGATATAAAAGCAGACAGTTTAAAAAATCTGGTAGGTGATGGACAACTCGCGATTACGCTAGAAACAGAAAATAAAACCGAGCGTTATCAAAGTATTGTTGAGCTAGTGGGTGAAACCGTTGCTGATGCTATTGAGCATTACCTTGAAACATCCGAGCAACTTTCAACACGGTTATGGCTGAGTGCGAATGATAAAACAGCTGCCGGTTTGTTGATTCAGAAATTGCCACATGAATCGGTTGACGGAGAAAATCTTCAGCAGCTGCAAACAGATGAAGATGGTTGGAATCGGGTCGAACAATTATCTGCAACCATCAGTGATGATGAGCTGCTTGGCCTTAATGTACATGAAGTGATCCATCGTTTATACCATGAAGAAGATGTTCGAGTGTTTGAATCGGAGCCGGTCTTTTTTCGTTGTTCCTGCTCAAAAGATAGGGTTGCAAATATGCTCCGTAGTTTGGGGCAGAGTGAAGTCGATTCTATTATTGAAGATGAGGATTTGATTAGTATTCACTGTGAATTTTGCAATCATCAATATGACTTTGATGCAGTGGATGCGAAACAATTATTCATTGATTCTATTTTGTCTAACCAATCAGCAACGCAGCATTAATTGATCACATTCTTGCAATGACTATTCAGGATGCACTTAAAACAGCACAGCAACGTTTTAGTGTTGTTTCAGATTCAGCACGGCTGGATGCGGAGTGTTTATTAAGTTTTGCGTTACAAAAACCATCCGTTTATTTACGCACTTGGCCAGAAAAAAAATTATCAGCAACAGCGTTGCAGAATTTTCTCGATTTGGTGCGGCGACGTGAGCAGGGTGAACCCATTGCTTATATATTAGAAACGAAGCAATTCTGGTCACTGGATTTAAAAGTGTCACCTGCAACATTAATCCCTCGCCCCGAAACTGAATTACTGGTTGAGCAGATCGTCGAGATTGCAAAACAGCAGTCGCTGAATAACATTCTTGAGTTAGGAACTGGTAGTGGCACGATAGCCATTGCCGTGTCGGTTGAAATATCGAAGAGACAGCAACCCACGCGTGTTATGGCGACCGATATTTCTGTAGCGGCTCTTAAGATTGCGCAGCTTAATTGCAAAACGCATCAACAGCCCATCGAGCTACGACAAAGCGACTGGTTTAAAGCTATCCCAGTACAAAAGTTCGATCTGATCGTCTCCAATCCTCCTTATATTGAACAGGATGACGTGCATTTAACACAGGGCGATGTGCGATTTGAACCGAATAATGCACTGACTTCAGGGTGTGATGGCTTAACCGCGATTCGGCATATTACGCAACACGCTCAATCTTGGTTGCGAGAGGGAGGGTGGTTGCTGTTTGAACATGGTTATCAGCAGGCGAAGGCAGTGCGCGCACTACTGGCCGAAAAGGGCTTTGTTGAAATACAAACTTGTCAGGATCTGGCAAAAAATGATCGTGTGACTCGAGCAAAGAAATAGTAAATTCCTATATTCTAAAATACTAAATAACAAAAGAAGGTACTGAATCACGTTGTAAGGGCTAGAAATTCATATCTTGACGCGCTACCCTGAAATCAGAGCTATTTCGAAGGAAACACTCAAAGATAAACAGATAGTGGAGACAAGAGGTGGAGCCGGTGGAGTCATTAACTAAACAACGTGATATTCTCTTTAGTCGTTTAGACAAAGAGCAGGATCAGGCGAAATCCGCCATCTTTTTACTGGCAGATGTTGACGGTGTACTCGACTTAAAATACCTGTCTGCTACGCAATTATTTATTACCTACGATGTGCGTATTTTAACCATGGATATTATTTTACAGGCACTTGAATCGGTTGGTTTTTATCTTGATCACAGCTTGTTAAGTAAACTCAAAAATGCTCTATACGCTTATACTGAAAATACCTTGCGTGAGAATTTAGGGATTAATGATTCCAAAATGACACGGGATATTTTTATTCAGGGCTATCAACGGCGCTTACACGGTTGCCGTGATTTGCGACCTGTTCACTGGCGGCATTATCTGTAACACTCTGTTTTAGAAGCCTGGTGCTTGCAGGGGAAACAGCAATAGTCGTTTCTTATCCTGTTTTTCTTTATACTCATCGTTTATGAATGACGACCAATTACTTCGCTATAGCCGACAAATTATGCTGCCCCAGATTGATGTGGCCGGTCAGCAAAAACTATTGGATTCAACCGTGTTAGTGATGGGCTTAGGGGGTTTAGGCTCGCCAGTGGCAATGTATTTAGCTGCTGCTGGAGTGGGGCATTTAATACTTGCCGATTTTGACAAAGTGGATACGTCGAATTTACAGCGGCAAATTATTCACCGTGAAAGCAGTATTGGCCAGAGTAAGGTGGCGTCGGCTAAACAGGCTTTGCAGGGTATTAATTCAGACATTAAAGTCAGTACGCTAGAGGAAAAATTATCATCACAGGCACTAGACGATAAGGTATTAGAAGCTGATTGCGTTGTCGATGGCACAGATAATTTTGCAGCGCGCTTTGCGATTAATGCCGCTTGCGTCAGGTCAGAAACGCCACTGGTTTCGGGGGCGGCGATTCGTTTTGAAGGACAGGTGAGTGTGTTTAGCAATGAGCCGAATAGTCCTTGCTACCAATGCCTGTACCCCGATACCGATGAAGAACTGCAACAAACCTGTAGTGAAAATGGAATATTAGCCCCGGTGGTGGGCATTATTGGTTCAATTCAGGCCACGGAAGTCCTTAAATTACTCACTGGGGCAGGTAAAACACTCCAGTCACGCTTGCTACTTTTAGATGCCTATACAATGGAATGGCGCAGTATAGCGTTAAAACAGGATCCCGCTTGCCCTATATGTCAATTTTAAAGTAGCTGTAAAATAAATTTGAACTGGTTAACATTTAAACAAGTTCAGGCCAAAAATGTAAATATTTCACAGAAAAAATGGCTATTAAATTCTAGACTTCAAAAATAGCAGTAATATCTTTAACCGATATTGTTTTTAAACAAACGGTGACGTTAAATCTAATTGAAGTCGAGAGAGCAGAGTGGATGCCTAATTTAACCGTACAGGAGCTTGTGCAGCAGAACATTGATTTAGTTTCGTTACCCGATGCCGCCTTAAAATTAAACACATTAATTGACGATCCTCATTCAACAGCACAAGATATAGCCGACGTGGTTGCCACCGATATGGCTTTAACCGCGCGATTATTACAAATTGTTAATAGCCCGTTTTATAATTTCCCGCAACAGATCGACACCATCACCATGGCGATTACTGTTATTGGCACAGCACAGTTGCGTGATTTAGTTATGGCAACGCTGGTTATTCAAAAATTTAGTTGCATTCCAAAGGATCTGGTAAGCCCGGAAAAATTCTGGTGCCATAATATTGCCTGCGCAACGGCTGCCAGAACCATTGTGACTGAATTAGGTTTTCAGCAGCCCGAGCGAGTTTTTGTTGCCGGATTATTACACGATATTGGCCGATTGGTGATGTATTTAGCAGAACCAGACTTATCACATGAGGTACTTCAGTTATTAAGGTTTAATAGCCAACTTGATGTGAATCAGGTTGAAAAAATGACTTTTGGCTACGACCATACCGAGTTAGGGGCTACGCTGTTAAAAGAATGGGGATTACCTGATTCGTTAGCTGAGCCAGTGCGTTATCACCATATTCCCGCTCAAGCTCAAAAATTTACAATAGAATCGAACGTTTTGCATCTTGCCAACGTGGTTGCTAATCAGATTGAACCATTATTTCCGCATAACACAAATTTAATTCTGGATGAAAAAGTTTGGACTATTTTTAATAGTACCTCTGAACACTTGCAGGATATTATCCGTATGTCTAAGACAGTTTATAATGATACGGTAGGTATTTTTTATCCAAATAGAAAAGTGGCATAAGATCAAGGTGTTAAATATCGGATTGCCTATATTGTTTTAAAAAATTAACTTAAGTTTTTCTTCCTGCAGGTCGATAAGCCTTTACAGTTAATTGATATTTAGAATAAGAGGTAAATTATGAGTATTGTCGATTCTTTAAATAGCGGTATATCTGCTCATGGTCAATGGAAACAGCGTTTAGCAGAAGCGATTAAAACAGGAGCCAGTGATTTTACGCCGGCAGCGGTTAAGCAAGATGATCAATGTGAGTTTGGTAAATGGTTATACAGTTGCTCGGCTGATGAAAAAGCCAGCCCACATTATGAAACGATAAAAAAAATGCATACTGAATTTCACCAGTGTGCCGGTAGCATTTTAGAGAAAGCGCTCTCTGGTAATACAACCGATGCAGAAGCTGAAATTGGCATGGGTAGCCAGTACCGGACAATTTCAGCCGGTTTAACAACCGAAATGATGAAATGGAAAGACGAAGTCAGTTAAGGATAACACTTATTAAAAAAGGCCGCTATTTTTATAGCGGCCTTTTTTTATTCCCCCATGGATGCCAGCATATCGGCTTGATCTTCGCTAATAAGCGGATCAATAATTTCATCTAACTCACCTTGCATAATATCATCGAGTTTATACAAGGTTAAATTAATACGGTGGTCGGACAGTCGGCCTTGTGGAAAATTATAGGTTCGAATACGCTCAGAACGGTCGCCACTTCCCACTAGCAGTTTACGCGTTTGTGCTTGCTCGGCATTTTGTTTGTCCTGTTCAATCTGGAATAGCTTTGCTTGTAACACCGATAGGGCGCGGGCTTTGTTCTTATGTTGCGAACGTTCATCCTGACATTCAACGACAATACCACTTGGTATGTGGGTTAAGCGAATGGCCGAATCGGTTTTATTAACATGCTGTCCACCCGCGCCAGAAGCACGAAACGTGTCCACACGTAAGTCGCCTATATTAATCTCGCTTTCTTCGACTTTAGCGGCTTCGGGCATAATGGCAACGGTACAAGCTGAGGTATGTACCCGCCCTTGAGATTCTGTCTCGGGAACGCGCTGTACACGGTGGCCACCAGACTCAAATTTTAAGCGGGCATAAACATCGTCACCAATAATACGACTGATAACTTCTTTATAACCGCCATGTTCACCACGGTTTTCATTGATGATTTCAATTTTCCATTTACGTTTTTCAGCGTAACGTGAATACATGCGAAATAAATCACCGGCAAAGATAGATGCTTCATCACCACCGGCTCCAGCACGAATTTCTAAAAATACATTTTTGCCTTCGTTAGGATCAACCGGCAGCATTAAAATCTGTAATTCCTGTTCGAGTTTTTCCTGTCGTTCGGTTGTGGTTTTTAATTCTTCTTTTGCCATTTCGCGCATGTCATCGTCGTCATCTTTTAACATGGCTTGCGCTTCTTCAATATCCGATAAGGTTGCTTGATAGGCATTAAAACAACCGACAACCGGATTCACCTGTGCATATTCTTTTGAAAGAGCCCTGAACTGGTTTTGATCGCTGATAACACCAGGGTCGGCCATCAGCGCATTAATTTCTTCCAGACGTTCGGCAAGGTTTTCGAGTTTGGCTTTAATAGAGGCTTTCATTTGTCTACAACGGTTGGGGTTTAATTATTATTGGGATTTAGATTAAAAAGTTCTTGCGCCATATCGAGCAGTTCATTGCGGCCATCATAGGCAGCGCGATTAAGTTGCACACTAGGATCGTGAACCAGTTTATTGGTAATGGAACGCGCCAGTTCCTGTAACACTTGAGCAGGGTCTTTACCCGCAGCCAGTTGTTTTTGTGCCAGCTGCAAGGCTTCTTCACGAATAATATCTGCTTTGTCACGATAGGAACGAATGGTATCCACGGCATCCAGTGAGCGTAACCACCCCAGAAAGTGCTGGGTTTCATTTTCAATAATTTCTTCGGCTTGCTCGGCAGCCTGTTCGCGTGACTGCTGGCCTTCTTCGATCACATCGTGTAGATCATCCACGGTATATAAATACACATCGCGTAAATCACCCACTTCGGCTTCAATATCACGCGGCACCGCAATATCCACCATAAACATAGGCCGGTGTTTGCGCGCTTTAAGTGCGCTTTCAACCGCACCTTTGCCTAATATAGGGAGTTGGCTAGCAGTGGAGGAGATAATAATATCGGCTTTGAGCAGACGCGAAGGCATATCAGCGAGTGCGATGGCTTCGGCATTAAACTGCTCAGCAAGCAGTTTTGCACGTTTGACGGTGCGGTTGGCCACAATCATATTTTTAATATTTTGATCTTTTAAGTGCCGCGCAACCAGTTCAATGGTGTCACCCGCACCAATTAATAGAGCTGTATGTTCTTCCAGATTAGCAAAAATACGTTTAGCCAGTGAAACAGCAGCAAAGGCGACAGAAACCGGGCTACTACCGATGGCGGTGTCGGTGCGTACCTGCTTGGCAACTGAAAAAGTATGCTGAAATAAACGATTTAACTGTCGGCCGATGGTGCCAGCATCGGCGGCTGTACCATAGGCATCTTTAATTTGGCCGAGAATTTGTGGTTCACCCAATACTAGCGAATCCAGACCACTGGCAACGCGTAGAATATGTTTAACGGCCTCTTGATCGGTAAAGCTGTATATATAAGGTTCCAGTGCTTTGTGTTCCAACGAATGAAAGTCTTCAAACCAGCGGATCAGGGCTTCACTGTCGCTGGCATGAAGTTCGCAATATAATTCGGTACGATTACAAGTAGAAACAATCGCGGCTTCAGAGGCGGGTGACTCTTTTAGTATGCCGGTTAGTGCCTCGGGCAGTTTTTCTGGGGTAAAAGCAACCTGTTCCCGTATATTAACAGGAGCGGTTTTATGATTAATGCCGAATGCGAAAATAGCCACGTTGGAACTTATATTGTTAAATCACGTCTATAAATCAGTGCCTTAGTTTTGAAAATTCAAAGCTAAGGGGTTAAAATTAAGCCTAGTCGGTTGCAGCAAGGTCAATATATTGCTAAAACAGATAGGCGCGTATTATAAAGGTAAAATCAACAAAAGTTGGTTATAGTTACTCAATAGAGAACATTTTTTTATGCAAAAGATGAAAAATCCCCTAATTTTGGCATTTGCCAGCCTATTTCTAGTCAATTGTGGTGGCACTTTCGCCCAAAAGCCGAAAATAAGTGGCGATGTGGTCGTATCACAAAGTAAAAAAACACAGAGCCAAGCTAAGCCAGTCAAGCCGAAAGCCTCTCCACGGGTAAAGAAAAGTAAAACGCCGTTGCAGGAGTCTGTTTTTTCACCCAAAAGAAAAGGGCTAAGTGCCAACGTTCTGCAATATTTACTGGTGGCAGAAATTGCCGGGCAGCGTGGCAAACTGGATGTTGCCGTTGCCAACTATCTTCAGGCCGCAAAGCTGTCTCAGGATGCCGGAGTTGCTGAACGCGCAAGCCGGATTGCTATTTTTGCACGTAAAGACAAGGCGGCATTGGAAGCCGGAAAAATTTGGGTACATTTAGCACCGAACAATGCCGAAGCACATGAAATTCTAGCCGCGATGTTAGTGCGTGCGGGGAATATAGAGGGTGCGCTAAAACATTTTGAACGAGTATTAAGTTTCAGTCATAAGAATGAACAAAAAACATTTATGCTGATTACCGCGTTATTGAGTAAAGAGCGGGATAAAAATATTGCGCTGGATATTATGAAGCGTTTAATCGATAAACACCCTAAAAGTTCAAGTGCCTACTATGCCTACGCTAATTTAGCCTTACTGACAAAAGAATATAAGCTTGCAAATAAAGCCATTGATAAAGCACTTAGATTTAAAAAACACTGGAATGAGGCGGCTGTTTTAAAAGCAACCATTTTACACCGCCTAGGAAAAAATAATGAAGCCATTGCATGGTTAGCTAAGGAGCTACAACAACAACCTAATAATTATAAATTGCGTTTGTATTTTGCTCGCAAGCTTGTTGACGAAAAAAAATATTCGTTGGCATATAAAGAATTTAATAAGGTTTATACAGAAAATAAAAATGAGCCGGCACTTTATGCGATGGGTTTACTTGCAAATCGAATGAATAAGATTAATTTGGCGAGAAAAAACTTTATCCTCTTGTCTGGATTAAGTGGGCATAAAAACGAAGCTGATTTTTATCTTGGTCAAATTGATGAAAAGGAAAAAAATTATACAAAAGCAATTGATTGGTATTCAAAAGTACAGTCAGGCGTTTATGCGTTTGAATCGCACTTACGTATTATTATTTTACTCGGTAAACAGGGTAAGGTCAGTCAGGCACGCGAACAGGTAAAAAATATTCATGTTAATAAACCGAATGAACAGGTTAGATTATACATTGTTGAAGGTGAGGTATTGCGTGAAAACAAAATGTATACCGAGGCCCTCGAACTTTATACAGATGGTTTAAATGCTATTCCAGACAATCTTGATTTACTTTATGCGCGTGCGCTTGTTTATGAAAAATTAGATAGAATCGATGACGCGGTAAGTGATTTACGTCATATCGTTAAGTTAGATCCACAAAATATTCAAACCTTGAATGCTTTAGGTTATACCCTTGTTGATAAGACTAAACATGTACAAGAAGGGATGGAATACATTCAACAGGCTTATCAATTACGTCCAACGGATCCGGCTATTATAGATAGCATGGGTTGGGCTTATTATCGACTAGGCAAACTGGATAAAGCCGTAACTTTCTTAAAGCGTGCCTTTGCCACATTTAATGATGCAGAAGTTGCTGCACATTTAGGCGAAGTATTGTGGGTACGTGGTGATAAGGAAGAAGCCAGACGGATATGGAAAAATTCATTACGTGAAACTCCCAAACATGACTCGTTGTTAAATGTAATTAAACGTTTTAAGCCGTAGTTGTTTTTCTTAAATAATATTTCATCGTTTCATCCGTTTATATCAAAAATATTGGTGTTGTTGTTGAGTGTGTCTGTGAGTTTAATCGTTAGTTCGTGTGGTTCACTGGTAACAAATACTTCTACTGTCAGCCCTGTTTCTGAAAAACAAATACAACAGCGTTGGCATCAACGTCAACAAAAATTATCAGGCTTGTCAGACTGGACAATGAAAGGCCGGATGGTGGTGGTGAATGGGGTTGAACTTTGGTCCATTAGCGTTGATTGGGAACAGCACGGTGATCAGTATGTTATTTTTTTATCCGGGCCTTTTGGTATGGGTAAAATTCAACTGATTGGCAGTGCTAGCGGTGTTTTGTTAAAAGATTCGGACGACCAAATTTTTTATGCCTCGACACCAGAAGAGTTATTATTCGATCATACTGGCATTGCGATGCCACTAAGTTATTTGCGTTTTTGGATACTGGGTTTATTGCGGCCGGAGTCTAAGATTGCCGCCAACAATGTTAAGTTTAATCAACTTGGACAACTTAAATCATTAACTCAGGAACGCTGGGATGTGAACTTTAAACGTTATACAAAAGTTAACGATGTTGCGGTTGAATTGCCGGATAAAATATTTATTCATCAGGGTGGTGATTTGAAAGTGCGGGTGGTTGTTGGTGAATGGTTGTTTGGACGAACCTAGAGGCCTTGAGTATTTGCGCAATAATATCAACAATAAAGACAATACATGCTAGGTAATCAACTCCAATCTTGGCCGGCACCGGCAAAGCTCAATCTGTTTTTGCATATTACCGGGCAACGTGAGGATGGCCTGCATCTGTTGCAAACAGTTTTTCAGATTCTAGATATTGGCGATACCCTACAATTTGATATTCGTGATGATGGCGTGATCACTCGGGTGGGCGAGTCTGATATTCCAGAGGACGATGACTTAATTGTAAAAGCGGCCCGCTTACTTCAAAAGCGGGCTTCAGTGTCTCAAGGTGTTACCTTATATATAGAAAAGCAGTTACCGGTTGGCGGTGGTTTAGGGGGGGGGAGTTCCAATGCCGCAACCACGCTGGTGGCTTTGAACAAATTATGGAAATGTGGGCTGCAAATAGATGAATTAGCGAATTTAGGGGTAGAGTTAGGCGCCGATGTCCCTGTCTTTGTTCGGGGTCACTCAGCATGGGCAGAAGGGGTTGGTGAGCAAATTTCGCCCCTAATTTTGCCAAAAAGCACCTATGTGGTCATTTTTCCGCAAATTTTTGTCTCTACAGGGCAAATTTTTGCTCACTCGCAATTGCAGAGAGATTGCACAACCATTACAATACGCGACTTCTCGGAAGTGCTGTCCGATTCAGGTTTTGAGGCGGCATTTCAAACGGTAGAAAATGTTTGCGAGCCGGTGGTTCGGAGCATGGTTCCAGAAGTGGATGCCGCGTTAAAAGACTTGGCGCAGTATGCCCCCGCGAGGTTAACTGGAACGGGAGCATGTGTATTTGCTCGATTTGATTCAGAAGCGGCTGCCCAGTTGGCATGGCAGCAGCTCAAAGATAAGTGGTCGGTTTTTGTCGCGCAAGGCGTAAACCGCTCGCCACTGTATGACGTTTTAGAGTCGGTGTCTGGTTAATAATCAGCACAGACAGGTTCATGTAGTTTTTAGTTTTTTTTCGATTAACTCAAACTGTTAATTGACAATTGGGCCGTCGCCAAGCGGTAAGGCACCAGGTTTTGATCCTGGCATGCGCAGGTTCAAATCCTGCCGGCCCAGCCATATTTTATAACCTGAAAAGCATAGGAGATTGGGCATGTCCCATCGACTGGACAACCAAGCTAACGTCTCCGATCCCAAAATGGTAGTTTTTACCGGGAACGCTAATCCCGAGTTAGCGAATGCGATTGTTCGCAGGTTACACATTCCGCTTGGTCGGGCCGTAGTGGGAAAATTCAGTGACGGTGAAGTGGCTGTCGAGATACTGGAAAACGTGCGTGGTAAGGACGTTTTTATTGTGCAGTCAACCTGCGCACCCACCAATGACAATTTAATGGAATTACTGGTCATGATCGATGCGTTAAAACGGGCATCGGCAGAACGAGTGACAGCCGTCATTCCTTACTTTGGTTATGCACGTCAGGATCGCCGCCCACGCTCAGCACGAGTGCCGATTACCGCGCGTGTTATTGCGAATATGATTGGCTCGGTGGGCGCAGACCGAGCGTTAACCGTGGATTTACATGCCGACCAGATCCAAGGCTTTTTTGATATTCCGGTGGACAATGTGTATGCCTCGCCAGTATTACTTGGTGATGTATGGCGACAAAAATACCCGAACTTAATGGTGGTATCGCCTGATGTGGGTGGTGTGGTTCGTGCACGCGCACTGGCAAAACGTTTAGATGATGCAGATTTAGCGATTATCGATAAACGTCGTCCGCGCCCCAACGAAGCCAAAGTCATGAATATTATTGGTGACGTTAAAGGTCGTACCTGTGTGATAGTGGATGATTTGGTCGATACCGCCGGTACACTTGGTCAGGCCGCTAACGCACTAAAAGAGCATGGCGCAGAAAAAGTTGTTGCGTACTGTACGCATCCTGTATTTTCAGGACGTGCCATCGAGAATATTGAAGCCTCAGCACTGGATGAAATTGTGGTTACCAATAGTATTCCATTGTCTGAAGAAGCGCAGGCTTGTAGCAAGATTCGACAATTAAGTATTGCTGAAATGTTGGCTGAGACGATGCGTAGGATAAGCTACGAGGAATCCGTCAGCAGCATGTTCGTCGATTGACGAAGCGAGAGAAGCCAGATTACGGCGTTGAAAGCGAAATTAATACCCAAACGGAGGGGCACTCTGAAATGCTCACTTACTTAATGTAAGCTCCGCTTTTTAATTTCACTTCCGCCTTGTACTCTGGCTTCTCTCGCTCCGTCAATGAGCAGAAGAATTTTTTGGTTAACTAAAATTTAGTTAACCAATTTATAAGCTATCTGGGTCGCACAGATAGCTCAGTTGTTATAAATGAAAGTTTATAACGTTATTTTAAAACTTAGGAGAAAATCCAATGAGCGAGAGCTTTATTATTGAAGCCGAAGTTCGAACTGACATGGGGAAAGGTGCGAGCCGCCGCCTGCGTCATTCGGATAAAGTACCGGCTGTTTTATACGGGGCAGGTGGAGATCCTGTTGCATTAACATTAAGTCATAATGAAATGGCACATCATTTGGACAATGAAGCCTTTTATTCCCATATCTTAACCATTAACGTGGGTAAGAAAAAAGAAAAAGCCATTTTAAAAGACTTGCAACGTCACCCAGCTAAACCACGTTTAATGCATGTTGATTTCCAACGTGTGAATATGAACGAAAAGATTCGTGTTCATGTTCCATTGCACTTTATAAACGAAGATGAAGCTCCGGGCGTTAAAGCCGGTGGTTTGATTACGCATAGCTCAACAGACATACATATTGCATGTTTGCCTGATAACTTACCTGAGTATATCGAAGTTGATCTAGGTGAATTAGAATTAGATGCAAGTTTACATGTATCCAATTTGAAATTACCGGAAGGTATCGAATCGGTTGATTTAGGTCACGGTGATGATAGTACACACGATCATATTGTTGCGGCTATTCACTTGCCAAGAGCAGAAAAATCAATAACCAGTGATGAAGAAACTGAAGTAGAAGCAGAAGCGGATGCTGAAGGCACAAGCGAAGAAGAAAGTTAATTCTTTTTCGCTGTCGCCCTTGTGGGCAACAGTGACATAAAACGAGAAGCTGGCATTGAGTCAAAGTATTAATTTAATTGTTGGTCTGGGTAACCCGGGCAATGAATACATTGATACTCGACACAATGCCGGCTTTTGGTTTTTAGACGAACTGGCAAAAAATTATCGAGGTGATTTTAAAGCAGACAAGAAGTTTTTTGGCAATAGCGCACGTATCAATATTAATGGTCAGGATATCTGGTTATTAAAACCCACTACCTTTATGAATTTAAGTGGGCAGGCACTTCAGGCTCTTGCCCAATTTTATAAAATCAAAATTGAAAATACTTTAGTGGTTCATGATGAACTTGATCTTGATCCCGGCATTGCCCGATTAAAAAAAGGTGGTGGTCATGGTGGACATAATGGTTTAAGAGACATTAGTTCAAGGTCAGGTAAAGATTTTTGGCGAATACGTTTGGGTATTGGTCATCCCGGTGACAGGAATAAAGTGACGGGTTATGTTTTAAATAAACCATCAATAGACGATAAAATATCCATTGATCGTGCTATTGATAATGCCATACGTGTTATCCCCGAAATAGTGGCAGATGAAATGCAAAAGGCTATGAATACTCTGCATAGCGATTAAATGAATTGAGTTAAAAAATATCAAAGGTACGAGTTATGGGATTTAAATGTGGCATTGTAGGCTTACCCAATGTAGGCAAATCAACACTCTTTAATGCATTGACTAAAGCTGGAATACAAGCAGAGAATTATCCGTTTTGTACCATCGAGCCAAATGTCGGCGTTGTTCCTGTGCCCGATGCTCGTCTTGATGCTTTAGCTGAAATTGTAAATCCCGAGCGTGTATTAGCAACAACCATGGAATTTGTTGATATTGCTGGTTTAGTAGCGGGTGCTTCAAAAGGTGAAGGTTTAGGGAATAAATTTTTAGGTAATATTCGTGAAACCGATGCGGTTGCACAAGTAGTACGCTGTTTTGAAAATGATGACATTGTGCATGTGGCGGGCAAAATAAGTCCACTTGATGATATTGAAGTCATAAATACGGAACTCGCTCTGGCTGATTTGGAGAGTATCGAAAAATCATTGCTCAAAGTTCAAAAGGTTGCCAAGTCTGGTGATAAAGAAGCCAAAATAAAAATGGCTGTGTTGGAACAACTGAAAGAACATTTAGACAAAGGTGAACAGGCTCGGACTTTAGGTTTGGACGAAGAGCAACAATTATTAGTACGCGACTTAAATTTATTAACAATAAAGCCATTAATGTTTATTGCGAATGTTGCTGAAGACGGTTTTACTGATAACCCCTATCTTGATGTCGTTAAACAATTTGCAGAAAAAGAAGCCGCCCCCGTTGTTGCAGTGTGCGCCTCTATTGAAGCAGAAATGACCGAGTTAGAAGACGACGAACTAAACGAATTTTTATCTGACCTAGGTTTAGATGAACCCGGCTTAAACCGTGTTATACGGGCAGGGCATGACTTACTGGGTTTACAAACGTATTTTACCGCCGGTGTAAAAGAAGTACGTGGCTGGACAATAAAAATTGGTGCAACCGCACCACAAGCGGCAGGCGTTATTCATACCGACTTTGAAAAAGGTTTTATCCGAGCCGAGACCATGGCCTATGACGACTTTATTCAATACAAAGGTGAACAGGGTGCCAAAGAAGCGGGTAAATTACGTTTAGAAGGTAAAGACTATATTGTTAAAGACGGTGATGTTTTACATTTTAGATTTAATGTTTAAAAATAAAATCTGGTTTCCAAAGAGATGCATACCCGTTGACGATATATAACTGATTTATTTTGGCATATTTTTGAAAGCATCTTGCATTGCACTAAAATCCCGTCCGGGAATAAGCAGCGCGACGCTCACAAGTAAAATTGCCATTGCTATCCAGTAACGTTTTGAATAACGTTTACCTTTAGTCGATAATTTGCTGTGTGGAGGAAAACTAAATATGGCAGAGAAATTACTTTCCTGTATATTATTTTCATTTTGGTAATAAAATTTCACCATTAAGCGATAATAAATAATCGCATAAGTGTCAAACATAATAATAAAACCAAGTAATGTTTCCATTATTTCTACTACTCTAATTATAAGTTTATAGTTATAAATCTCTAATTATAAATTAAGTGTTCAGGTAAGCTGGACTTATGGATATAAATACTATTATTTTCTATAAATAGCAAACCTTGTTTTTTTAGCTGGCTCATAATGCTGCTGACAGTCTGGCGAGACGCACTGACCATGTCGGCAATTTCCTGATGGGTTAGGTGCATATTTAAACACAGCATATCTTGTTTTTGCGCCCCGTGTAACATGCTCATTCGAATAAGTAATTTAATTATACGTGAAGTGACATCATCTGCGGTTAAGTTGGTTAGCATTTCTGATAAACCACGCAGTCGGCAGGATAATAAATCAATAGTAGCTATGGATGCTTCAGGGTGTTGTAATAAATAATTATTAAAAGCAACTCGTTTAATTAAATAAACATTAGAGGGTGTGCAAGTTTGTGCATAAACAGATCGCTGCGCACCGCGTGTAATCTCGGATAAACCAAAAATTTCCCCCGGAAAGCAAAACCATAAAATAACTTCTTTACCCTGTGAAGATAATTCATAAATTTTTACCTGCCCCGTTCTTAAAATATAAACATATTCTGATTCTGTTCCCGCACTAAATACAAGTTCAGCCTTTGAAAAATAATGCTGTTCTGCAATATTTAATAACGCCTCTCTATCAAACACGGATAACTTATTTATAAAGTCAGAGGTTTGTATAAACCAGTTAGAATTATTTTCTTTCATAGTCACGATTATATTCTTAATTGCTTATTTAGTTATAAGCTAACATGAAAGTGTCAGCTAGCTGACAGACTTATACAATGAAGGCCATCATATTACAATTCAATAATAAATATAATTTGAAATATGCAACATAGGTTGCAAATAACAATAATACGAGCTTACACATAGGTGTAAACAGGAGGATTTTATGAATACAGCCACTGCACAGGGCGGTGTCATTCAATACTTAATCAGTAATATTGAAGCGACAGGTAAAAACCCCAAGCGTGTGATCACGGGATTTTTTGCTGCATGGATATTATTTGCACTTATTTTATGGGTGTTCCCAAGACCTGAAGGTTTAAATACTAATGGTATGGCAGTGCTTGCTATTGTTGTATGGGCCAGTATTATGTGGGTGTCAGAAGCTTTGCCTGTTGGGATTACCGGTATTTCAGTACCCACATTATTAATTTTAACGCATGGTATTCCATGGGTTGAAAAGAAAGGGCACTTCGTTCCTCCTATGCACATTGTTTTTTCTGGCTTCACCAAACATGTTGTGTGGTTGTCGTTGTTTGCATTCCTAGTTGGTGCGATTATGCAATTACTTAAACTGGATAGGCGTATTGCATTAGGTGTATTAGATAAAATTAAAGCATCCAATGTTGGTCGTGTTATCTGGGGTATGTTCTTTGTAAATATTATCCTTGCATTCTTAATCCCTGCGGCAAATGCACGCGCGGCCACCTTATTGCCGGTTGTAAAAGGCATTACCAATTTATTGGGTGATTCGCCCGAAGAAAAAGAGGCGAAGAAGGCTATTCTTATTCAGTCACTGGTTTATGGCACGATGATTTGTGGCGTATTCATTTTGACGGCACATTTACCTAACTTAATCATGGTTGGGATTTTTTCTAATAATGGTTTTGATGGCTTAGGTTATATTGACTGGATGTTATTACAGTTTCCTTATCTTGGTATGTTTGTCTTAACCCAGTGGTGGGTTCGTTATCATTTTAATACGGGCGGGATAAAGATTGCAGGTGGGCATAAAAAAATTCATGAAGAACATAAAGCACTAGGTAAAATGTCCACTTCAGAATGGATGTTAGTAAGTGTGTTTGTGATTATTGCACTTTTATTTATGATGGGTAAAGGTAGTCCTATATTAGAATTACACGGATTTAAGTTGGGTGTTATAGGATTGGTTGGGATTTTAATTTTATTTACACCGGGATTATTTCCTTTCACTTGGAATCAGGTGCAAGCTAAAACAATTTGGGGTACGTTCTTATTACTCGGTGGTGCAATCACCATGACGGCAGCCATGTCTAAATCTGGTTTGGCTCAGTGGTTAGCCGATGGAATCCATACGGCAGTTGTTGGTCATTCATGGTATGTCATATTGTTAATCATGATGGCAGGAACACATATTATTCGTATTGGTATGTTATCCAATGTAGCGGCCATTGCAATGTTGGCTCCGATTGTGTTTGCAATGGCTCCTGCACTTAACTTACACCCTGTCGCTTTTACTTTATTAGTGAGTGATACGGACACCTATGCGTATTTGTTACCAACACAAATAACGGCAGCCGTTATCGCGTATGGTTCAGATGAGTTTAGTGTGGCAGATTATTTTAAGGCGGGTTGGGCATGTGTTCTGATTGCCATTGCATATGGTATTCTTATTATGGCACCTTGGTATGCTTTGCTTGGTATGCCTGTTTGGGATCCATCTGTTCCTTGGCCGTTTTAATTAACCGTTAATACGATTAATTTATTGCGGAGATGGTTACCTTATTATGGGCTAACCGCCGTAAATTTTATCTATAAATGTAAAGAGTAGAAAAGTTAATGTTATTTAAGGTGAATGTATGAAAAAAATGTCCGACTCCGCACTCAAGAAAAAACTAGGTGACTATACTGCACCCAAAGGTTTGTATAGTAAAACCAAAGACATGGACTTTCTTGGAAAAGTAACATGCAACGTCGTTGATAAATTAGAAGCTGGCAGTTGGCAGGAAATTATACTGGATTATGAAGTCGGTGCATCGGGTATTGCCGATGGTGCATGGTTAAAGGCCACCTTTAAATTTTATTCTGATTGGGCGTTATTTCAAACGACTAATCCCTGTGCGGCCAATTATGTGTCAGCAGAATATCAGGCGGGCGAACTGGCCGAAGGACAATCCCCCGCAACCGTGCAATCATTAAAAGTCCGTTTCGATCAAAAAGGACACGAACGCCCATTCCAAAAAGCGGTTATCGTTGATACGGTCGATGGCTTTGTAAAACCGGGTGACCATATTATTATTCGTTTGGGTGACCGTCGTTTTGGTGGTCCGGGGACACGTATTCAAACCTTTGTTGAAAAAGGTTTTCGTTTTCGCTGTTATGTCGACCCACTGGGTACATCGCGCTTTTGTGATATTCCGGGTGATATTGAGTTTGATGTTGTATCCGGTGTGCCCGCACAAATTGTTATGTCAGGTTCACGTTTAGTTAAAAAAGGGGTTGCTGTTCCCTTGCGTGTGCGCGTTGAAGATAGTTGGGGTAATACCTGTTGGAATCTTGAAAAAGAAAAAATTGATATTGTCGCCACACTCGATGGTAAAGAAGTGTATAAACACAAAGCGACTCTAAATAAAGATGGTTGGACGTTTGTAAACATTACAGATTTACCAACCGACAAAGAAGGTGAGCTGGAAATTACGGCAAGTTTAAGTACTCATCCACAGGTTGCCGATGCACAGTTTTATATCACCGTAGATTCAAATATTGATATACCCAGAAGTTACTTTGGTGACTTGCATGTGCATTCCGATGATACCGTTGGCACTAACAACACCACTTACAATTTAACCTATGGGCGAGACATTGCTGGTCTGGATGTATTGGGTTATACCGCTAATGATTTCCAAATAACAAAGAAGCGTTGGGAAGATGCGGTTGATTTAATTAATGAATTAAACGTAGAAGATGAATTTGTTTGTTACCCTGGAACAGAGTGGTGTGGTAACTCTTGTGCCGGTGGCGATCATAACGTGGTATTTTTACGCGATAATGAAACGCCACAATTCCCTTTTGATGCAGACGGTAATGTCGCACGCTCATTCGAATGGAACGAAGATATGGAAGGCGATACTATTATGCCGGGTGCCTGGCCATTAGAAGAATTATGGGCAACCTACATTCATGATCCAGAAGGTCATTTATTAATGCCGCATGTGGGTGGCCGTCGTTGTAATATGGACTGGCATCATCCCGTATTAGAACGTTTAGTTGAAATAGAATCGGCATGGGGGCATTTCCCTTGGTTATACGCAGACGTGATGAGCAGGGGTTATAAGCTCGGAGCCTCTGCAAACGGTGACGAACATCGTGGCCGATGTGGTGGTGGCGTACCGGGGACCGCCGTATTTGGTACCAAGGGTGGTGTTACTGGCATTGTTGCGAATAAACTTAACCGTAAAACGATTGGTGAGGCCGTGCGTGCCCGTCATACTTGGGCAACCACCGGTGAACGTTTAGTCGGTTTAACAACCTGTAATGGAAAAATTCAGGGTGATGAAATTGATTCAACCGGTACGGTTGATATTAATTATCGTTTTTTGGGTGACATGGGTTGGGATGAAATTGCAGCTTTTGATCATACAGGTAAAATCTGGTCGCGTAACTTACAGGAAGAGGCCGGTTATTCTGAGCGTAAAATTCGTATTCGTTGGGGTGGCGCAAGAATTAAAGACCGTTACCGTTGGGCAGACTGGAGTGGTACGATTACGATTACCAACGGTGTTATCAATAGCTATCAGTCTCATGGTTTTGAACATAGCGAAGAAACCGCAGGTCGACAAGGTGCAACAAAAATAAAATTCCGCTCAGATACTTATGGCGATGCCGATGCGATTGATATTGATGTGAGTAATCTGGAAAATTGTAGTATTCATATACAAGGTACGATTGATGGTTATGTGAAGGTCGGTAACCCACTGGATGGTAATCCTTTTGTACATTGCCCAACCTTTGACTGGGAAATAACGGGTAAAGAATTATTAGAAGAGGGAGCATTGCGTCAGGAACTCGGTGGTACGGAATTATTTTTAGCAGCGGAACGTTTAAGCGATCAGAAAATGCCACGAGAAGTAACCGGTACTTTACAAGTAACTCCTGACAATGGTCCACATGGTTTCCGTCCGGTTTATTTTGCTGCGCGACAAATCGATGATGCTAAAGTCTGGACATCGGCCATGTTTATTACATTCAAATAATAAAAACGAATACTTTCCTTTGTTCTATTTTTATAATATTTTATAGGTTAAATAATATTAAAATATTTTTATGTACTTGTTGCTAAACCATGCTCATTATAAATTGCTGCGGCTTTATCACTCAACATAAAATCTAAAAACAGTGTTCCCCATTCCCCTGAGTTTTTCATTAAACCAATATGGTAATCAGTTTGAACCGGTGCCTGCATTTTAATATTAATAAACTCAAAATTATCGGGGAATATACGGGTATAACGTAAAGCTAAATGATAATAGACTACCGCCACATCAGCACGATTTCCAAAAAGTGTTTGCGGCACTTCACGGTGATGAATTGATTCTCCAAATACAACTCGGTTTGAATCCTTGTTAATTAAATCAGAAAAAGCGGTAACGTCTAGCCCTTGTTCCTGTGCAACATCGAGCAAGGTTTTTTTATAAACATCATAACTCGCCGTTTCTGTTACTGGGTTCGATATGGTTAGGCGCACATCGCTACGCAGTAAATCGGCAATATCGGTAATCGTTTTAGGGTTTCCCTTTTTAAGCAGTAAAACGTTACCACGGCTGCGAGCAAAGGCTTGGTGTGCGGCTATCAGCCCCTTGCCCACCAATTTATCAAGAATATTAGCAGGGCTTATAAAAACATGAGGCATCAGATTTAAGCGTAAATTGCCTAACATCACTCCGCCCTGCAAAACGGATTCTAAAATCACCTTAGGAGGAGTGGTTGCATAAAAAATATCACCTGCTTCTGGGTAATGCTTTAAAAACGCCTGACAGCAGGCTTCCAGTGCCATATGGTGGTTGCCATCAGAAAAAACCACCAATTTAGCCACTACTGGGTCGCCATGAAAATCTAGACAAAGGTTTGATCCGGCCTGATTCCAGCCAAAGCCTGTGGCGTAATCGGCTTTGCTCGTCTCAATTGGCCAATTTAATCGTGTATCCATTCAACAAATATATGTAACTTATTGATTAAAAGCAACTTTTAAGAGTCGTCCAGAGTGAATTTTTGCTTAAAATACACCACTTTTTAGAGTATACTAGCGCGCCTTGTCGGGTACACCGTGCCAGACAAGCCCACCGCCATTCCCATTCTGAGGCGGTTTTTTATATATGGCGAGGTAGCTCAGTTGGTTAGAGCGCAGCACTCATAATGCTGAGGTCGGGAGTTCAAGTCTCCCCCTCGCTACCATATAAAACAATCACTTATATCGTTTTTACTCGTGTGTCGAAATTGGATTCTCAAGCTAGCTATTCCACCTAATGGTTATTTAAAAGTGGCTCGGTCTGATTTTATTAAGATTAAGTGTCACCATCATCGTTCTGTCATATTAAAAACATATAATTCCTACATGAAATAATGGATAGTCATAAGGACGGTATGGATTGTAGTATTTTAATAAAGGTGATCCATTATGACCATCATTGCATTCAATCATCAAAATCAACACCAGCCTCAACAGAGCTCAGTTGCTAATATTTTGAGCCATGTAGAAACAATTCAATCGACGACTCCCATACTGGAAGTACTGGAACGTTTTGTAAGTATTCCTTCTCTTTATGCCATCCCCATCGTGGATAACCAAAAACCGATTGGATTAATTAATCGCAACACATTGATTGAGTTATTCAGCAAACCGTTTACACGTGAGCTTTACGGAAAATCTCCTATTAGCCAGAGTATGGACAGTAAACCGATTATTGTTGATATAAATGAAAGCATTGATGACTTGGCTAAAATTATTATTGATGCAGGGATGCAATATATGTATGACGGATTTATTATTACTCAGGATAATAAATATATTGGTATGGGTACCGGCCATAGTTTGTTACATGAAATTACTGAACATAAACAACAGCATCTTTACCATCTCGCTCATTTTGATCAACTCACGGGTTTGCCTAATCGGCTTTTGTTTAAAGATCGTTTAAACCATGCTTGCTCTCAGGCAAGCCGGATGAATTACTTGGGTGCTTTATTATTTATTGACATTGATCGTTTTAAGATTATTAATGACACCTATGGTCATCCGGTTGGTGATAAGTTGCTTAAATCGGTTGCTGACCGACTCGTTTCCTGTTTACGAAGCAATGATACCGTTGCCCGTTTATGTGGTGATGAATTTACAGTTATTCTCGAAAATATCAATCATGTTGATGTTGCTGCATCCATTTCCCAAAAAATTATTGATGTACTCTCTCAGTATGTCACTATCGACAATCATAAAATTTCGATAGGTGCGAGTATTGGTATTAGCCTTTTTCCATTTGCAAGCGACAATTCCGTTGATGCCTGTGAACATTTGATAAAACAATCTGACGCAGCGATGTATCATGCTAAAAAACAGGGTAGAAATAATCTTCAGTTCTATAATACCGATATGGATACCGCTGTCTTTGAACGTGTTCGCATTGAAAACCACTTGCGTTACGCTTTAGAAAAAAATGAACTCGAGTTATATTATCAACCGCAAATTGATATACAAAGCGGACTGATGATAGGTGCAGAAGCCTTGATACGTTGGCAACATCCTGATATGGGTTTGGTTTCACCTGTTAATTTTATTCCTATTGCAGAAGAAAATGGTTTAATTAATATAATTGGTGAATTTGTATTGCGCAGTGCTTGCCGTCAGGCAAAACAGTGGCAGGATCAAGGTTTTGATTTAATAAAAATTGCTGTCAATCTTTCTGCACGTCAAATGCAGCCGGAACTTCCTGAATTGGTTGTATCCATTTTAAAAGAAAATAAACTGGATGCAAAATATCTTGAACTGGAATTGACCGAAAATATTTTACTCGATAATGTAGAAAAAACAATTTCTATTTTACATGATTTGAATGCGATAGGCGTGAGTGTTTCAATTGATGATTTTGGCACAGGCTACTCATCATTAAGTTACTTGCAACGGCTACCCATTGATACATTAAAAATAGATCGGTCCTTTTTAAATGATGTTCAGAGTGAAGATGATGATGCACCTATTATTACAACTATTATCGGTATGGCAAAAAATCTTAAACTCAATGTGATTGCCGAGGGTATAGAAACCCGTCAACAATTGGAATTTTTAAAGAAACATCAATGCGATCAGGCGCAGGGTTTTTATTTTGGACGTCCTTGCCCGGCAAAAGAATTTAGCGAAAAACTTAAATCCTCAACTAAACTGTCATAATTATAAAGTATAAAAGGCTTAGCAGACCATCTGCTATCGTTATATTAGTGAAGTATTGAACTCAATATCTTCGCTATACCGCTTAAGGAGGAGGGATTTTATATTTATGTGAACACATCGGTAGAATTCAGTTCAAATGATGCCCAGTTCAGTTCAGAAAAAAATATTATTCAATAATGATGTATCGTTGAAAAAGTATCTATTCTTCCTTTTTTGTGAAATGAATCACATTTTTACCCCGAGCTTTGTATCCTAAGATACCGTGAATTCTTTCTGACTGTTTCACGATACGACTACAGTATTGGATGTTGTGGAGTCATCCGATAAAACAAAAACAATGTGAGGGTTAAGGATATGGTTACTCGTTGTGGATTTCTGTCATTTATTCTATTTATTTCTATTTCATCTATCTCGCTAGTATCTGCTGCGGTCGCGCAACGAGATGATGTATTGGTTATTGTTAACGACAATGCCCCTGATTCAGTGGTGGTTGCAAATTATTATGTCCAAAAACGAAATATCAACCCAGCTAATATTGTTCATGTACGAACACAGCCGGGGTATTTTATTAGTTGGAATGAATTTCGTGTACTACGCGACCAGATTATACATTTTATGCAAACCAATACGCTGACCGATCCTGCTGCTACCCCTGTTACATGTGTGGACGGTGATTTACCTTACTATTGTAATGCCTCAACAAGTCAACTAAGAAATTTAACTAAGATCCGTTATATTGTAACAACTAAAGGTGTACCGACTCGAACTTATGTTGATAATTCAAAATTATCTTCTGCGAGGGCACCAACGTCGGTCGATAATTATTTGCGGCACTGGCTAATAAATTATTACTCTAGTGATGTTATTTTTAATTCGAATGCTCGCGCCAAAGCCTTTGGTGATGGCCGTGGTATGCGTACGGTAAATCCCGCAACAGATGGTGAACTGATAATTGGACGTATTGATGGTATTACGGTTGAAAAAGCCAAAGCACTTGTTGATCGTGCACTTGTTGCCGAAGCACAGGGAATATATGGGAAATTATATGGTTCTCAATTTGGCAGCATCGGTGGGAAAGCAGTATGGCGTGACTATTCTGCACAAGGTTATCCACCCAAGTATGTTTATGGTACGAGTAGTACAGGCTGGCAGTACGAACATGGCATTTTTGGTGAATTAGGCTCACCCAATCCGGCGGCAGTGGGCGTTCGTTTTGATACCAATGTGGCCTGTTTAGACCATATTAAAAACCCTGCTAATACGCCGGCAGGTCACTCTCCTCAGGACTGCGTGGTTAAATTAACGCGCGGTAGTGATGCACCCCCAGGGCGTAGTAATTCACGTCAACCTCGGGTAGACAATGCTCTAGTGTATTTAGGTTCATTGGATGGCCAACCCACCAACGGTAGTTTTGGTGGTTTTATGAATTGGCGACGTGATAGCTCTTGCTCGGTCACATTGTGTGACAATGCAACGGATCCAACTGCATGTCGTGCTGCTTCGAGCGATCCCTTTAAAGAAATTAATACTCAGTGTGTTGGCGTAGCAGATGGTTTTATCGGCTATAATTTTCAATCATTTCCCGTTTCTGATTTAACCATATGGCCAACAGGTTGGGATAATGTTTCAACTGAAGGGCGTATTGCTTTCCCTGTAGTAAGAAACACCATGGGCTACGATGACAATTTTAGTCTATGGTTTGGAAATTCTGATCAGATTATCGATCCATTATGTTTTGCAAACAGTGCCGATATTAGTACAACTTCCCCTGCAACATCCTGTCGTGATCAACGCCAATTAAGAATAGGTCAGCAATTTAATTTTGCGACGCGCACATATGATGCAACTAATCCGCAGCGTTATCATATAGGCCTTTATTATAAAGGCGAAAATATTACGAAAGCTGCAAGACTACAATTACGTTTTTATGTACGTGAAGTGACTAGTCGGCGTTGGAAAGCCTATCCTGCTATTGCGGCAACAACCGCATTACCGCTGGGTAATTCAGGTTGGGTCAATCTCCAAGCTGATTTTGTGGTGGACCCGGCTAAGCATGATCCAACTTGGGACCTACAATACAACCAAGTTCGTTTAGTGATCGAAACGAACACAACTTTTGAAGGCTCAGTGGGTATTGATGCCGTCACCATTCAAGATTTAAATACCAATACAGCTATTGTAAAAAATGGTAGCTTTACTCAAGGCCACAAACAGGTTGCTGCGGGTGACCATGCCGCTAATTTTCTTGGTCGTTTGAATGGTACTGCATTTTGGGGTAGCTTAAGCCACCATCAATCCGGTGGACACTCATTTGATCAGCACCCACTGGAAACTCTTATCTATTTCTCACGTGGCCTACCTTTAGGGGATGCCGTGTGGTTTGCCGAAAACTATAATAGTGGTATTTTGTATGGCGACCCTTTGTATTCACCGTTAGCCGTTCGTTTGAACTATGCAACTAACCCCTATGATTTTGTAACGGGCAACTTAGAACTAACGGGTGATACGGTTAATGGTAATGACACTACAAAGGTTGATACGAATTTTAGTGTTGATGTTTGTCCCGGCAAAGACTTTTTTGTTTGTGACCAGACAGGTACTTGGCAATCGACCAATCTTGTCGGTGTTGGTGGTTCACGCAATACCAACTTAGGTAGTTGGGATACCAGTACGGTTGCAACTGGTCCATATACTATTCGGTTGGCTGTTACGAGTACTCGTGTTGCTGATGGTGTTAGCCAGACTTTTTATGACTATTACCCTGTCGTTGTCACAGATAAAAATTCTGATTTTGATAAGGATGGTCTCGATGATGTGACCGAATTAAAACTCGGTACTGACCCGACTAAAGCGGATACCGATGGGGATGGTTTAAAGGATGGTGCCGAAGTTAAACTGGGTACAGATCCATTAAACACCGATACCGATGGGGATGGCCTGCCCGATGGATGGGAAGCCAGTTACCCGGGTTTAAATCCACTCGTTAATGATGCGACAGCCGATGTTGATAATGATGGCTTGAGTAATATTGCAGAATTTAAGGCAGGAACTAACCCGATACTTGCCGATACCGATGGCGATGGGCTTAATGATGGTGACGAAATTAACACCTACAAGACCAATCCAACGCGTGCTGATACGGATTTTGACAAGATTAATGACGGCGAAGAAGTGAAGGCCGGTACAGATCCAAATTCCAATATTGACAGCGATCGCGATGGTATGCCGAATGATTGGGAAACAGTACGCGGTACTGTCAAGTGGCTCGATGATGCAAGGAAAGATCCAGATGCCGATGGTGTTGATAATATTATCGAGTTTTTACGTAATACTTTACCAACAGATGTAAATTCTGCACCAGTCATCCAAACACTTTATGTTGACCCTGTTAATGGTGTGGATACCAATGATGGTAGCAAAGCCACTCCTTTTGCAAGTTTAGCAAAGGCGACGATTAGCGCGCGCAATGGCGATACCATTATGCTTGCATCGGGCAACTACGCATTGGGTTTTTATGCCTTTTCAAAATCAATTCAAATCACTGGGCCGGCTGATCGAAGTGCAATAATGAATACCAGTGGTACCATTATTAATGGTTTGCAGTGGGGTGGTTTAAGTGGTGTAACTTGGAATGTCGGTAGCTTCTTTTATTATTTTAGAGGGCGAAATATTATTTTTAATCATTCCCAGTTAAACTTACTAAAACCATTGAGCTTACCGATCGGAGCTAAACTTACTTTGAATCATGTGTTACTGACTAATGCCGGTTCAAGTGCTGCAGCGATAACAACACCTGCCAATGCCGTTTCTAATCAAATAACGCTTGCCGTGCATAACTCAACCATAACGGGTTTCCCTCTCGGAATAAAATGGAACTCAGGTTATGACTTGCACGTGACCAATACGATTATTGATACCACTATTAGCGTTGAAAATGGTTATGGTTTTCAAGTGCGTTACTCTCTAATTAAAGATGGTAAATTTACAAGATACAATGGCAACCTCACGGGAGTACCAGGTTTTGTTGATGCGTTAACTGGGAACTACCATTTACAACCAAATTCTGCCGCGGTGGATAGTGGCAACCCCTTTGAGATTATGACTCACGAACCTGCATCACCCGGTAATCGACTTGATATCGGTTTTTACGGCAATACACCTGAAGCAAGTGTTGCACTGGATGCCGATGGAGATGGGCTGCCGGATGGTTGGGAGACGGCCGTTGGTCTTAATCCTGCGGTTGCCGATCGTTTGGCCGATAGTGACAATGATGGTGTTAACAATGGTATTGAATTCAAAATGGGAACGGATCCTATGCTGGCCAATTCACGTCGAGGACTCATTTTTTATGCTCTCAACCCAAATCAAATAAACAGTAGCCTCGATGTTGTCGCCTTGAGTGATTCAACTTGGTTATACGGTAGCAGTGTAGTGCAACTTAATGCGTTTGAACGGGCTTCAATACCAACCACGAGCAAAACCCGCGAATTTCGTATTATAGCGAACAAGGCGGTGTCGATAGGAAATGGTGCCAATGGTGTGGATATGCCTGCACCTGACTGGATGAGTGGCCGCTTGTTTGTGGTGCCACATTTCCGTTTCTCACATCAATACTATGTGTATAGCCCTTATGGGGAAGCAAAACTGACTATTACTCATGGTAGTAATAGCCGGCAACAGACCATCCCAGCTAATAAGGTTGTGACTATTGATGGAGGAACGGATAATACCTTGTCGACTATTTTACGTTCAGACAGATCAATACTGGTGAGTCATTCATCCTCATTTAACAACTCGTTAGTGGATACTTATACCGTGCCGCCCGCAGCAAAAGAAATTGTGGGTATTCAATCACGGTTTATTGTAGTGGGTGCAGCAGAAAATAATACTCAAGTGAACTTAAACTACAGTGATGGAACGCAAACGAGCTTAACGCTTAATGCAGGAGAACGCCGGGTTATTTCAACGAGTGCCAGTCCGTCACGTCAGGGCTTAGGCCGTGCTGTACGCATTACGGCAGATAAACCTATTGCAGCCATTCAAGCTGCTGATGGTGACGGTATTGAAGCAACGGCATTCTGGGACCCACTTTATTCTGCACGGCGTTATGGTCTTCCCGTTGCGGCACAATATGCGGTAGCGGTTTGTACAGAAGCGACAACGATAACCCGTTATGCCGCCGGTGTTGCAGCACAGACAGTTAACTGCACACCATCCGCGACGGGGCCGGGTAAAGTCTATTTTGGTTCAGAAGCTAATGGTTCCACACTTGCAGCAGGTGAATATTTTATAGCTAACCTACCTATCTATATGATGTATGAGAGTGCCCAAAGTAATGACGAAGAGAATTTATTTGGTGCATTATAAACTATAACGATAGAGCCGGGTCTTTATGGCCCGGTTCTTTATGAATAGGCTCTACCGGTTAGTCTTTTATTGTTAGCCATTGCGTCAGTGGTCGTGGCTTTCCTAAAAAATAACCTTGCCCGTAAGTAATTCCGATTTTACGCAGCTCATCAACATCGGCCTGAGTTTCGACATATTCCGCAACCGTTTCCTGATTGCGTAATTTGCTTATCTCGTGAGTGTATCGGATCATGGCATGGTCGACCGGATCGGTCAGCATATCACGCACAAAACTACCATCAATTTTAACAACATCAAAAGGCAGGTTCTTTAAATATTCAAAGGATGACATACCCGTGCCAAAATCGTCCAGAGCAAAACCAATCCCTTGTTGCTTGCAAAATTGAATAAATTCTTGTGCTTGAACCAGATTACCGATGGCCGATGTTTCGGTAATCTCTAATTCCAGTTTCTCCCATGGGAAGTTAAAGTTTTGAATAGCATTTTTAACACAATCTTGGAAGTCGGTATGATTAAGTGTGCCACCGGCTAAATTAATATGTACAGAATGTAAATTATGAATATGTTTAGGATGTGAACAAATAGTAGTGAGGTAGGTCGTGAGTACATGAATATCAATATCAACCATTAACTGATAACGTTCGGCCGTGGGTAAAAAACTGTCAGGTGGTAAAAAATTATTATTTTCATCCCACATGCGAAGTAATATTTCGTAACTGACTTTATTGGTTTCTTTTTGTAAGGGCACAATATCCTGAGCATAAAGTTCAAATCGAGATGGACCATCTTTTAAAGCTTCTTTTATATAGCTTGCAATTTGTATTTCGGTATTATGTTGTTCATTATTTATTGGATTATCTTCATGAACATAAAGCTTATTCTGACCTTTGCTTTTGGCTGTATAAAAAGCAACATCGGCCGTTTTAATTAGGTTGGTTAGGGTATATTCGAAAGGCTTAAAGGTGACTAGACCTATTGATGCTGATACGGATAATGCTTTACCTTTCCAGACAAATCTGAAATCGCTTAGACCCTTTAATAAAAGTGTGGCAATATCTATACCTTGTTGTTTAGATGTATTTTTTAAAAGAATAAAAAAATCATCGCCTCCAACTCTTGCGATACAAGCTGTTTCTGGCAAGTTCTGTTGACAATAATGCGCTATTAATTGAAGTAGTTCATCTCCTGCAACATGGCCAACCAAGTCATTAATATTTTTAAATTGGTCCAGATCCAGATTGATTAAAACATGTGATGTGGCGTGTTCATCTTGCAGAGAAGTTTCAATTTCCTTTTCAATAGCAAAGCGGTTGGGTAATCCGGTTAGACTGTCATGTTGACTTTGATATTGTAATTTTTTTGTAGTTTTTATTATTTTGGAAATCATTTGATTGTAACCGGAAAATAATAAACCAATTTCATTTTTATAAATGGTTTTTATTTTTATAAATGTATTATTTTCAATATCATTCTGTTGTATTGCGTCAGCGAGTGCTTCAAACGGTTTGCTGTAATAAAGGCTAATGCGCCATGCAATAATAAATCCAATGATCAATTCAATAGGAAATATCCATAATAAAGTAACAAAGTTCTGTTTTATGTGAGTGTTATATTGCTTTGGATTAATAACAATAATAACCGTGCCTAATGGATCGTTGTCTGCCATAACGGGGAGTTTAATAAAAAGTCTGCCGGCAGAATCAAAATAAGGCTTGTTTGAAAGTAAGGGGACTAATTTATTTTTTGTTAGATAATTTTGTTTTCCGTAAGCAAATACCGGGAAATCATTATTGTTGTCTAATTGAAGGGCATCAACCGATTTAAAACCTTCAATGCGAAAACTTATATCTGATAGGGTATCAACATTTGAATTAAGCAGAGCTTTGAGTAAGTCGTTATTAAGAGACTGCCCCAATGTTGTTGCCTGCTCAATGGCGAGTGTCTGACGATCTTTAATATCAAACCAGTTAACAAGGGTGAGTGTTGCAATTTCAATAAAGGTTAACAGTAGCACCATCAAAAGAGTGAGTTGGCTGCGAATACTCAAGCGTTGCCACATGGGTAGTATCATTATTTATTTTTCGATAGGTAGTGAGTCATCATTCCCCCACTCTCGCCACGACGCATCATAATTTGAAACATTATAGCCTAACTCACGTAAGGCAAAATAATTGGTAGAAGATACTCGGCCGATTTTACAATAAATAATTATCTTTTTACCATTGGGTATGGCTGAGTATAATTTTTTTAATTCCTGTACTGGTTTCAGGGTAATATAATTTGAATCGAGAATAATATTATCGTTAAATGGAACATTGATAGCAGAAGGTATGTGTCCAAACCGTTTAGCAATGGATGTTTCACCTTTGTAAGCCTGATATGAGCGGGCATCAATAACGATTTCATTTTTGTTATGTATGGCCAGTTGTGTTGTAAATTTACTGGAAAGGCGTTGGTGATTGATTGTTGAGACATATTTACTGGGTTTTATTTCAGATTTCTCCTGTGATGTTGGTAAATTTTTATTAAGCCAGTAATTAAAACCATGGTCCAGTAGCTTAACATGGGTGAGTCCATATACTTCCATTGCCCAGAATACGCGCGCAGCATTGACTAATTGTCCACCGTCATAAATAACAACATTGGAGTTAATATCTATGCCTCTTTCTCTTAAGTAATGCTGCATCTTAAAAGGTTTTTGAATTTGTCCATTAATTTTTTTATTGGCATAGGTCAATTCAGCAGGAAAATTAATGGCATTTTTTATATGAACAACATCATAATTATTCTGATTACGGGCATCTAGTATCACTAAGTTTGGATTATCCAGATTTTTATTAAGTTCTTGAGGGGATATACGAAGTGCCGACGCGTTAACGCTACTAGAAAAAATATAAAGCATACTCAAAGGAATAAGTATAAAACTACTGAATTTAGTCATCACGTGGCACATGTTGTATTCCGTCTGAATTGAAGGGAGATCCTTTGTTAGATTTGCTGTAGGGAAAAGATTCCAATTTCTTAACTTAAATAGCGTGAAATTAGCTTAAAACTTTAGGTTTATATTGTTTATGGGTAGGAGAATAGCATTCCATTTAAAGTGATATAAATCAGTTGTTTAGCCTATTTGAACTTGATCTTGGCCCAGACAATGCTGATAAAAATAATGATTAAAAAGGGGATAACTCCAAGATTGACAACCTGCCAGCTAAATTTATGCTGTAAGGCGCCTGCTGAAAGTGAAGACAGGGCAACCGTTGAGAAAATAATAAAATCATTCAAAGCCTGTGTTTTGCTGCGCTCAACCGCATGGTAGGTTTCTGATATAAGTGTTGTTGCACCGATAAACAGGAAATTCCAACTTACGCCGAGTAATACCAAAGCGGCCCAATAATGGTTCAAGCTAGTGCCATCTAAATTAACCGCAACACAAGCAATGCCAAACAATGTTCCCAGTAGTAGAATATTATAAATACCAAAGCGACGAATTAAATGCCCGGTAAAGAACGAGGGCGCGAACATGCCGAGAGTATGCCATTGGATAACAAAGGAAGTATCACTAAAACTATGTTCGTGATGCATCGAAAGAGGTGTGGCCGTCATAATAAAAGACATCACTCCATAGCCAAACATGCCGCAAATTAAACCAATAATAAATTTTGGCTGGCTTGCAATTTCCTTTAAGGGACGTGCTTTTATCGCTTCGTCTTTAATCGTGGTAGCGGTATCCGGTAATTTAAGAAAACTTAAGGTGATTGTAATTAACAGATAGATAACGACAATGGATGCATAACTACCCGCGAAAGTAGCGGTAGGAATTAAGTGATGTGTAAAATTGGCAAGATTAGGTCCTATAATAGCAGCGGCAACACCGCCAAGCAGTACGTAAGCGATGGCTTTACTTTTTTTGTCATTTTCAACGGTGTCTGCTGCTGCAAACCGAAAGTAATTACCAAAGCCATTAAAAATCCCCACCATCATGGTGCTGACAACAAAAAGCCAGAAATTATTATTGATAATTGCAAATGTGGCCAGTGAACCACCACCAATACCAAATATCGTTGCAAAAATAAAGCCGGCTTTTCGTCCGATCCGCTTCATCAGCATGGAGGCAGGTATACTCGTTAACATAACGGCAATAAACAAGGCTGCCAATGGTAGTGTTGCCAGTGATTTATCTGTTGCGATATTTGAGCCCACCAGTGCAACGGTTGTAATAATCAGGCTCATGCTACTCATCATAAGTGCCTGACTTATGGCGAGTAGTGGGATATTTCGTTTAAATGAATTCATAGTATAACTATTGATAATCGATCTCGAAATAAAACAGCTTCAATCAATCCTTTGTATTGTATATTAAGCCGAGTAAGGGTGTATTAGTTATTTATAAAGTTAAAGATCCAATTGGCTATTAGCTGATGGTCATCACTTTGTTGTAAGGACATTTTAGCAAGTTGACGTTGTTCTTTAGTAATATTTTTAGACTGTAATTTAATAATAAGCTTTACATAACGTTTACTAAATTCAGGATGCCCCTGAAATGTGAGTATATGGTTATCGATATAAAATCCAGAGTGAGGGCAGATTTTTGTTTCACAAAAATTAACCGCATTAACCGGTAATTTTGTAACATGATCCTGATGACTCACCAGTATAAAGAAAAAATCTCTTTTAGGTTGCATCCATGTTTGAATGTTAGTTACATGTGTGGTGGTCATACCAAGCTCCCAGCCTTTTGTATTTTTTTCAACTATTCCACCTAAACTTTGGGCAATGATCTGATGACCAAAACAAATTCCTATTAATTTTTTCTTTTGTGCGTGTAATTGCTGGATAACACTTTCTAATTTTTTTATCCATGGGATATCTTCGTAAGTACTGTATTGGCTACCGGTTATGATATAAATATCACATTCGTCTAGTGATGGAGGGAATTCCATATCAAAAATATTATATCGTTGAAATGTAATAGCTTGGGTTAGTTTATTTTGTAGTGGTGAAAACAGGCGAATAAAGGCATCGGCATAGCAGCCATATTTTTGGATAATGTTATTATTAAGATGATCGACATCTAAAATTCCGATTTTCATATTTTATTCAAAACTATTTGTTTTCATTATGAGGGAGTATTATCTATAATTATGGCATTATACTTACATTTAAAGCTATTTTATGACGAATCAAAGAAAACATTCACGATTACCTTTGCCTATGAAGGTGGAAGTATCCGTTGCAGGGCAAGCACCGGCTATTATGACAACACGAGATATGAGTGATGGCGGTGTTTTTCTGGAAAAAAATGAGAATATCGTGTTACAAATGGCTACAAAGGTAACAATAAAAGTGCTTGAGAATATGCAAGGTGAAGAACCACCTGCAATACCCGCAACGGTAGTCAGGATCACCGATGACGGATTTGCAGTTCAGTTTGATTTAAACTGACACTTGAACAGAATTTTGTTTCTAGGCAAATTTTATGCTGGAAAATAAAAAATTAATCGTGTACTTCCTGTTCCATGTCTTCAAGGCTGGTATGGCGTACATTTTTACCTTTTACTAAATAAATAATATATTCACCAATATTTTTTGCATGGTCGCCAATTCGTTCGATTGCTCTTGCTATCCACATAACATCGAGCATACGAGTAATCATTCGTGGATCTTCCATCATAAAAGTAAGCGACTGGCGCATAATGCCATCGTATTCCTGATCTAGGCTTAAGTCTTCCTTGGCCACACGTAATGCCGCTTCTGTATCGGTTCGGGCAAAGGCATCTAACGTATCATGCATCATTCTTGCGACATGTTCGCCTAGGTTCTGAAGTTCATGGTAACCATTTTTAGGGCGTTCTTGCTCTGCTAGACGTATCCCCATTCGTGCAATACGTTCAGCTTGGTCACCAATTCGTTCAAGGTCGGTAATGGTTTTAATCACTGCAACCACTAACCGCAAATCCGATGCGGCGGGTTGGCGACGAGCAAGAATTTGGCTACATTCTTCGTCAATTTTTACTTCGGCAGCATTCACTTTCATATCTCGGTGAATGACCACATTAGCTAGGTCGATATCGCCTTCGATAAGAGATTTAATGGCATTATTTATTTGTTGCTCAACAAGTCCACCCATTTCCAGAACGCGGTTACGAATTTCTTCAAGTTCTATATTAAATTGGTGTGAAATGTGTTGTCCGGGCTTTGTTTTATCCATATTAAATCTCCAAATTAGTTTCTAAGTTTATCATTGTTACCCCGTCATGCCCTGTGATGTAGTCTTCTGTTTGGTTGACGGGTTTGTGAAGATTTGACTGGTATTATCAAATTCAATCAATTTGCCATACTAAGTATAGTCTGAAACTCACGCAGCTTGTTGCATATTATGGGTTACAATGATGATAGTGTCGTTTTCTTTTCATTCATGAATGAGTTTTTCAATTTTAATCCCAGAGTACGGCACCATTTATACTTTTTCTACGTTTGCATCTATTTTACGACGATTTCTTATACCTTGTAAACGCAAACCATAAGCAACATTCTTATAAATTGGTTTTAGTAAAGGATTCGATTTCTGGTATACCGTACTCATTTTCTGTCTTAGGCTGGAAACTAGGCCTTCATTCGATAAATTATTAGCAATATTGCAGGTGGTTGTATTAACTTATTTTATCTTGTTAAGAGATTTGAGGGCAATTTTACCGCTAGCTGTATTTTCGGTTGAAGCTGTAATATAAGGTTTACTGGGGTTTTTAGTTAAAGGAACTGCACGAACTCCTAATGTTTTGTAACCAATACCGTTAAGAGAGGCTGCTACGGATAGAACAACGGAAGCTGACCCTGGTTGTTCATTTACCATTAATTTGTAATCACCCTTACAAAGGGCTTTGTTTTTAAAGTAGCCATATGTTTCTGATACGGAGTTACGACCAAAGATTTGTAAATTACGGTTTTTCCATGAATCGGTTATACCAAGGTCGCCCCATGTATTTACTTTAGTTTTAAAACCACATTTACGTGTTGATGAAAAAATAGCATCAACCTGAGAAATGCTTAAGCCTTTAATGGGATTGTCTTTGTTCACATAAACCGCTAGAGCATCAATAGCAACAGGAATAAAAATGGGTTTATAACCAAATCTCTTTTCGAAAGCCTGTAATTCCTTGCCTTTCATTCTACGACTCATTGGGCCAAAGTTAGATATGCCTTCCGTTAAAGCCGGTGGCGCAGTTGAAGAACCGGCTGCTTGAATCTGAAGATTAACATTAGGGTATAAACGTTTAAATTCTTTTGCCCACAAGGTCATTAAGTTAGCGAGGGTATCTGAACCTACGCTTGCAATATTACCTGAAACGTTGCTAGCTTTATGGTAAGTAGGAATTTTGCTATCAACGTTAATGGCAGCTTGTGCAAATGATGCAACTATAATCTGGCTGGAAAGCAAACCAATACCCGTTAGGGCTAAAAGTTTTTTCATGGAATGGACTCCTGCAAGAAGATTATGACACTTATAAGCAGTGAAAAAATATCATGACATTATGTTGAATGTAAATTATGTTATTTTATTGTGAATGGTTTATGACGGAAATATGACAATTTTATGATGAGCATATTGCACTTATGCTTGTGCAGCATGTTTGATTAAACGAGTCGTCGGGAAGACGCAACGAAAAGTGCTACCAACATTTATTTTACTGGTAATTTCCAAACGGCCGTCATGACGTTCGACAATATGTTTTACAATGGCCAACCCCAGTCCGGTACCGCCAGATTCGCGTGAACGATCAATATTGACACGATAAAAACGTTCTGTAAGGTGTGGAATATGTTGCATAGGGATACCATGCCCACTATCCGTCACACTAAAAACAGCCTGATTATCTATTTCTTCCCATAAAATGGATATATTGCCTTCATTGGGGGTATATCGGACGGCGTTATTGACCAGATTGGAAAACAGGCTGTAAAGTTCTTCATAATTACCGCTGATATTTGATTTGGTTGTAATAGTCAGTTCGATAAGATGTTTTTTATCACCACTTAAAACAACTGCCGATTCTTTAATAGCGGTTAGCAATGCCGTAATATCAATCGCGTTATCATGTTGGTCAGTGGGGCGTGTTTCAAGTTTAGACAAAGATAGCAAGTCGCTAACCAGTCGTTCCATGCGTTTGGACTGACCATACATGGTGTTAATAATTTTGTTCATTTTTTCCGGATCGCTGGGTAAATTATTTTGTATGGTTTCCAAATAGCCGGAAATAACGGTAATCGGAGAGCGTAGTTCATGAGAAGCATTCGCAACAAAGTTGCTACGCATTTCTTCGAGTTTATTAATATGACTGATATCACGGCAAATGATAAGTATTTGCTTTTTAACATAAGGAATAATCTGAACGGCCAACTGTTTAGTTGGGTGTTCGGGGGATGGCATATTGAGTATTTTATGAAAGTCTTGTTTATTTAAGTAGATCATAAACTCAGGGTTACGAATTAAATTACTGATAGGTTGCTGTGTATCTTCCGGGTAGCGTACCCCCATCAGTGATTCTGCCGCATTATTTGACCAGTCAATTTGTTGATGTTTATTGAGAATAATCATTGCGTAAGGTAAGGCGGTGGTTGCATCTTGAAACCGAAGGATGGTTTCGTTGAGGATCTGTTTATTCTTGGCGTGTTTTTTTTCCATTAAAAACAATTCGTGAAAAATTTCGCTCCAGTAACCACGGCCATCAGGTAATGGTGCATCTTTTCGGTGTAACAACCAATAGTGCAATTTTGAAATATTTAGAAAGGTAAAAACAATGTAAGCAAATAAAATAATGCTGATAAACACTGCGGAAAGGTCAAATGCCGCCCCCATAACAGCGGCTAAAAATATCAGGAATACTAGGAACCAGAATTCACGCTGTAATTGAGGGTGCATTATTGGGTAGAGAGCCGATAACCCGCACCACGCACAGTTTGAATTAAATCATGGTTATTCGATGGTTCCAGTGCTTTGCGTAAACGGCGGATATGCACGTCAACGGTACGTTCTTCAACATAGACGCTTTCACCCCATACACCATTGAGTAATTGTTCACGGCTATAAACACGTTCCGGTGAACGCATAAAAAAGGCAAGCAAATTATATTCTGTTGGGCCAAGAGTAATGGTTTGTCCATTAGACGAAACACGGTGGGAGGTATTGTCCAAAACAAGATCCGCAACATTTAATACTTCGTTGGAGCGGGTATTGGATGTTCTGCGTAGTAGTGCGCGAATACGTGCATGCAATTCTTTGGTTGAAAATGGTTTACTGAGGTAATCGTCTGCACCGCTATCGAGGCCCTCGAGCATATTATTTTCTTCGGTTTTAGCGGTTAGCATGATAACGGGTATGATATCTGTTTTTTCATTTCGCCGTAGACTTTTTATATAATTAATGCCACTAATGCCTGGCATCATCCAGTCCAGTAGAATTAAGTCAGGTATTTGCTGGTTTAGCATCGCTTCGGCTTTATGGGCGTCACTGGCTTCCAGACAATGGTATTGATCTTCCAGAGACATACATATCATTTCTCGAATTGCATGTTCGTCATCAACAATGAGGATAGTGGGTTTATTTATATTAGACATAGCGGCTATTTAAACAAAGGTACATGACATTTTTATTACATATGAAATCATAACTGTTTATAGGTCATTTTTATATTTACTTTAGTGATAATAACCATTTTTTAGCAATATATATGTCAATACTTTAAATATTAGCATATTCTAATGTCAATTTTATGCCACAAAAGAGTTTCTATTATGAACTAAGTGGCTGATTCTGTGTTCCAATTATTACAAATATTAACATTTTTGTTGGCACAGGAACTGCATTGTTAATACTGTAATATTTATGAAATCTCCTTTAGGTTAGGTAAATTAGGGGCACTTTAAAAAAAGTGCCCCGCTTTTTTAGTGCCAGTTTCCCCTTCTTTTTACTGGCACTTATGATGTTTTTCAACCAGACTCCCCCGAATACATATGCCAGTTTCCCCTTCTTTTTACTGGCACTTATGATGTTTTTCAACCAGACTCCC